>CAZQCI010000005.1:36149-49642 GCA_964592255.1 uncultured Nitrospiraceae bacterium | reverse complement strand
GGTATAAGGGGCAATAAACTGAAGAGGCGCTGGATCGGAAGCACTGGCAGAAACAACAGTGGTATATTCCATGGCGCCATGGCTTTTAAGCTTATCCACGACTTGCGCCACAGTAGATTGCTTTTGTCCAATCGCAACATAAAAACAATAAACATCTTTTCCTTTTTGGTTAATGATGGTGTCGATAGCCACTGCCGTCTTTCCAGTCTGACGATCACCAATAATTAACTCACGCTGACCACGCCCGATGGGAATCATCGCATCAATGGCTTTAATACCGGTTTGCAATGGCTCATGCACACTCTTACGTTTAACAATACCAGGAGCTTTGATTTCAATACGGCGTGTTTCCTTCGATTGAATTGGCCCCATACCATCGATGGGCTCACCCAAAGCATTCACCACACGACCCATTAAACCTTCACCTACAGGCACTTCCGCGATACGTCCGGTACGTTTAACAACATCGCCTTCACGGATGGTCACATCGCGTCCCATGATGGCCACACCGACGTTATCTTCATCCAAGTTTAAGGCAATCCCGCGAATGCCTCCGGGGAATTCTAACAATTCTCCGGCCATCGCTTTATCCAATCCGTGAACACGGGCAATTCCGTCTCCAACAGCAACAACAGTACCGACTTCCGCCTTATCAACCATTTTGTCGTAATTTTGGATCTGTGTTTTAAGTATGGAACTGATTTCTTCGGCCTTAATTTGCATAATATCCTCTCATTAAAATTAGAAACTTACCTTACGCGATTCTCTCTTCAAAATTATCATCCCTGCAAAAGCGGGGATATGGTTTACAAATCTTCCACTATATCTCTGTAAGATGGCTTCCGCCGCCCGTTAAGCGGACAAAAATAACGATGGCTTAAGGTCTTAAGTTAAAAAGAAACTTTCGCCATCGAATCACACAGGCGGTCCAACTCCGCCTTTACCGTACCATCATAAATTTCGTTACCAACACGAATACAAACCCCTCCCAAAACATCCGGATTTATTTCTTTTTTCACCACAACCATCTTGCCTGTTTTTTGTGCCATCAAGTTTTGTAATTCCGTGTAAGTGGCTTCAGGCAAAGGTTTTGCGGATGTAATCGAGGCCTCAACTTTATTGGCAGCTTGAAGAGCAAACTCATGGAAACTTTCAAGAATCATTCCAAAATAGCCCATACGACCCTTGCGAATCAATAATTTAAGGAAATGAATGACATCCAGATTCATTTGGATTTTAGCAGCTAAATCATCAATCACCTTCAAACGGGCATTTAAATCGATAAATCGATTTAATAAAACACCCCGTAAACCTTCATGGTTGAGCCAAAGCGCATGAAACTCATTGAGTTGAGTTTCAAAAACATCTTCTTTCCCTTTGGCTATTTCAAAAAGGGCTTTAGCGTATCGTCGTGATAGAGCGGCTTCGTTCATAAAATTAATGAATCCTCTTCATCCGTTCGACATAACCACGCGCCAAACGTTCTTGATCATCATCTTTTAATTCTTGGGTTAAGCGGCGTTCCGCCAGTTCACGCGCTAGGGCAATCGCGGCTTCTCGTAATTCTTCTTTTCCTTTTTTAACTTCACCGTCTGCCAAACGTTTAGCGTCATCTTTAATTTTTTGGGCCAAGGCAGATGCTTGTTCCAGCATTCTTTTGCGTTCCGCCTCACCTTCGGCTTTGAAAGAATCCATCATCATTTTAGAATCGGCTTCAAGGCGAGATAGACGAGCCTTTAATTCTTCCTGCTGTTTCAAAGCCGCAGCATACACAAGGCTACCTTCTTCTACACCTTGACGAATGGCCTCTGCCCGGGCTTTGAAAAAATCAGTTAACGGCTGTTTAAGTAATTTATACAAGGCCACAACAAGAATGGTAAAATTAATAAAACTGTAAAGGGTGGACATGGAAGGCCCCGAACCACCATGAGAGGCTTCCTCCGCCAAAGCGAATGCAGGCGAAACTAAAAGAAGTAACATTGATAAAAACAATGGGGCCATTTTAATTCACTTTCCTTTCCAAAATTTTGGATGCCAAGTCAGTAGCTAAGCCTTCTGTCAATGACTTCAATTGAGCGTGGGCTTGTTTTTTTTCATTTTCTAACTGAGTCCGCATATCACGCATCCATGTTTCAGCAGATTGGCGGGCTTGATCAATTAAAACACGTTCTTCTTCACGGGTTTTGGCAATGATTTTTTCACGGGCCGCCCCAGCGTCCACACGGGCTTTGCTGACAGCCACTTCATATTCAGCAAGTTGCTGGGTCACTTCGGCAGCCAAAGTATCACCCTGATCCTTCAAACCGCTCATCTTGGCTTTACGGGCATCTAAAATACGTAAAGTCGGCCCAAACACCAAGCGCGACAAGGCCACAAGGACCACCATAAAGATGACCCACATCCACGGCAAAGTTTCATTAGGAAAAAGCTGAATCATAGTTTTTTAGTAAAAGGCGCTTGCGCAGTAACATGGGGCCGTTTTGACTGTCAAGAACTGAAATGAAGAGATGAATAAATATTGACCATTTATTTTGACTATAGTAATATATTTAAATCTATGTCGGAAAAAATACACGTCTCTGTCAGCAAATTCAAGAGTAAAGCTCTCCAGTATTTTGAAGAAATCGGCCATGGTCAAGGCAGCATCATCGTCACCAAACACGGAAAACCATTGGCCCAGGTCATCCCTTTCTCAGGAGGCACCCAAAAGGCTTATAAACCCGGGACCTTAAAAAACCTGGTCCTGAAAGAGGAGGACATCACGACTCCCTTAGGCCCTCATATTTGGAAAGCCGCCAAATGAAGTACCTACTCGATACCCACACTTGGATTTGGTGGCATAATAACCCCGAAAAAATTTCCCCCAAAGCCCTCAAGATCATCGCAAACCCCAAACTACACGGAGAACTACTCTTATCCGCCATCTCCTGCTGGGAATTCTGCAAACTTTTGGAAAAAAACCGCCTAACCCTCTCCGTTAAGGGAGACACCTGGATGATGAAAGCTTTTCGGGAATTGCCCCTACGCGTTATTGGGCTAACCCCAGAAATAGCGTGGCACTCTGCCACATTGCCCCATCCTTTTCATGATGATCCTGCCGATCAGATTATCGTCGCTACGGCCCGCCTTGAAGAAGCCGTTTTGATCACCTACGATAAGTTGATCCGGCATTATCCTCATGTCCAAACTGAATGGTGACCGAAAACACTATGTCTTTCTTCTGGATTTACCCTTTCATTATCAATTTATTAGGTTTGGCACTCCTTCCACTCTTTTTTCCCCATTTTTGGGAAAAAAACACAAATAAAGGTTGGTTTGCCTTTTCCGTGGCCTTAGCACCTTTTATTTTTCTGGTCTGTTATCATCCGGAACATCTTCTGCATACCCTGCACGATTATTTTTCGTTCATTACATTACTCATCGGCCTCTTTATCACATCGGGTGGAATTTTTTTGGATGGCAATTTGGAAGCCCAACCTAAAACTAATACTCTTTTCCTGGCGGCAGGCTCAGTTCTGGCAAGCCTGATTGGCACAACAGGGGCCAGCCTTTTATTAATTAGGCCTTTGCTCCACACCAATCGCGAACGTCATCACACCCGGCATATCCCCCTCTTCTTCATTTTCATTGTTGCCAACGCAGGAGGATTACTCACCCCCATAGGAGATCCCCCCCTATTTTTAGGCTACCTTCGGGGAGTCCCTTTTTTTTGGACACTCAAACTATTTCCCATCTGGGTGAGCACCGTTCTTCCTTTGCTAGCAATTTTTTATATTTGGGATACACAGGCCTACAAAAAAGAAATCAAAAAAGATTTATTAAAAGACAAACGAAATCAAATCCCCTTAACATGGAAAGGAAAATTTAATTTTTTATTCCTAGCGGGTGTTGTCGGAAGCGTTTTTTTACCCTCCCCTTTTCGTGAAATCACAATGCTCACCATGGCTTTTCTTTCGTGGAAAATAACACCGCGAGACATTCATAAAAAAAACCACTTCAATTTTCATCCCATTAATGAAGTCATCCTTGTTTTTGGAGGCCTCTTCATCACCATGGCTCCGGCTCTATTACTCATTCATCAACATAGTGGCACGTGGGGGCCTTCACATCCCGCATCTTTTTTCTGGCTCACAGGCATTCTCTCTTCCTTTCTAGACAACGCCCCTACTTATTTAACCTTTTTCTCCTTAGCCCAAAAAATTTCGGACTCCTCCATCATGGTTGCCGGTGTTAAGGAAAGCTGGTTAATAGCCATCAGTGCCGGGGCCGTCTTAATGGGGGCTAATTCTTATATTGGCAATGGGCCTAACTTTATGATCAAAGCCATTGCCGAAAAATCAGGTATTTCCATGCCCTCATTCTTTAGCTATATGGCCTATGCTGCTATGATCTTAGGGCCTTTATTTGGATTGATTACATGGATTTTTTTTAGAGTATGAGACAAATCATTATCCTGCTTTGCTGTTTATGCCTATTACCCGCTTGTTTATCACGAAGGGAACATCCCTCTCCGCCAGCCGTGGTGGCATTAATCAACAATAACCCTATTAAGGAAGACCAATTGCGTAGCCGTATTTTACTGGGGGCTGCCGCTTATGACGAAAGCATCTTTAAAGACCCTACAGCGTTTTTGAACGTTAAAAAAGAAACACTCAACCAGATGATTGAAAACCGAGCGATTATCGATTGGGGGCGTAAACAAAATATTGTGCTGACTGTAGAAGAAAAAGCTGTCGGTATTACACGCTTAAAAAAAGGTTATAGCGATCGAGAATTTCAAAACATGCTAGACGAAAAAAAAATTTCTTATTCTCTTTGGACCCAACTGGAAGAAGAAAACCTCACCGTACAAAAAATCATGCAGAAATCTCTTTATCCAGAAATTAAAGTCAGTGAAAACGAACTCGCAACCTATTACAAAAGTCATCTCGAAGATTTTGCTATAGAAGAACAAGTACGAGTCCGGCAAATTGCCGCAGACTCAGAAGCCAAAGCGGCCGCCTTACGCCAGCGGGTACTAAAAGGCGAAAATTTTGCCAAGGTCGCCATCATGCATTCCATCTCTCCCGACCGTGCCAATGGGGGGGATTTGGGCTACTTCCCCCGCGGGAATTACCCTAAAGAATTTGACGATGCTTGTTTTTCTCTTAAACCGGGCGAGATCAGCCCTGTAATTAAAAGCCCTTATGGCTTTCATATTTTCAAACTGATCAACAAAAGACCTAAAGGCTATCTTACTTTGGAAGAAGTACTCCCTCGCATTGAGTCGATACTCATACAAAAAAAGATGGCTGAAAGTTATAAACCGTGGTTGAACCGGATTCTTTCGGAAACACGTATTCAAATTATGGAAGGGGTTTTACGAAAAATGGAGATGCTATGAAGAGTTTTGCTAAAAACATCAATCTACTTTTAATCATCCTTCTCTTGGCTGGAAATGCTTTAGCTGGGGAAGTAGTGGATAAAATCGTTGCCCGTGTAAACGACACCCTCATTACTCAATCCGACGTCAACAAGACCATGGCGGAGCTAGAAGCCCAGCTCAAGTTTGTTAAAGATCCCAGCGAGCGCGCCAAAAAAAGAACGGCTTTCACAAGTGACATCGTCAACAACATGATCAACCAACGGGTATTGGAAGAAGAAATTAAAAAAGCCAATATCAATATCACCGATGACAATGTGAACCGCCAGTTGGCACAGATGGCCATGGAACAACGAACTACAGTAGACGGCCTGAGAAAAATGGCTGAGGCCGCTGGAGTTAACTTTGAAAATTATAAGCAAGGTATGAAAAGGGATATTGCCCGAAACGAATTTCTAAAAAAAGTCATTTATCCTAAAATCAGTATTACCGATTACGATATTGATGATTATTATAAAAAGCACCCGTCAGAATTTAACGGTTACAACTTTTTACACTTTCAAGAAATTCTTCTAGTGCCTGAGTCATCAAGCAACCAAGCCCAACTTGAAAAATTGGCTCAAGATATTTCAGACAAATTACAACACGGAGGTAGTTTTGCAGAAGCAGCCAAAAAATATTCCAAAGGTCCTTTTGCCTCCAATGGAGGGGATTCCGGCTTGATGAGCACAACCCAAGTCCGCAGTGACTTGCTGAATATTCTTTTAAGTATGCCTATCGGCTTAATTTCTGACCCTATTGCCACCCCTAGCGGTATTCTTATTCTTAAAGTATTGGAGAAAAAAGATCCTCATCCACGCCCACTGGCAGAAGTTAAAAACTTAGTCCAGCAACGAGCCGGAGAAGCGCGCGTGACTGAAGAGCTGGAAAACTACATCCGCCAAGCTCGGTCGCGCATGTTCGTCGAAATCAAATAATAAAAACCCTCTCTTAATGTAAGAGGAGGCAGGGAGAGTTACTCATCAAAACTAAACCAACTATTGCTATCACATTGGGGGATCCTGACGGGATTGGCCCGGAAATGGTGGAAAAGGCTTTAAAAGACCCCCACATTAAAAAACTGGCTCATTGGAAAATTTATGGCACAAAATTTTTAAAACTTTTGGGGGAAAAAAAATCAGGATTTAAAAGTTTAGAAGCCTTGCAACAAGCCGTTGATGATTTAAAAAATAAAAAAGTTGATGTGCTAGTCACGGCACCCATTTCTAAAGAGCGCATTCAAAAAGCCGGTTTTAAATTTCCAGGACACACCGAATATTTAACGCATGAATTTAAAGCTAAAAAATCGGTGATGATGTTTGTCTCCCCTCGGCTTAAGGTCAGCTTGGTCACGATTCACGAACCGCTTAAAAAAGTTTCTTCCTTGCTCACTGCCACAAAAATTTTCGACACGATCGACTTAACCTATCAATCGCTTCAAAATGATTTTAGAATTAAACATCCAAAAATTGCCGTTTGTGGATTAAACCCCCATGCCAGCGAAAAGGGGCTCTTTGGAAATGAGGAAGCCAAAATCATCATCCCGGCTATTCGTAGAGCCCAAAAAAAAATGAATGTCATGGGGCCTTATCCGGCCGACAGCATTTTTCATCAAGCCGCTCAAGGGAAGTTTGATGCGGTGGTCGCCCTCTATCACGATCAGGGGCTGATTCCAGTCAAGACATTAGACTTTCACCATGGGGTAAACATGACTTTAGGCCTCCCCATCATTCGTACGTCTCCGGATCAAGGATGCGCTTTCGATATTGCCCACCAAGGTAAAGCCAACCCTGCCAGCATGAAAGCCGCCATGAAACTAGCGGTTGAAGTCTGGAAACACCGCAAAACCTTTCTCGCTTGACCCTGCTCACCTAGTCACGTAAGAAAAGTTTATGTCAGACACTATTAAATTCGGCACCGATGGGTGGCGCGCCATCATTGGAAAAGATTTTATCCCGCAAAATATCGAAACTGTCATTCAAGCCTTTTGTGATGCCTCTCCTCTTTTAGGGCAGGGAGTCAAAAAAATCGTCCTCGGTTACGATCGACGAAATCAATCCCCAGAAGCCGCACGACTAACGGCAGAAATTTTAGCGGCAAATGGTTTTACCGTTTTATTTTCCAATCAATTCTGCCCTACCCCATGCGTTTCGTGGATGACAAAAAATGAAGGAGCGTTTTGTGGTATTGTCATCACCGCTTCACACAATCCAGCCAATTGGAATGGCATTAAATTTAAGGAAAGCTATGGTGGGTCTGCCTCGCCGGAATACACCTCAAAAATTGAGCAACAGATCGAAACTAATCTCAAAACAAAACGAGCTATAAAAAAAATAAGTTTTGATGAAGGGTTAAAAAAAGAACTGATTCTGCCTTTTAATCCCCAGGAGAAATATGTGAACCACTTGCGTTCTCTTTTAGACGTCAAAGCAATCCAAAAAAGCGGAATTAGAATATTAAACGACCCTCTCTTTGGAGCAGGTACCGGTTTTATGAAAGCGGTTCTCGAACAGCCGGTAACAGCCATACATACCGAAGCTGACACAACTTTTGGAGGCCTTAATCCGGAGCCCATCGACAAAAATTTAGGAGAGTTATTACGCCGGATGCAAAATGGTGAAGCCGACATCGGCTTGGCAACCGATGGGGATGCCGATCGCATTGGAGCTGTGGATGAAAATGGCAATTTCGTCAATTCACATCTGATTTTTGCACTTCTACTTAAACATTATATCGAAAACAAAAAACTTCAAGGCGCTATCGTCAAATCCTTATCCACCACGCAAATGATTAATCGGATATGCGATAAATACGGGCTCGCTTGCATTGAAACCCCCGTCGGTTTTAAGCATATCTGTAAGCATTTGGTGGAAAAAAATGCCTTGATGGGCGGTGAAGAATCCGGTGGTTTAAGCTTTGCGCCTCACGTTCACGAGCGTGATGGTGTACTTAATGGTTTATTTTTGGTGGAACTGATGAGTCTCACCGGAAAAAAACTCACGCAATTAGTTAACGATCTGTACCAAGAATTTGGAGAGTTTTATTTTGATCGAATTGACGCTCATGTGGAACGTGAAAAAATAATGCGTCTCCAGCACCATTTGCAAAAAAATCCCCCAGAGGAAATTAACGGGGAAAATATAGTGACCTCCAACTTATCGGACGGCTTTAAATATATTCTCTCTGACGGCAGTTGGCTTTTAATCCGTGCGTCTGGCACAGAACCTTTAATCCGCCTTTATGCGGAATCGGGTTCTCCACAAAAAGTACAAGCCCTTCTGCATCATGCTCAAAAAATGATGAGTCAGTTTTAAACCCCATCATTTCGTAACAAAAACAGAAGCTCCCTGCGCCAAAGCCCCTGTAACCACCAGATTTACGGGGCCAGTCGCCTGAGATCTTGAAGCCACGTCACCTAAAGTAATGTCATGTTGTTGAAGAAAATAGTGGAAAGCATCCGTATTACCGGCGACAAGGGAAGCCAGCATCACACCTCGTTCTTGCGGAGATAAGGGGCAAGATGTAGTAAAACGCTCTGCTAAATCATGATACCCATACGCCCTTAAGCCAGCTAAAAAGGCAGAGTCATCTTCATTAACAAGATAACACTTCAAGAACTCACTTTGTTGTATGAGGGCTTGTAAAGGTAACTCCATTCCCAAAGATTCGGCAGCACCTCTTACAGCATCCAGAAGAGAACTGGATCCAAGCCCTTCGCCAGCATCATCAAGAAAGGTATGTTGTGTGTTTTGAACTACGTGACCCGCTTGAGTTTTTGACCGTTGAGCTCTTGACATGTCTTGCAAAAGTTCGTTGATCTTAAAAAATTCATACCAGGCATCAACCACCTTGGGTCTCTTACCTGTTTTACCAGCTTGCAATAAAGTCATTGTCGCATCACGCTCGCGCCCAAATAAAGGAAGAGAACGGACAATTAATATTTTATTCATGATCACATTAATATTAAGACCGCTGTCCTCCCATAAATAATGAAGGAATCCAGAAAAAGCTTGAAGGCGCTGCTCACTATCCAAGAGTGCCCCCTCCAATAGATTAGCCAAGCCATTTTCCAAATCTTCCCACTCTCGCACCATCCAGGGTTGCTTTCTAGCTAGTACCAAGGTTACCAAATAATCAGTAACCACCTGCATCTGTTTCTCTTGCAAGGGGGTAAGAGTTCCCTCTTTTGAAGAATCAGCCCAGCTTTGAGATAAAGATGTTAGACGCTCAATAACGAAAGCAAGAATAGATGCATCCTCATTATTTTCGACCAAAAGAGGAATAACATTCTTCAACACCAAGCCTAAGGCTGTATTCGCAACAGGGTGATTCTGAAACCGAGTTAATGCAATTTTGTCTGTTTCTTCTAAACATCTATAAGATGCTCCTCTCAAAAACTGACGATACAACTCATCAATAGCTCCCACACTGGCCATTTTGGCAACTTCTTGATCACGAGCCTCTCTTCTTTGCTTCAACTCTTCAGCAGAGCTAGACTCCGAAATCAGAAAAGATCGATCCCCCAAATTTTCTGGAAAACTATTGTCAGTATTCAACCAAAATTGAAGACGAACTTGAGGATGCTCCACCACTACCTTCTTTAACTCTCCCTCTTCTGTTACAACAACACTGGCCTTACCATTTTCCACAATGGTCTTACCGGTATTAAAATTAACCATCTGAAAAGAGCCGGGCGCAATCTGCACTTTCCCATCACTCATTTCTTGGAGTACAAAAGAAACATCTCGGCGAGAGTCCGCATTTTTTTGATGGTAGAACCTTAGGGCCACAGCTTTGGCTTGATTCATACCATTTTCCGGAGTGAGATCCGTTTCTCGGTAAAAACCCATGGGATGCACAGGAGCCCCTTTTCTTGCAGCACAAACAAAAGGAAAAGAATATGCCATCTCATTGGGCAAGAAAAATTGGCTGGGATCACGGGGATCATGTCGAAAACTTAAACGGCTAATACGGGCATTTTGACCACGAAAGTCATGTGTCTCTGGATCGGGCATAAAATCAATAGCCAAATAATGGGAATTCCCCACAGCTTGACCTAGACCCGCAGGGCGATGGCGCAGGATCACACGCACGCCTCCTGTTTCTAAAGGAACCAAAGAGAAAAATTCATCCGCCCGACTTGTTTCGCGAGCGCGTAATCGAGTAATGGTATCGGACGACACGACTTCGGTATCAATAATTTGAGTATCCAACTCCGCATCTTCTAGATCCCATTTATCTTTCAGCGCACGAATAATGTGCCCAGTTTCGTCCAATTCTAAATCAAGACGGGTGGATTTTTTAAGACTCCCATGCTCCACGCTAAAATAATACCTTTGGACACTATGTCCATTTTCAAGATGCGGATATTCTCCACTTACATCTTCCACACGTGCAATACCATTAGTCCCCTCCGCACGAACACGATCAACCGGATAGACCATTGACCATTTTGAAGGAGCATAAAATCCTCGCAGACCCTTTTCAAAACCACGGATATGACGCAGACGAGGCATAACACCTAACTCTGCATTCGCTTCAATAGTAAGTTCAAATTGCTTGTTAGGATTTTGAGGATGCACTAAAAAAAGTCGGTGGCTTGCTTGAGACTCGTGTTCTGGGGCAGTCATTGGAGGCTGATAAACATGATAGTCATCTTCCTCCCAAACTGGTTTTTTGACCGTCAACTCATCCAAAATACCCAGTCGCACAGCTGGCGGAAGATTCACATGGATCTTTCCATCATTACAGAGAACAGGTTGAGGCATGCGGATTTTTAACAAACGGCCTGTGTAGCGGCCTTCACCTAATTCGTCTTTTTCCAGAAGAATTATTTCATCCGTTGCAGCTTGTGAGGCGTGGCGTTTCACATGTTTATCATCACTCTCACCACGAACAAACTCTTCTTTCGTTTGCTCCACCAAACGATGCAAAAGTTGTAACCGATGTTCAGCCGTCATTCTACGACGCGCAACGGACAAGCTGAGCCAGCTTTCTTCCCCTTCGGGAACAGTTCTGATTTCGGAATCGTAGAAAGCAACAAGAAAATCTTCATCCAAACTCTGTTGTTTAGCTCCTCCGTCGAAAGCCACTAATTTTAATTTTTGAAGAACACCACCTTTTAAGCTAGGATTATAAACAGTTAAAGTTTGATCGTGACCCTCACGACTATAATCCGCCAAAAAGTCCAGAGCCATCAACTCTCCTGGGCGCTCGTGGTCTATACCTACAAAACGAGTTGATACTTTTTGATCAGAGGCTTTGGAATGTGAAACCCATAACGGCGATCCATTGGGAGGCAGATAGGGTGTAAGGGTTACCTGCATCCGTGTTTGAGCCGTGTTCATAAACCACAAAGTTACCGGGGAAAATTGAGCTATCGCCTCTTTTAAAGCCACAGAATCCCCTGCCAACCGTGTCACCGTCTCACGTAAACGGGCCTGCGCTTCACAAAAAACCCGGACACTTTCCGGCAATAATTGAAAATCACCTCCGATATCCGGGAACCATCCTTCCAAGACATGATTCAACCATAAATTTACAGCTATCCGTTGACGTATCGCTTCGGTAGCTGTGGCATAACGCAATCGAAGCTGATTGCGGAGTGCAGGCCGCGCATCAAAAAAGGCCATGACCCGAGCCACTACCTGATTGACATCCCGACTATCCATAGCCTGAACAGCTTCCCCAAGGGCATAGCGGTCAAACCAAGAGAGGCTCATGGCCCGTTCCAATACATCGGTTGAAAGCGTAAACAATCGATTCCACTCATCGGCTTGAGCCAAATAAGGTGAACGGTCCGATTCAAGAGTCGGATAAGTTTGATCAAAAACTACATTAGAAACTGCGGGTGTTTTTCCAGCACTTTGGGATCGGGGACGCAAGCCTCCTCGCGAAAAACCCGGACGAGCCTTAGTCACTAAACGTTCATCCCCCGTAACCCAGCCTTGCTCAACCAAAGATTCGTTTGTCATGTTCGCTTCCCTTTTATGAGCAGGGAAATGCCCCTGATAGCGGGTTAGATCAACAACTAAAGGAGGGCTGCCTTGCAAAAAGAAAACTCTCAAGACAATGGGCGTACGGCCAGCGGGCGGCAAGGCTTCAGTGAGCAAATAGCTCCTACTTTCCAGATGATACAACACAGAAAATGGACCTGTCACCGATAGACCATTAGATTTATGGAACGATATGTCTACTCGAGAACCCAACCATTCCATGACGCCAGAATCTGCGTCATAAAAAACATCAAACGAAATTTGAGAACTCTCTCCTGCGTCATTTAATTTGTTTGCGCTGACAGGGGATAAAACAAAGCGTCGTGTCATATCATCAACTATTTCAAAAGAAACCAGACGATCATATCGTTCATCGTCATCAATGAGAAGGCCCGTTCCCATAGTAGCTACATAAAGGTTAAAACCTCGTAGCGCTTCTTCTTTACGGGCTTTAACAGAAAAACCACTCACATTAGTTCCATTGTAAAAAAGAGGGACCCCTAAACTTCCTTCTAAGAAAAAAGATGAAAGCCTCTGATGACCGGGCGAATTAGGAATAAGCTCATAACCTTTGGGAGTAGACTTAACCCGCGTTGTAATACCTTGGATGCCCTTGTTCCACTGAATCGCCAAGGGCACTCCCGGAACATAAGCCGGACGCCATTGTTTGGCTGCACAATCAAAAAGAAGAGGAATCTCAAACCATAAATTAGTGTTACTCCCTACATACCGGGCCATCACCACCGGAGGATCTTCGACAGACACAGCTTGGATCATGGCCCTCAGGGTTTCAATTGTCGGCATAAAGTAACTGTGACCATTGAGCTGACCAAAACTTTCTAAAATATCCGCCATCGAACTCATGTGGTGCATGATAGCTCCGTAAGGAACAGAGATAAGATCTGGATCTTCAGGAGCAAAGCGGCCAATGGGGCCTGATGTGTATTCTTGATATCCGGGAGGTAAAGCTCTTTGAACAAAAGCTTGGGCCTGAATAACACCTCCCACTACAGTTAAACGATGAGTGGCTTTAGGTGCATTGGCTGGGCGTATGTCATAAGACTGGCCTTCACGCAATAAACCATCTGCTGGCAAAC
>CAZQCI010000005.1:8481-36139 GCA_964592255.1 uncultured Nitrospiraceae bacterium | reverse complement strand
CCAAAACAGGCATGGGACTTCCAGCAGATCTTCTTTGAATGAGACGCTGGATTTGGATTCCCCCGGGTACGGCCTCTCCATACCACTCTAGATCTTCCGTACGTCCACTGATTAAATTGCTTTCGGCTGTCCATTGCCCATCACGACGGCTGACGGTGACACGGCTACGCAAGGGACCTAAATCCCTTAAGCCCGGCTGAACAGTCTCTTGATCCCAACTGAATGAAAAACCTTCTGAAACAACGCGGGCCGTGCTCACTCTATGACGAGGCACCCCCCCAGGAGGAAGACTGCTTACACTCAGAAGATGAAGCTGATCCCCACTCTGTTCATAAGTGACATGAGCCACGCGTCCTTCAACGGGAGTATTTAAGACTTGATGATAAACCCGATTCACAACATCGCTTTCCACCGGATTCTGCCGTATCGTTAAGGAATAATGACGCGGTTGAGGTGCGTCATAAGAAGTAAGTTCAATAGTATCACCCCAATTAAATACGGAACGGTCGGCCCGTAACTCACTTCCTCCATTCTGACCCCGAAGCCATCCCGAGCTCACCAATCGCAAATGACCTGTGCGAGGATCTTCTTCAATCCGCACAAATAAACGTTCATCGGGTTCTAACCCCGGAATACCCACCACCCCTCTTTTTTGAGAGGGTGCTAAAGTATAAACGCGGTCTTCCACCCAGCTGACTTTTGAAATCTGACGCGATTCGAGAGCTACTTTAAAGTCACGGGTAATCTGAATTTCTTTGGAAGAAGAGGGAGAAACAACCCGTTCAAAATTAAAAGAATAAGGAGAAAGTGTTGACCATTCCCCGGAATCATCATCATAACGAAGCCAAGCCCATTTCGGGGTGTTAGAGGCAAGAAGATTAACAGACGTCCCATCCCAATCAACACTTAAACTGCCAAACTGAGCCGAATTGCCATGGGATTCTAGAGACCCATGAAGAATAACATGTGGCCCTTGATAAGCAAGAGAGGTAGATGTTGGGGCATGCAATCTCCAGTCCTCAGGAAGATCTTCATTTGCTCCGATATCTTGAGAATCGGTATAACCTGCTTCCCGTTGAGGATGTAAAGACCTCTCTTTCCAGCCTGCGATAATCTCAGGTAAAACTTGAGACACTCTTAAGAGAGATTGTTCAAAAGCTTCTTGGTCTATGTCAGATGTTTTTAAAATACGGAGAGTCCAAATATTTTCGTCAATAGCGGTAACAATATCAAGACCCGCAAACTCTTGACGGAGGCAGTTTAAATACCATGCCATAGCAACCGGTCCTCCGGAACCAGTGAGAGTCAGCGTGTTGATTTCCTCTTTTTGAGGAACAATCCCTTCCAACAAAAAACGATCCCCAATTTTGATACGAAGTTTATCACCATATTCCGTACACGACCCCGCTTTTTCATCATCAACATAAAGGTCAAATCCTCCGCCTTTTCTTTGCCGGAGCACATAAGGCTGTTCTGATTCTCCTTTTTTAAGAACAAGCCTCTGCCCTGCACGCCATGACGCCAAAGAGCCTTCCGGTAATTTGATGGCATAACCCTCTTCCAAGAAATAAAAAGTGTCGGCAGAATACGGAACTTGGCGAATATTTAATTCAACTTGTGGGGAACCTTCTGCACCATTAATAGAAGTAATAGAAGACACATTAGTCTTCAAATCCGTTATCACTTCTTGAGAAGTGCCTTGAAAAGAAAGACGATAAGATGGAAGGGCTTGGGCTTTAACAGAGGTACCAAAAATTTCCTCATATTCAGAGGTCAATTGAAAAACAAAGTAAGCCCCTTGCAGATCATCTCCTAACATCAAAATCTCAAAATGCTGCGGAGGAAGGGCCACCAGTTTTCTGGCAAGATCTGCAAATCCTTTTCCTATTAATGTACTAACAAAATAACCCTGCCGCATAGGCTCCAGAGCGGATAAAGGAACAAAATGTCTTGGGTTATCCGTAGCAGGACACAAAATTAAAATATTCTTACTGTCAGAGGGGGTGCCTTCAATAGAAATTAAACAAAAACTTTTCAAAGGATCTGTAGTAGATGGGCAATACTGAATTACAAAAGGACTAACCCCCGCCCGATCGAGGCGATCCGGTCGATCGCTAGAAGTCAAATAGAGCCCATGCCGACATAACAAACCTGTTGTACGTCCCATGTCCTGAGATAAAGAATACCTACCCGTCGCCCCCATCAACGTCGGCTCACCTGGCAAAACAGATTGGAGGGTAATAATAAACTGATGAGATTCATCCAATTGTCCTGGTTCCATGACAAGCTGGTTTTGTTGCCTTAAAAATTTTAAAACCGGTGATATTCCTCTAAGACAAGCTTGTTGCGCTTCTGCATCTTCCGCGGCACATCTAAAAAAACTTGCTGAATCTTGAGCACTATAAAAAAAAGCTGTTTTATGACTCAGATCGTAAACAAAAAGTTGTCCTGAAAAACTATAGATCTCAAGTCCAGGCAAGTGTCTTACAAAAAGAAAGGCTTTTTCAGCAGATAAAGGAGCAGGAGATGGATGTTGAATAATCTTTGGCTCAAGCACATTTCTATAGCCAAATGATTCGGCCTGTAGCGTACCTAATGTAAACTCTAAGCTTAAGCTAACATCCCATAATGGAGAGCCTACCTTAGCAGGGTCGTGCCCAAAAAAATGGATGCCAGAATGTAATACAGACGATTTAAGAGAAATAAAATGATCTAAATTTTTTTCAAAAACCCAACTTAAGTTGGAAGACTGAATAGCAGTGCGATTTGGGTAATTAGCATAATAATCAAGAAAAGATTGTCGTCTATCTCGTGGTACTAAATAAGCATCACAAATAGCTGGATTACCCGGTTCCAAACCTACAATAACTAAAACACCATCAAAATTTAAAACATGCCACTCCCGTGCCGGCTTTTGTTCTAAGGCTGGAAAGGAGATAGTGAAGTACTCTCGAGGTCCAGAGAGAACCAATGCTCCCGAACCTACAGACCTTGTAGCATCTAACATGCCCAAAGGAGCAAGTGAGGCGTTTAACCCACGATCACTCTGTAAATCGTGTCCTACAGCTAAACCAGATAAGGGACCTGAAGAAAATAAGCTATGAAACAGAGGTCTCTCTATCAAAGTTTCTCTTTTTATTTCTAAACCTTGAGAGAGACCATGCCATCCTAAAAAGTCCAATAGCGGACCTTCATGACGTATGACCAAGGAAACACAATCCGATCCTAATACACAACGTACATCTTGTTCTAAAATCGCTTCAAAGCCATAAAGAGGATTGGGGGCCACGTTATTCGCATTTGGGAAAAAATGAGACAATATATTTGACCGAAATAAACGGAATTGATTCAGATCCAAAACACCTAGTTCTTGGGGAGTCACTCCCAATTTTTCTTGCCAATCTTTTAAAGCTTCCCAAATCATTTCGGTCCACGCTGGCTTAATGTAACGGGCTTTGCCACGTTGGCCTTGGAATGAGGAAATAACAACACCAATTCCACCAAAATCATAAAAGGTAAAAGTAACAACACGTCCTTGAGAATCTCGAGTACTAAACATTCCTTTATAATTCGCCACAGGCTGAGTTAAAAAATACACCCCTGCATCAAAAGTAGAGGAAGTTCTTTTAAAATCTGATTCATAATCTAGAAAAGGAATGCTCGCAGCATCATAATCTTGAATGAGCTTCCCTGTGCTAGGGTCGTATCCTAAAGCAAAAAGAAGATTTAAATCATTTAAACAGCAAAGCTTAAAACCTGTAGAGCCCCAAGCTGTCGGAAGCTCTTCATCATTATCAATGATAATGGCAATACGGTTTTTAAACTTGTTGCGATCAGGGTAGTGTGGATTAAAATTAATACAGACTTGAGAAAGAAGCGCTTTGAACCCAGATTCATCTCTAAGTATCTTACGTTCTTCTAGACGACCAAAATAAGATTGAATTTCAGATTTGCTATTAGGATCTAGAAAACCAATATTATTGGCGATGACCCTCCCACGGCTTACTGGAACAATAAGGCGTACACCCTGAACATTAACTAGATAAAAAGCATCACAGCCCAAAACAGAACTATGATCAGGTATGGAAACATATCCTTCAACAAAGGTGTGTTGTAGAGTATAAAAAGGTAGCCCTCGTTTACCGAGAATAGGGGTAAAAGGAAAACGTTTATCTGCCAAAGAAAAAACTTGAGGAGGCTCCGCATCATCGGGCTCATATCCAACGTCCCTCAGAATATTGATATCCCCCAAAACATAAAGAGCGGCTTTTTTTAACGTTCGTTCATCGAATGTCTCTGAAATGATAGGAACACGGACATACACATGTCCATTTAATGAATGCGTGGTATTAGGGCTTGTATTGACTGTAAGGCCTTCCAACCAACCAACAAACTCATCATAATTTTTGTCAGTAACACCCTTTGTAAAATATTGTATGACTTCTTCTTGCTTTTCTCGGCTCACGAGGGTGCTGCTATAAAACTGAGGCGTTCTACAAACCACGACTAACACTTTTCCAAACCGAAGAAGCCAGCTTTCTTCTTCGCCATCAGGTCCTAGCACCTTCAAACTCCCTAAAACATCGGGATTAAATAAACCATACACAAGCGTTTTAGGCCGTGTGAGATCTCCCTCTTGGCTTTCAGGAATAAAGCTGACAACAGGAGGGTTTGCCAAAGGATGTAAACCACGCCGTCTATGGTTTACCAACCAATCACTTAGGCGGGCTGCCCTGTCCTGCATGACCACATCAGGTGCAGAACCTCCTGCTTTAACAAAAGCATCTAAGGCAAAACTTAAGGCATCAACTTCAGACTGAGTGGATGGAAAATCAGGATCAACATAATCCTCAGGGGTTAGCTGTACAAGCTGTTCTAATAAGTCCGATGCTTGCGAAAAAGTTAAAGAAGCAAAAGCCATCTTAACGTCCCAAAGTAAGAGGTGAAGCAATGGGCGCTACTTCGGCAATCACCTGAAGTGATGAATGATGATCCACATTCGGTTGACCAACCGTCGACCCACCTAAATGGTAGTTGTGCAAAAAGAAATTAAAAGCATCCGTATTACCGGCGACAAGGGAAGCCAGCATCACACCCTGTTCTTCAGGGGATAAGGGAGAGGATACACGTAACTGATCAGCCAAATCACCGTATCCATAGTGATCTAATCCAGCATAAAAAGCTGAAGCATCCCCTTGGATATAAGCCTCTAAAGCCTCATCTTGAGCGGCTAATGTGGAAAGGGAAGCACCTAAATCAATACCCAAACTTTGGATGGTATGGCCTAGCCAGTTATCATTGTTAGCGGCTTCATGAGCCTCTTCGGGTTCAACTTCCACCGGCACTAATTGAGGCACAGCTTGATCAGTCAGAGGCTGTCCTGTTTCTTCCAACAATCGTTGAGTGTCTTCTGGTAATGTTGATCCATTTCCACCGGCATACACAACCAAACCACTTAAGCTTGTAGTGGATGCAAATGATGTAGAGGCTTGAGGATCCTTGGAACCCTTAGGCGCATCACCAGGTTTAGTGTCGGTGCCGTTTCTGGTTCTGGTTTTTGGTAGAGAGACGCCATCTCGAGATGCTGTTACTTTTGAGGCTTTAGGTGGAGTTGTTTGAACTTTTGAATTTTTACTTGTACTTGATGTCCCCGGTTCTAAGCCTGTGCGCGTTTTCTTAACATCCTCCGGAGGAGCGGATTCTCTACTTTTTGAACCTTTAGGCCGCCCTACTGGTCTTTTCAGTGGATCAGCAACCTCCTCCACTAGTTTAGGACGAATAAACCAAGGTCTACCCGCTTTATAACGCCCTACAGCACTGTCTGGACTAGGGGTAACTTCATTAAAACGTTGGTGAAAAGCCCGATAATCACCCTGGGTTTTAGTTAAAGCAGCATAAGCTTGCTCAAAAGTTAACCCCTCTAAACTACCTGCGTACAACACAATAAAGCCATGATAGGGTTTAAGAGGTTCACTTTGGGAAGAAACCACCTCCCATATTTTATTAAACAAAACACCTTTTTTAATTAATCCCCACATGGCCTCTCTAGCCTGGGTGACTGCAAAGAACATATCCGCCAACAGTTCAAGGGCAGCATAATCACCCCGAGCTAAAGCCAAATTTGTGGCCCCTAAAGATTTGTCTAGAAAAGCTTGCGCCTGATCAGAAGCATACCGGGTAACCACATCGACACATCTTTTTAAAGCATCAACATAAAGGGAATCTTTTAAAACGGTCTGTTTAAAAGCATTATCAATAATGGTATGAGTAGGATTAGCTTCGCTACCACTTGCAGCAGGGGTAAGAGATGTAATCGTCAATGTATGCTTCACCACTTTAAAGCTGTATTTGTACTCTTTTGTTCCCTCCTTAAAAATGAGCGTTCTTTCTTCATTATTTTTAATATAGATCCTGCTCTGACAAATACTTCCTCGCAAGAGGTGATAGAAATAATAACCACCATCAGCTGTTTTATATCCAACCCAGCGAAACTCACCCTGACTTCCTTGTTCTACGTTTGTCGTCAAAACCCATGCACCACCAACACGAGTGAGCGTCAGCTTACCCTGTACAGATCCATAGCCTCGAACAGGCCAGTCAATCTTATCAAAGGTGAGTTTCAAACCCTCTTCTACCTGAACCGATTGATGAGACAACACTACATCCCCTAAAGGAGTAAGCAAAGAAACACCCGTCAAAGTCAGCTTTGAGTCTGCTTGGCGCAGTTGAAGACGTAAGTTTCCTTGCCCCACTGGCAAGTCAAGCAGAACTTGAGTCACACCATTATCACCATCCTGTGATGTTTTTTGAATTGTAAGTTGATCCTCCTCTAGACGAAAAAGATAGGGTACTTCTTCGTCACCTTCTCGTACTAATACCTGACAACTGGAACCATTATTAATTTCAAAATCATTATCCTCAACTGGATCCTCACCATAATACAACTTAGAAAAATGATACCCTTTGGCTGTAGGATACCCAATCCATCTAAATCCATCTTGATTACCCTCTGTAAGATTGGTGTCAACCTCCCACTTTCCACTCCTATAGCGGATGGTGAGATCTCCTCTCACTACACCATAGCTCAGAGTTGCCCACGAGTCCGCCACTCTCAATTCCCAATCTTCTGTTATAACATTATCACCTTTTACATGATCCCGCCCTCGGCCCGCAGAAGAAACAACCCTAAGAGACTCAAAGCTCATCTCCTTCCCTACTTTTTTTATTTTCAAAACAATTTTTCCTATAGAAAAAGGCAGTTCTAATTCCTGCGTAATTTTTTCTTCCTTCTTTACCGAAAAATCACGGCCTACGGCAGCTTGGGCGTGATCCCGCAAACCTGTTAAAAAAGGAATCAGTGTTTCGGCGGCTCTTTCTACAAAGGCAGAAGAAGTAAGAGTAGCTTCCCACTTTCTTCCTTGAGGATTATCGATATTGAAATTTAAAGTAAAAGAACCAAAGTTTAAGATAGGAAAAAGAACCCCTTTAAAATCCGAACCTATTTTTAAATCGTCTTTCAATTTTTCTAATTTTGTTTTTGACTCACCTTCAGGGGCCAAGGGGATAAGGCTTTCTAAATAATAACTCAATTCCTGAGGCCCTTGTGTCCCTGAAAAAGTAAAACCCGGCACTACCGTCTGCAGAGCCATTTCCCCATTTGCATTAAAACGCTTACCAATCTTAACTTGAACGTCAGCAGTTCTGGCATCCACGCTGCCTACAACATCACCATTCAATAAAAGATTAACAGGTTGTCCTGGCCTTATTGGGCCAAGTTGATATGTGGTTTCATTGTCCCCCACGCCAACCATAACTGTTTGACCTGCTTGCCACGCAGCAGGGAGAATAGAAGGAAACTTAATAATGCCCCGCTCCGCCGCATCTTCTGGGTTGGTTAAACGATAAACAGGATAACCTCTTTCAGCTAGCTCAACCTGTAACGTGTTAGTCCCATTCATTTCTCCCTGCAAAGCACTTAAACGGCTCACAGGTTCCATCGGAAGAGAGGTGAGTTTGAAGCGATATTGAGGGAGCTCCTGTTTTGGAAGATGCTCAAAACCCATATAATCCAAAATTTCCTTCGAAGGCCTTAGGACAAGAACGGCACCTGCAGGCCCTCGGCCTAAAGTAATAACCTCAAGGCCTTGTGGGGCTTGCGCTAAACGAAGATGCATTCTCAAGCGCTCGGGATTTCCTTCTCTCCTTAAAGCATGAGTCATCCTATTAATAGAATCTGGGTCAAAAGCACTAATAGGAACAAAACGATATGCCCTCTCTAAACCTGGCATCAAAGGATAATAACGAGCAGCATCCGTATATAGATCGCTATTTACGATACGATAACTATCCTCAACAGCAGTACTTCCTGGAATATAGTGAAGTAAAAAAGGCCCTGCTGCAAAAAAAAGTGCCGGTACACCTGGTATAGAATAAGATTGAAGAACCCAAGTAAGCCGATTTAAAAAACCAGTTTGTCTTTGAAAACCTGCCGATATGGGGTGTGCCGCTACAGCACCCATAAGAGTAGGCTCCCCCGGCATAGGAACATCAGGAACAGAAAATTTAAAATTAGGAAAAGAATCGGCTAAAGGCGATGCAAAAGATGCCATACTTGTTTTGCGATCAGTGGGTAATTCTGTGCGCGCAACAAATTGCATCCCTTTTTTAAACCGAAGCAAAACAGGGGTAATCTGGGTTAAAACTTCTGACCTGTCCCGTGCATCAAAAAACCTTACGGAATCTGCACGATTGTAAAAAGCTAAAACCTGATCTGTAGGGCGATAAACAACAAGCTGGTCGTCATACCGATAAGCTTCATTCAAACCCACACGACCTATAAAGTGGAAATCATATTCCAGTGACATCAACTGAGGTTCTTCTGGCACCTTCGGTAAAGAGCGTCCATAACCAAAATCCGCTGCTGCTTGTTGACCTTTCTGAAACTCCAAAGTCGCTACCGAATTCCAATGAGAAGCAGTCAAAGGAATGTTACAATCGTTAAAAAGAACATCGGGTGCTACTACTGGAGTACACAAAGCTAAAGACTGTCTAAAACCCATGGCCAAATTAATGTCTTCTATTTCGGAAGGCCAGGCACTATAACAATCCAAAAAAGCAGCTCGCATGTCTTCACGCACTAAATACACTTTACGCTTATCGGGCTGGTCTGGCCTTGCTCCAACAAGGGCGAAAACCCCATTAAAATTAACAAACTTCCAGAAAGTTTCTGGCATCCCCCCCACAGCTTTAAAATGAAAAGAAAAATAGTTCGTAGGCCTTGCTAAGGTCAAACGTTCTGGCCTTCCTCCTGCAACTAAAGCATCCACAGGACGCACAGCATCTAATGGGCCAACATCCTGACGTGGAAAGTCTTGTCTTTTACCGGTTAACACTTCAAAAAAAGTTCTGTCACTCTGATATAGCGTCTGAACTTTTCTTTCTGAACCTTGAATATATCCTAATCGATCCAAAACAGGCTGATCATAATGGCGCACATAGAAAAAAACTTTTGTGGAATCAGAAACGACAAAACCAATATCAAGATTCACTCTATCATCCTGAGGAACAAGAGCCTTTTCCATTTTAGACAGAAATGCCTCAGAAGTTGTTTCATCCAAGGAAGCCCCTTTCCAAGCTGCAAGAGCAGGCCACACAATATCTTTCCAACCCGGTTTTAAAGGACGGATAACTGGTTTTTGGCCCGGCGTACTTGTCACCATCAACCCTATTTCAGAAAAACTATAAAAAGTGACAGTCGACGTAACCTCCTTAGCTGTGACAGTGACAGACCCTTTATTTTCCGGATCTCCAAAAATATAAATAGCGGGTTGAAAAACAGACGGTGCCGTAGAAACTTCTGGTTCAGCCGGGGGAGAAACAGGATCTAAAAGACCCAAGTCGATTTGGGGAGGAACAGCAGAAGGTGGTAAAGGTGACTCCCCTAAAACCGCAGCCGCTAAAGTTTGTGCTGCAAAGCGTGTCATCAGTACTCTGGCTTTATCAAAAAGATCCGGAGCAAGAGTTGAAGGAGGTCTTCTAGTAAAAACAGGCTGAGCCGCTTGAGTCAAAACGTCTGATAAAGTTTGGGCGTCTTTTGCAGTTAAACCATTATCATCAGTAACTGTCCCGTTGGCTACTTGCCCTAAATACTCTTGTAATTGAGGCCACACTTGTCTCAACAATGTTAAATCCATAAACGTACAAAACAAACCACATGTCACCGACCCCAGGTGACAGTCTTTTGTTAAGTAAAAATTCTTTTTGATTAAAAAGGTAGTGCGTACGTCTTTCAACACGTACGATGGCTTATCGGAGGGGCGGCAAAAAAGTTGCTTAAAAAAAGAGCCTTATTTTGGTTACTAGTGTGCAGGAGAATCCCCAGAAGAATCGCGTTGTTTCACCCCAAAACCATCACAGGATTGTAATGTATTTTTTAAAAGGGGTTTGCATTTAAATTCGCTGATGGCTTCCGCACCCATTTCATAAGCCTGCACACGCATTTGATAAAAAATAGCGTTTTTATTACGGGTTAAAAAATCTTCCCCATGCACAGGGCCCAAAATATCGTATTCAGATCCCACGCGGGCGCGGTAAATGGGAATATTATCAACCGCTTCTTGTATTCTGTCTTGTTCGGCTTGGGCTTGTAATTTATTTTTACGCCATTCTTGATCGGCTTGGACCGAAAAAGAAATAAAAGACAAACAAACAAGTAAAAAAAGAGAAAAAGTTTTCATATCTTTTAGTTATTCTTCTTCATGACGTCCCAATTTTCTTTGGCGCTTCGTCGAATGGAAGAAGGATAAATATTTTTAGCTAAAAAATGAGGCACACTCACACCAGGGTCTGTGGAATATTCACCACGAAACTCCGTCCACCCAGGTTTGCCTTCGGCAGGCAGCAATTCCCAATAACCACCCAACTCACGAAAATTACCAGCACTCATTTTGTATTCGTAACGATACTTTCCCTGGGCCGATTTGGTTTCATCATTTTTGATTTTCATCACCACCCAACGATCTTTTAAAGGCCAAGGCAAATTAAATCGTTGCAAAATATAGCTTGTCCATACTTGCCCTTGTTTTCTTCCATATTGCGAAGGAAAAGATTGCTCACCAATTAATTCGTAAAATGCTTTAATACTCGTCGGTTGTTTTTCAACCACTAAGTCAAATTGGTTTTGATCCAAAGTACGGCTGTCTTTGTAATCACTGGCATGCACTTTTGTCCAACTGTTGGTATCGATGAGCACGGGCCACACTTTATCGGGAGGATAAGGAAACAAGACCCTAAAAATGAGACGAGCCTTCGTTTTATCAAAAGATAAATCAATGGCGGACGAAAGGGAGTTTTCAACAGAAAAAGTTAAGTCCTTAAAGGAAGCCTGGTTTTCTGCCCGTAACGGAAATGAAAGTAAAAAAAGAAATAAGATTAAAAACCATTTTCGCATGGACAAGCCACTAATACAGGTCGCCTCAACTGCCAAGTGGAATTGTTAAGGAGGGCTCCCTTGATGCCGTTGGTAGAAATCAACAGCCCGGTTGTGCTGTTCAAGAGTGCTGGAAAAATAATGACTTCCGTCACCTTTAGCTACAAAATACAAGGCCTCGCTAGAAGCTGGATGTAATACAGCCATCAAGGCCGCCATACCTGGGGAGCAAATGGGGCCCGGAGGTAACCCCAGCCGAGTATAAGTATTATAAGGTGTATCTCGCTCCAAATCGGCGCGTGTTAAATTACCGTTAAAGTTAGAAATACCATAAATCACCGTTGGATCTGTTTGAAGAGGCATGTTGATTTTTAAACGATTCAAAAAAACTGCCGCAATCAAAGGCCTCTCGGCACTTAAGCCGGTTTCTTTTTCAACAATGGAAGCTAACGTAACCCATTGATTGACCGTTAAATGTTGCCGTGCCACTTCTTCCATCAAAGGAGATGTTTTTTTCTTAAACAAATCCGTCATCATGGCTACAATATCTGCCAAAGTATGGGTCTTGGAATAAAAATAAGTATCGGGATAGAGAAAGCCTTCCAAATTTTTTCCTTGGATAAAATTTTTCCATTCCTCCGGTGTGGTGAGCCTTTTTTCGACAAGAATTTTTCCGATATCATTTAAATTATAACCTTCAGGAATGGTGAAGGAATATACTTTAACCAAACCCGCCACCATTTTTTCCAAAACATCGCTAGGACGAAGACCTGCAGAAAACTCATACTCCCCCGCTTTTAATTGAGAACCTTTGCCTACAAGGCGGGTAAACACTTCGAATGAAAAAGCATTCGGTACCACTTGATGATCGGCAAGCACTTGGCTCATGCGGCGCAATGAGCTCCCTTTTTCAAAAGAAACCGTTACAAGGGTAGGAGAATGATAAGAAAAGAAAGACTTCGTCAGATAAGACAAAACACCTAAAGAAATCAGGATGAGCCCAAAAAAAGAGACTAAAAACTTTTTCATCCGTCAGGAATTATCACAAAAACCGAGAGACGGCCAATGATGAATTAAGAGCTCCGCCACAAGTGGCGAAGAATCTAACCCCGTTTGAAAGATTTAAAGAAGCGACGACCCCAAATGGGAGACAAGCCCAAAGCAACCATCAAGGCCAATGCAAGCGCATTAGTTTTATCTTTTTGAGTCACATGGTCTCCAGCCATATTACAGCTACAGGCATTACCATTCATGGTAAGCTCCGTCTTCAAATTGAGACACAAGCTACCTCCAGTAGTTGTGCCGGTAGCCGTAGTGCTTAAGCCTGAATTATTCAAAAGAGTAATCGTATAAGTGGTTCCATCAATTTTTTTATTAACACTGCCTCCGGAAGCAATTTTACGCATTTCCGACATCGATAAAACACCTTCAGGAGAAATAACTTGAGTGCAAGAACTTGTACCCGTTGCCGCCGAGACCTCACACTCATCACCAACACCATCGCTATCGGAATCGGCTTGGTCCGCGTTGGCAACATCAGGGCAATTATCACAAACGGTTCCATCACTTAAATCATCATCACGTAACCCATCACTATCCGCATCTTGTGACGATGTTAACGCAGAACCATCGGCATTCAGTGTGCATGTATCCGCATCGCTTAATGCCGTTTCGCAGGCATCCCCTACTCCATCCCCATCGGAATCGGCTTGATCCGGATTGTAAACACCAACACAATTATCACAAACCGTACCATCACTAAGCGGGTCATCAAACAAATCATCCCCATCAGCGTCCCCAGCAGTGCTCAAGCCACTCCCCAGAGCACCAGAATGAGTCGCCCTAAAAGAACAAGCAGTTGATGACTCTGACGTATCACAAGCATCACCAATACCATCGGTATCGGAATCGGCTTGGTCCGAGTTAGAAACCTCAGGGCAATTGTCGCAGACAGTCCCATCACTTAAATCATCATCACGCAATCCATCACCATCGGCATCTTGAGACGACGTTAAGGCAGAGCCATCGGCATTCAGCGTACACGTATCTTCGCAACTTGCTTCTACCGGCAGATTATAAATGTGGGTTTCGGACTTATTTCTAACCGCTAGATGTTTTTCTAAAATCATCACTCCAAAAGCAGGAGAGCTGGCAACAGAAGCATGATCTGCATCAAAATTCATATTAAGAGATAAAGCCGGACTTAAATTGTCATTACTACATGTCAGCCTTTTTTCTGTAATCATAGTCGGGTTATCAACTTTAGTTGCCACTGGAGTTGTGGCCCAAACTCCACTAGTCATGGAGTCGCACAAAAGATTATGTTCGGCATAATAAATATCATGGTTTCCATCTGTTTTTTCGTATTCGTAGGCCAAGCTAAAGTTATTAAGAACAGGATCATGCTCAACAGACGTACGTCCCCGGTTGACTCCATCATCTGGAGAAATCATCTCAACATCCGTACACCATTGTACAGGTACCTGCCCCGAGGTATACACACCGCTGATGGCTAATTGATCGTTGTTACTTGAGCCTCCTTCTGCTTCTGTAAAAATAATATGCGCCTGTGACGTACTAGTAGTAGATAATTCAAGAGGAATGGGGTTGGATAAATCGCGTGTACCACGGGTTAATTGTTTCTCACCCGTACCATCAAAACCAATCGCACCCAATTGCCATTTACCGTTAGTGGTATCTCTACCGGAAAAAACAATCGTCTTCCCATCATTAAAAAATTGAGGTGTCCGATAGGCAGTGAATACAGGAGTCCAAGAAGTTCCCCAGGCATAATTGCTGGTAATACTATCAATACTGACTGACGTAGAAGGATCATCAACAGTAATTAATCCACTAATGGCATCACCATAATAAGGCCCTTCATATTTATAAGTGAGATAATGCAATTGATTAGAAGCATCAACAAAAGCGATCTGATACGCCGACATTGTAGCACTGGTCGTACTTGTCGGATCCACCAAAGTAACAGGATGAGTACGCTCCACAGTATAATAAGTCACATCATAAAGAGTAGACTTGCCTAATCCTGTCATAGGAATTTCTGCAAAAGCACCACTGGTTCCATCGTCTAAATGTAAATCGGCACCATCAGCCGATGTGGTTAAAAAAGTGACAACATTCCAAAAGTTCAAACAACCCATTTTCAGGTTTCGTTCGCCACTGGGTCCATCAGCCGCCGTATAGAAAATAGACAGACAATAATCAGAAAAATCTGCAGTGGTGGAAGTCGAACTCGCATAATAAGTGACCGTTTCAGTCATAACATAAGGCCCCCAAGCTGGAAGTGCCTTAGTAGAAGCCGATGAGGTAATACGCACTTCCTCAAGGGTACTGGCAGAAGCCGTGCTCATTTTCTGGTATTGTAAGTAAACTTGTTGGTAACCTGTCTCTGTATCCAACTTGGTATACAGCCACATGACCCCAGCAATATAAGGAAAAGGAACAGGCCGAGTTCTTGTCGTGTCTTCTTCGCTGGTCGTAGCGTGTTTATATTCGGCCGCCCAACTGAAGGCAGGGGCCATCACAACAAAAATTAAAATCCAAAGCATTTTTTTCATAAAACCTCTTTTCCAACACCCTTCCAAAAAACATCTTCTATTTAACTATTGCAATTTAAGGACCAGAAGCGCGTAAAAGCTAAAAAAAACCAAATTTTAGGGGTTGTAAAAATGAGAAATAAAATAAGGGATATTGAAAGGTTAGAAGGAATAATGGGAATTGCCGCCGAAAAAAGTAAAAAATCCTTTTAAATCAAATATTAATGCATCGCATTACAGTCAGAAAAACGACTCAATTTGGGATCAAAATGATAAAAAAATCGTTTTGATAAAAGATATCTTCTTTATCGGAAATCATGGATTCCAGCTAAAAATATGCCGAATGACGTTTACTCAATTTCAAGCTGAGACTTTTAAGATGAATAAGAATGGAGCTACCCCTTATATCAACCAGGAGCTAACGAATCCAAATAACCTTGAAGAATAAAAACAGCGGCCATTTTATCGATAACTTTTTTACGTTTGGCCCGGGAAAGGTCCGCTTCTAATAAGCTACGTTCAGCCGCTTGAGTCGACATACGTTCGTCCCAAAAAATAATTTCCGGATTTTGGCTCAACCTTTCCAAAGCAACTCGAAGTCCTTCAACAAAAATTTTTACTTTTTCTACACGCGGACCCTCAGTGCCGTTCATATTTAAAGGGAAACCGACTACTATTTTTTCAATTTTTTCTTCACGTACTAAAAGAGCCAATTTTTTAAACACTTCTAAGGATTGCTCGTAACGCAGTGTCGTCACCGGCTGAGCCGTATAGCCCAAGGGATCACTCTTGGCGACACCTACTGTTTTATCGCCCACATCTAATCCAAAGATTTGCATGTTAAAGAAATGTCATTGAGTGAGAAAAAAGTCAAAGAGATGAAAAAATAAGTAGTGGGTCAGTTTGGTTTTGAACGCCCAAACATTTTTTTGAGCCACCAATACAAACCACCAATAAAATAAGCCATGCCAGTTTGACTTAAATCGGAGGCGGGCACTCCTTTGAGAAGATTGCCTCCAACCGACAACAAAACCGCCAACAGTAAAAGCAACAAGGCATAGAACCAATGCCAAGCCAGTAAAGGAATGGCGGCAAGGATAAGAAAAGATCCCAACATATTAGCCACGGGCGAGGCTCCCTTATTCAAAATAGCAGGTGAACTTCCTTCGATGGCATGTCCAATAAATTGGATCACCCAACCAAAAACCCAAAGCCCTAATCCTATTTTACGATTAAAAAAAAGAAGTGGAACAGCTAACGCAATAAGAGGAATCCCTACCGTATGAATGGCCCGGTTAACAGGATGCTGGTGGTTGAGCTTATAATTTTCGAGAAAATTCATTTAACGCGATTCCAACATTTCCCATGATTGCACCCCCCAACCAAGAGGAGGAGTTTTCTTCATCGTCAACAAAACATGAGCTACAGAATCCACTTGCAACGTAACAAAAGCATCAACCAAGGTCAGGTTACGGGCTTGGGCCTGCATTTGGTTGATTTCCACTTTAGTAACCTTTCCTTGGCCAAAAAAAGAAGTTTTATATTTTTTCCCATAACTTTCAAAGTAATGCGCTGTAATAGAATGAGCTGATTTGGCCGTCGGCATTTGACCTGCACAAGACACCAAAAAGAACATAAGAATAAAAAAACAGTTTCGTAAAAGAGTCATGGGCGGCATCTCATCAAATGATAACAGTTTAGTCAATGAGGAAGCGTAAAAAGGTTAGAAAGATAAATAACTGATGTTACGCGATTAGTGATCTGCCCTTCGACAGGCTCAGGGTGTCCGGACATGGTGAGCTTGTCGAACCATAGGTAATCGCGTAAGGTGAGTAAATAAGATAATTTCTTTAGCTATAACAAACCCAAAAGCTGGATAATAATACGAGCCGTCGCCCCCCAAATTTCGTGATTTTTAAAAGTAAAAAGTGGATCTTCATAACCATTTTCAAACAACACTCTAATTTCTGGAGGGAGTTTTTGAGAAAAATCTTCGAGAATCGGAGAGCGCTTCACAAATTTAAGATTATTACGATCTTTTAAATGGTGGAGAGGCACCGAAAAAATCTCGGCAATCTCATGAGGATTAGTCTGCCAAGAAACCTGCCCCTCCAAAAGTCCCACGTAAGGATAAACAATATATCCACTAGGGGTTACTAAAGGATTTAATGGCCCCACGGGAGTAATATAACGGGCTTCTACACCAATTTCTTCATAAGTTTCTCGAACGGCCGTCTGCCATAAATCTTCATCATCTTCCGCGTCATAAACTCCCCCAGGAAAACAAACCTGCCCCTTATGGTGAAGCACCTCTTGGGATCGTTTAGTTAACACAACACTCTCCTGCCCTTCATGCTGATGAAGCAAAACTAAAACCGCTGCCTTTGTAAAAGCAGAATGATCCTTGACGGGCGGCACAACTGGTTTTTCTTTAAGAATAGAAGACAGTTTTGAATACATAGAAAATTAAGACAAACTTAAACTCACCTTTCTTTCTTGGTCGGGAAGCATATGATGCACCATATTAAGAAGAGAAAGACTAATTTGATGAAATAAAGACAACGTTTCTAAATGAATGGTGGAAGTTTCTATCGATTCTTTAAGCCCATGATGCAAACGTCGCAAATGCGACATTTTTAACTGATCTTCACGATCATTATAATAAGAAAAATGATGCACTACTTTTCGTGCCAACTCTTCATTAGCGCTGGAGATAGCCACCAAAGCTAACTCTATCATCTCGGCTGTAGCCCGATGAAGCTCACCGATTTCTTTCCATCCTTCATCCGAAAACTCAACTCCTTTATTCCATTTTTTTCGCGCCAAACGCAACAAATGCCGATCTATAATATCTCCAATATTTTCTAGCTCGTTGGCAGAAGTAATAAGCCATAATTCTTCTTCCACTTCCTCTTCTTTAAAACTAGCTTGCGACAACTTGGCGAGATAAAACTTAACTGCTTTATAGAGCGTATCAACCTTATGATCGCGCGATTCGATATCAGACACTAAATCAAGATCATATTTTTGAAATAGCTTTAAAGAATCCAAAAACATCCCTTGCACAATTTCTCCGGTCCGAACTAACTCCCTACGGGCTTGAGCAAAAGCTAAAGAAGGAGTCATCAAAGCGTTAATATCCAAATATTTTGGGCCAAACACTTCTACTTCATTGTTTTTAGGAAAAAGGAAGCAGACAATTTTTTTACCAACATTGATGAATGGAAGAAAAACCAGGGCCACCAAAAAGTTTGTGAAAAAATGACACAAAGCAATTTGAACATGAACAGCATCCTGTTGATAAAATATATGAATAATAATCCACTCATTTAAAAAATGAATCGCCTCCACAAAATAAGGAAGAAAAAAATAAATCAACGCCACCGCACCAGCACGCAGAAGAAGATTGGCCCAAGCCACTCGCTTTGCTTCGGTAGCCGCTCTCCAAGTAGCCATAACAGCCGTAAAGGAAGTTCCAACATTGGCTCCTAGAACTAAGGGAACCGCCACTGGAAAAGTAATGCTGCCTGCATACGCTAAAGAAATCAAAACCCCCAAAACAACACTGCTCGATTGGACCAACGTCGTCACCACGGCTGCCCCTACAAGACTTAAGAAAGGATAATTCCCCATCATCTGAAAAATTTGGGGCACCACTGCATAAGTTTGAAGAACACTGAAAGACTGCGATAACGTGCTTAAACCAAAAAAAATAAAACCACATCCAAAAATCACTTCACCCATAATGCGCCCAATTTGCCGAGAAGACAAAACACGGAACAAAAAACCAATGCCAATAATGATAACACCCAACGAGACAATTTCTCGCACTGAAATTATCATAACAACAAAAGTCGTCCCAATGCCCGCACCCAAAGCCACCGCCATGGCTTGCTCCAAACTCACCAAACCACTGGCACTTAAACCCGCTAACATCACCGTGATCGCTGAAGAACTTTGAAAGAAAAAAGTCACCACAATACCTGTGATAACACTACGCAAACGACTTTCGGTAGTGCGGGCAATCATGCCCTTCAAACGATCTCCCGCAAAAAATTGTAAACTTTGATTGATGGTAAAAAGCCCGAAAAAAAAGAAAATGAGCCCGCCGATAAATTGAAGAATATGCGATGAAGGCATCTCATAAACAGTATATAACAAGACAGCCCATACCGAAACTTTTTTGTAGAATCTTTTTTATGTGATTATTTTAGCTGAATAACTCTTCGGCAAACTTGGTCGCATCAAAAGGCTGCCAATCGTCAATACTTTCCCCAAAACCAATGAATCGAACCGGCAAACCTGTTTGACGAACAATAGAAAGAACCACTCCCCCCTTAGCTCGACTATCGAGCTTAGTCAGGACCAAGCCCGTAATATTCGTTGCTTCTTTAAACAATAAAGCCTGACTTAAACCATTCTGCCCAGTGGTCGCATCTAAGACCAAAAAAATCTCATCAACGGGGCGCTGCAATGCTTTTTCAGAAATCCGTAATATTTTTTTCAATTCTTCCATCAAATGAGATTTAGTCTGTAAGCGCCCAGAGGTATCCACTAAAACAAAATCGACTTGTCGATTTTTTGCCGCCGGCAATCCATCAAAAACCACACTGGCCGGATCCGCATTGTTTTGGCCCGCAATCGTTTCAAGCCCTAACCTATTTCCCCATGTTTTTAATTGCTCCACAGCCGCTGCACGAAAAGTATCCCCCGCAACCAAAAGACCTCGAGATAAACCTTGCTTTAAAAAATAATTTGCCAGCTTTGCTATTGAAGTCGTTTTACCAACACCATTAACCCCCAAAAAAAGAAAAACCCCCGGACGATGAACAGGAAATCTCATCACAGATGTCATTGACACAGGTGTCTGAGACACAGGTGTCTGGGACACAGGTGTTTGCAACAAATCACGAACCTGATTTTTAAGAAACAGAGTCGCTTCTTCTGGGGTTTTAACTTTGGAATTTTTAAGAGCGTTGATGAGAAATTCAGCCGTAGCGACACCAACATCGGCTTCCAGAAGACTTTCCTCAATTTCCGGAAGCGACTCGGCAACGGATTTTTTAAGACCAAAAAAAAGGTTTTTAAAAGGGTTCTTCAAAAAGAAAAGTGAAAAGAAAAACTTTGGCAAGAAAAGTGTTTTGTTTTTTATTTTAAAATTGAACTGTTCGAGGCTTCTTTTATTAAGATATCAACATGATAACTACTTCCTGATAATCCTCTTAAAAAAAAACACCATTTTCTCAATTTTAAAATAAAAAAAACACTTTATCTTGCCAAAAACCTCACAAAATAACCTTATTAAGCGGATATTCCACAATTCCTGTCGCACCAGCTGCTTTTAATTTAGGAATCATGTCACGTACAACGCGTTCATCGATAATGACTTCCACACTGTGCCAACCCTTGTCATATAAGGCCCCTACGGTTGGGGTATGCAAAGCTGGAAGAGATTCAATGACTTTTTTCAAATCTTTTTCCGCAACATTCATCTTGAGGCCTACTTTTTCCTCCGCGGAAATAGCACCCTTTAAAAGTAAAAAGATGTTTTGAAGCTTTTCGCGTTTCCAGGGATTCTCCCACGCTTTTTTATTCGCAATCAGAAGAGTCACCGACTCCATAATGGTATCCACAATGCGCAAATTATTAGCTTTAAGGGATGAACCCGTTTCCGTTAGCTCTACAATGGCATCCGCCAGAAGCGGGGGTTTAACTTCAGTCGCACCCCAAGAAAATTCAACCGTGGCAGTAATCCCTTTTTCCTGAAGAAAACGGCGGGTGTAACCGACCATTTCCGTGGCAATTCTTTTTCCTTGAAGGTCTTTGATACTTTTAATCGGAGAGTCGTTCGGGACAGCCACCACCCAACGAACAGGACGTGCACTAACTTTGGAGTAGGTCAACTCCCCTACTTCAACAACATCAGCATTACAGTCAGCCACCCAATCACGGCCCGTAAGCCCGCAATCCAAAATGCCATCTTGAACATAACGAGCCATTTCTTGAGCCCGAATTAAAAGGCCGGAAAGCTCAGGGTCATCAATAGAAGGAAAATAAGAACGGCTACCAACATTCATGTTATAGCCGGCTTTCTTAAAAAGACGAAAAGTGGATTCTTGCAGGCTTCCTTTAGGAAGGCCTAATTTCAAAATTTGATTGGTCATAAGGGGCGTCAACTATCATACAAGTGTCGGATTTTGCAATACCGAAAAACCCGAAAAATTTGTGACCAAAAGTCTTCTTTTCAGGTATCATTATAGCTCTTACTTATCATCCCCATCAGGAGACTTTTATGAGACAGTCGATTCGGTTTTTTATCGTTTCCTTCTTTCTCTTCACATTTATCACTCTAACGGTTCACTCTCAGGATATGACTGGACAAAGTTCTCCACGTTCCATGCAGGGCATCAGGCCTTTAGGAATGGGCGGAGCCTTTATTGCAGTGGATGGATCGGATGAGAATGCCCTCTTCTACAATCCAGCCGCCATTAATGATTTTGAGAAAAAAGTTCATATGCAATTTCTCCTGCCTACGGTTGAATTTTCCTACAAAGCTATTTCGTTTTCGGATGATATCCGCGATCTGGCGGACGATATCGATGATAGCTCAAATGACACGGATAAGTTGGATTCCTTTAATAATTTTACGGCAGCCAATGCCGGACGTTACGAAGAAGCGAGAGTGCATGGTTCCATCGCAAATCTGATGCATAAATACATCGCTGCCTCCCTTTTTTACGAGAATAGAACAGCCGTACAAATACATGGCGCTCCCTCTAACACCATCGACATTGAAGCAATGTCCCAAGGGGGTCTACAAGTGGGATCCGCACTCAATTTTTTCGATAACCATCTTCAGGCGGGGGTTGCCCTCAAGTTTATGGAACGCCATTTGATCGAGGGACAAATCACACAAACGGACGTGGTAACAGACGATAATTTCGGTGACTCGATCGAAACAGACCGTATGGGATTTGGCATCGGGGGCGACATTGGTCTTAAGGCCAAACTTCCCATAAAAGGAAAAACGTGGCACTATCTTGATCCGCGCTTTGCCCTGACACTGCAGGATATAGGAGACACGCGCTTCTTTACGGGAGATAATGTAGGAGAGCAATCTCAGTGCTTAAGCGCAGGCCTAGCGCTCCACCCTCATTACGGCAAACTCAAATCGGTCTTCGCACTGGACGTACGTGACCTGGATCACGAAACCGATTTTATTAACAAACTGCATGCCGGGTACGAAGTGACTTGGCCGAAAATTTCCAAATTCCTCCGTTCTATCTCGGCTCGTATCGGATTGGACCAAGGCTACATCACCGGTGGGTTGGGATTGGACTTCAAATATTTCAAATTCAATTTCGCTACCTACGGTCACGAAGTGGGAACCGAAACTCTGGAGAAGGAATCACGCCTATTCGGTTTTCAAGTGGCTGCAGGATTTTGACAGGACTCTTCCGTTACCTTCTTAATAGAATCAAACGTCACTTGGAGCAACAAATCCATTTCATCGCCGGAAAGAGTCAACGGCGGCATCAAGACAATTACATTGCCCAAGGGACGAAGAATGACCCCACGACGACGTGCTTCAAGAATAACCCGAATGCCGATTTTTTCTTCAAGGGGATACGGTGTGATTCCATTCTTCATCAATTCAATTCCCACCATAAAGCCCAATTGACGGATGTCTGCTACAGCCGGCAAAGTTTTAAATTTTTTCAACCCTTCTGTTAAACGAATAATTTGAGGCTGCATTTTTTCCAATGTCTTTTCTTTTTCAAAAAGATGGATGTTGGCTACTGCAGCCGCAGCTGCCAAGGGATTACCGGTATAGGTATGACCATGGAAGAAAGTTTTAAGGTCTTTGTATTCACCGCAAAACCCTTGGTAGATTTCTTGAGTCGTCAATGTAGCGGCCAAAGGAAGGTAGCCTCCGGTAATGCCTTTAGCCACACACATCATATCGGGCCAAACTTTTTCGTGTTCGCAAGCAAACATTTTACCGGTACGCCCAAACCCGGTGGCTACTTCATCAAAAATGAGCAACACTCCATGCGCGTCACACGCCGCACGTAATTTTTTCAAAAATCCCGGCGGCTGGAGCAACATGCCAGCCGCACCTTGCATCATCGGCTCAATGACAACGGCAGCCAAATCCTTTTTATGTTTTTCAATTAAATCACACGCATTATCAAAATTGGCTTGAATGGCATCAAAAAGAAGAGGCTTGTAGATTTGATGAAACAAATCAATACCACCGAGGCTAACTGAGCCAATGGTGTCACCATGATAAGCATTAGTAAAAGTAAGAAATTTATTTTTGTGATGTTGGCCTCCTTCTCTTAATGCAAGAGGCGGCTGAGGAGAATTATGCCAATATTGAAATGCTATTTTAAGGGCAATTTCAACGGCGGTGGATCCATTATCGGAATAAAACACTTTTTTCAAATTAGGTGGAGCAATACCAATTAATTTTTCGGCTAATTCAATAGCCGGCACATTAGAAAGCCCCAAAAGAGTGGAATGAGCCACCCGATCCAACTGAGACTTAATCGCCTCATTAATTTCTTTTTTATTGTGGCCATGAACGGTCACCCATAACGAAGAAATACCATCGAGATATTTTTTTCCATGAGTGTCGATAAGAAAATTACCTTCTCCACTCTCGATGATAAGAGGAGTCTCTTTTTCCCAATCTTGCATTTGTGTAAAAGGATGCCAGATATAAGTTTTATCTTTTTCTTCCCAGTTCATAAAATTTCCTTCAAAGCCTCCAAACATCGATCTAATTGATCTCGAGTATGAGTAGACATTAAGGTTAAGCGTAAGCGAGCGGTTCCTTCTGGCACAGTAGGAGGGCGAATACCCTGAATCCAAATTCCTTTATCAAACAAAGAGAGTGAAGCCTCCATTGTTTTTTCAGCAGACCCCAGAATGATAGGAAAAATAGGAGAAACCGATGGAATATCTGAAAACTGAGTTATCGCTCTCAGCTTTTTGTTAAAATAGGCCACATTCTCCCATAACTTTTCTTTGAAAGAGAGATCGTTGGAAACAAGTTGAATAGCTGCTTGAGAAGCGGCGGCAACACCTGGAGGTAAGGCAGTTGTGTATACAAAAGACCGCGCGGTATTAATCAACCAATCGATGAGATCACGGCTCCCAACCACATAGGCCCCAAAAGAGCCTAGGGCTTTTCCCAAAGTACCCATTTGAATAAGATAAGGATGAGATGATTGAACACCAAAATGTTCCACAGCCCCCCGGCCCCTTCGACCCAAAACGCCAGTCGCATGCGCCTCATCCACCAAAACAAAGGCCTTATATTTTTCGGCCAAATTCATGATATCTGGAAGAAGACAAAGATCACCATCCATGGAAAAAATAGTGTCGGTGATAATGAGTTTTCTTGAATTGTTTTGAGAGGCTTCCTCAAGCAGGGCCTGCAAATGAGTTCTATCGTTATGGCGATAGACTTGGACTTGAGCTTTCGACAAACGACAACCATCGATCAGACTTGCATGATTTAAAGAATCAGAAAAAATAACTCCACCGTCCCTCATCAGACTGGAGATAACACCAATATTGGCATGATAACCCGAATTAAATAAAAGTGCTTTTTCAGCCCCTTTAAAGGTAGCAATGGCTTCTTCCAACTCCTCATGCACCCGCATAGAACCCGTAATTAAACGAGAGGCCCCACTCCCTGTTCCATAATTTCGAGTTGCTTCGATGGCGGCATTGATTAAAACAGGATGATGCGCAAGCCCAAGATAATTATTGGATGAAAAATTAATCAGGCGTCGACCTTGAACAAGAATTTCAGAGTCCTGAGGCCCCTCCACCGTTTTAAGAGAGCGGTAGAGACCCTTATCTTTCAGGTTTTGTAGGGAATTTTCCAAAAAATCCGTCACTGGTTTGGATTAACACTCTTCTTTCAAAGGAGTCAATGGGTTCAAGGATTCTGCGCCTGCAAGCGTGGAAGATTAACGCGGGCAATGGGTTGAATGCGAAGATTTTCGGCAAGCTCTTGATAAGACAAAACCGATAGTTGTGGAAATTCCAGCTCGATCACTTTTCGAAAATATCGTCGGATTTCAGCAGTGGTTAAAATCACCGGAGGGCGTGCACCCGGAGGAAAAGGATGCGAAGCAATTTCTTTACCGACAGACTCAATAAGCTCTTGGGTAATTTCAGGGTCGAGGGCCAGATAGTTTCCTTTTTCCGTCGTACGAATCGACTCACGCACCATATCTTCGATAGAAGGATCAAGAAGATAAACCGCCAAAGTGTTTCCATGCCCGGCATATTTATGAGTGATGTAACGTTTAAGACCAGCACGTATATGCTCGGTGAGAATAAGAGTATTGCGCTCCACTTCCGCCCACTGAGCTAAAGTAGAAAAAATATTTTTTAAATCACGAATAGCAATTTCTTCTTGTACCAAGCGCTGAAAAATTTCGGATAATTGTAAAACTGTAATTACTTTTGGAACCAATTCCTTCACTAAAGCCGGATGTGATTTTTCCAATTCGTTCAACAGATTTTGTACTTCCTGCAAACCCAAAAATTCATGCGCATGTTTTCTTAATACGTGAGAGAGATGCAAAATAAGATATTCGGCTACATCCCACATGCGAAAGCCAGCCTGCACGGCCACTTCCTTAAATTTGTCGGACACCCAGGTAACGATGGAGCCATCAATCGGATGAATCGTTTCTTTGCCAGTGATGTTAAACAATTGGAGTTGCTCCAACGGTTCCCCCACTAAAATACAACCTTGCATGACCTTACCGCGCGCCACCGGGACTTCATTGATGTTAATGACATAGGCTTCCGGCTCCATGTCCACCGTCTGACCACGAACTTGAATACCTGGAAAGTTAACTCCCAGCTCGTAATACAGGCCGTGCCGAAGAAGCGGGATGAGCTCGTTGATAAAACGTCCACCGTCTTTGGAATCATCCACGAAAGGAATGATGGAACTACCCACTTCCAATGAAATGGGCGAAGGCATGATAAAAGGAAGCTGGTCTCCATGTTTTTCGAGCGCTTTTTTGACTTTTTCTTCCTTAGGCTGATCCATGACTTGCTGTACTTTTTCCTCCCGTTTGCGGGTGGTGTAATAAGCATAAGAACCCATTAAAGCACCCAAAATAATGAAAGGAACTTTAGGAAGCCCCGGCACTAAAGCCAAACCCAGCAATAAAGCGGAGGCAATCATGAATACTTTAGGATAAGCCGTCATTTGTAGAAAAACATCACGGCCTAGATTGGCGTCTTTAGAATCAGAAGCCACACGGGTAACCACCACACCGGCCGACATAGAAATAATGAAAGCCGGTAACATACTGACAAGACCGTCACCGATGGTTAGGCTAGTTTAAAGCTGAGCCGCAGCTCCCATTTCCATACCACGTTGAACCACACCAATAATCAAACCACCGATGATGTTAACGACAGTAATAATAATACCTGCAATGGCATCCCCTTTAACGAATTTCATCGCACCATCCATGGCTCCATACATTTGCGATTCGCGCTGAAGGGTACGCCGACGTTCCTGGGCTTGTTCCATCGTAATGGTGCCCGCACGTAAATCGGCATCAATACTCATTTGCTTTCCGGGCATGGCATCCAAAGTAAAACGCGCTGCCACTTCAGAAACACGCTCAGCACCTTTTGCCACAACAATAAAGTTGACGAGAGTAATAATAAGAAACAACACCGTTCCCACCACAAAATTACCCCGCGTCACGAAATTTCCAAATGCGTTAATCACTTCACCGGCATAACCATCGGATAAAATAAGACGAGTAGAAGAAATATTAAGAGCCAAACGATACATCGTACTGATGAGAAGAATGGTCGGGAAGGAAGCGAGCTTCAACGCTTCCGTAATATATAAAGCCACTAAAAGAATAATGACCCCTAAGCTGATGCTGATGGTCAAAAGTACGTCCAACAACTGATGGGGAAGCGGGATGATGATCATCCCCAAGACCCCCACCACTAAACCCGCAATAATGATGTCAGAATATTTAGAAAGCGCGGCGTTTAAATCAATCGTTTTCATTCGTTCCAAGCCCCTTGTTAAGCCTTTGATATTCCAAGGCTATTAGCTGGTGAAGTTTATCAGAAAGAAAAGAGAGGGGCAATACATTAAAACTTTTAGTTTTTTTAAAAAAAAAGACAACTTTTTGACTTATATGACGATAATGTCAGCGTATGGCCCAAATATCTAACATTGAATCCAAAAAAGGTGAGTTTTCCTTTGGAGTTGGTACTTTTGCTGACAACACAGCCACTACTTATACTGTCTCTAAAGATAGTGGGAGCGGCAGCTTTTCAGCTGATTTAACATCTTATGGTGTGTCCGGCTACATGGAAGGAACCGGCTACCCCCTTCCCAACCTTCCCATTTCCATAGGCATACTTTATCAAAAACAACTCGGGTGCACTGGTACAGGCTCCGTTACTTACAACGATGGAATGTATGCTTTTTCTTTTGAAGGAGATAACCCTTTAACGTGCGATGCATCCTTATTTGGGCTTTCTTATTCCACCGGTTATACAACCGACTCACGAGCCTTCTCTTTGAGACTAGGGGCAGAAGGCTTAGTCAGCGCTCACCGTTTGACGATCGACGGGGACTTTTTAACAAATTTACAAA
>CAZQCI010000005.1:0-8471 GCA_964592255.1 uncultured Nitrospiraceae bacterium | reverse complement strand
TAATGTTGATAATGTAGCTAACCAGCTGCAGGCTGCAGGAGTAGACCAAGAAGAGATTGCTAGAGGAGTCCAAACAGCTACGGATGAATTTAATACTGTTATCAATACAGCACAAACTCAAGCCGTGGTTGAAATTCATCCCGCACTAACGGCAACAGTGGCCGTAAGACCTTTCCCCAACCGTCATGTGGAATTTCGAGCTACCGGAGGTCTATGGCCTTGGAGCCTACAAGTAGGCCCCGCCACTATCGATCCTCGTTGGGCTATCAATGCTGGCGCCGGATTTGTATTTTAATTAGGTGTGATATTCTGCGTTGAGATGAATATACTCGTAGGTTAAATCCGACATAAAAATAAAAAATTCAGCCTGACCCACACCACAACCAATGTCGAGAGTAATATCTTTTTTACGCAAATAACGGGATACCTCTTTTGGATTTGTAGACGCCACTCCAACTCCATTTTTCGCGACAGCATAAGGGCCAATATCGATAGAAATTTTTTCTGGGTTGATTTTGGCTCCGGAGTATCCCACAGCTGCCATCACACGGCCCCAGTTAGGATCACATCCAAACAGTGCCGTTTTAACCAAAGGCGAATTACCAACGGCATACGCAATTTTTTTAGCATCGGCTACGCTACGCGCACCACCCACACGCACTTGACAACACTTGGTGGCGCCTTCACCATCCAAGGTGATCAGTTTAGCCATTTTAGTCAGTAGCACCGTCAGTTCTTTTTCGATTTGTCTCGCCTCGCTACTATCGGCCGAAAAGGCTTTATTCCCCGCACGCCCATTGGCCATGATAAGCACCGTATCGTTGGTGGAGGTATCCCCATCGACAGTGACCCGATTCAAAGTTTCGTTAATAGCGTTGCGGAAAATTTTTCCCAAAACCTCCCGGTCAAAACACAGATCGGTGACAATAAAAGTCAGCATTGTGGCCATGTCTGGCCTCAACATGCCGGCTCCTTTGGTCATCACAGCAATGACATATTTTTTTCCATTAAGAACTCCGCGGACCGCATCAAACTTTGGGAATTGATCGGTGGTCATAATCCCCTTGGCGGCCTCAACAAAACTTTTAGTATCGAGATAATCCTTGGCTTTGATCAGACCTTCATTCAATTTGTCCATGGGCAAAAATTCACCAATTTTTCCAGTGGAACAAACAGCCACTTTATCTTGGTCTAAACCAAAAAGTTTTGCAGAAACTTTTTGCGTAGCCCGCGCATCTTTTAAGCCACGCGCCCCAGTGCAGGCATTAGCGACTCCACTATTAATAACAACCAGTTGCCCTTTTCCTTGACGCACACTCTTACGCGTTACCAACACGGGCGCCGCACACACCTTATTTTGAGTAAACACACCGTCAATAAGCGTATCGGGTTCTTCAGAATAAATAAGGGTTAAATCTTTTTTGCGCGGATTATCCTTAATACCACAATGAATACCGGCAAATTGAAAACCTGGAATGAGAATTTTTTTGGGCATACTTAAGCTCCATGACATTTCTTGTACTTTTTTCCACTGCCGCAAGAGCAAGGATCGTTACGGCCTACTTTTGGTAAATCTCGTTTTACCGTTTCATGCTTCTTGGATTGATTTTTTTCAGCTGAATCCGATGTGGCATTAAAAGTGGGAGCAGGTCCATGTTCCATTCTCACAGGAGCCACACGCTGATTGGCTAATTGCACATCTTCCTTTTTGGCAATCTGAACTTTAAACAAACGCTCCACCGCATCTTCAAAAAATCGGAACATCATGGCTTCAAACAACTGAAAACCTTCTTTTTTATATTCCAAGCGGGGATCTTTTTGACCATAACCACGCAACCCAATACCTTCACGCAAATGATCCATGGTTAACAAATGATCTTTCCACAAAGAATCAAGAGCCTGTAGCATGAAAAAACGCTCCACCTGCCGCGTTAGTTCAGGAGTATATTCTGCTTCCTTCTTGTCATAAAACAAAACGGCTTCATTATAAATTTTAAGTCCAATGTCATCAGCAGACCACTCCGCCTTCTCTTCGGGAGCAAAGCTAATTTTAAAACCAAATTGATTGAAGATACGATCTTCTAAACCTGTCCGGTTAAAATCATCACTGCGGGCACCAAACTCTTGAGAAATCTGATCCGCCAATACGTCCACCATATCTAGCACTTGTTCTTTAAGATTTTCTCCCTTTAAAATTTCCCGACGTTTCGCATACACCGTGGTACGCTGCTGATTCATAACATCATCGTATTCCAAAACCGTTTTACGAATATCAAAGTTATGGGCTTCCACTTTTTTCTGTGCGTTTTCAATAGATTTAGAAATCCACGGGTGTTCAATAGTTTCATCATCCTTCATGCCCAACTTATTCATTACCGAAGCAATGCGCTCAGATCCAAAGATGCGCATCAAATCATCTTCCAGAGAAATATAAAAACGGGTAGCCCCCGGATCCCCTTGGCGTCCGGCACGACCACGAAGCTGATTATCAATACGACGTGATTCATGGCGTTCAGTCCCCAAAATATGGAGCCCCCCTGCAGCCACCACTTTTTCACGTTCTTCAGAACAAATTTTTTGGCATTCGGCCAATACCTTGGCGTAATCAGCTTCCGAAGCTTCCTTACCTACTTTGGCCCGCGCCATAAATTCCGGATTACCACCCAACATAATATCCGTACCACGACCGGCCATATTGGTTGAAACCGTCACGGCTTTATAACGCCCAGCCTGAGCCACAATCTCCGCCTCACGCTCGTGATGCTTAGCATTAAGAACATTATGAGGAATCCCCCGGCGCGACAGCATGCTGGAGATAAGTTCCGATTTTTCAATAGCAATGGTCCCCACTAAAACAGGAGCCCCCTCATCATAGAGCTCCTTAATTTGCTCCACCAAAGCTGTAAATTTGGCCTGATGATTTTTATAGATCACATCGTTGTAATCTTTACGGATCATGTTCCGATTCGTAGGAATAAGCATCACTTCCAAATTATAAATTTTGGCAAATTCCGGCGCTTCGGTATCCGCTGTACCCGTCATACCGGCAAGCTTGGCATACATGCGGAAAAAATTTTGAAAAGTAATGGAAGCCAGCGTTTGGTTTTCGTTTTCAATTTTGACGCGTTCTTTGGCTTCCACTGCTTGATGAAGCCCATCACTCCAACGACGTCCTGGCATCAGGCGACCGGTAAATTCATCAACAATCATCACTTCGCCGTCCTTAACCACGTAATCGACATCTCGCTTGTAAAGTGTGTGAGCCTTAAGGGCCTGATTGACATGATGGAGCGTTTCAATATTACGAGGATCGTAAAGATTTTCAACATGGAGGCGACGTTCCACTTCAGCCACACCTTCTTCCGTTAATACAACACTGCGGCTTTTTTCTTCGATTTGATAATGCTTTTCGGCCTCAAGCCCTGGAATCACAGCATTGATTTTGACATATTTGTCGGTGGATTCTTCCGCCTGGCCCGAAATAATCAGCGGAGTACGGGCTTCGTCGATAAGAATACTGTCCACTTCATCTACAATTGCAAAATTAAGTTCACGTTGGGCCATGGAAGCCAAATCGAACTTCATATTATCGCGAAGAAAATCAAAACCAAATTCGTTATTGGTACCGTAGGTGATGTCACAAGCATACGCTTCATGACGTTGCACGTCATTTAATCCGTGGATAATAATACCAACCGAAAGCCCTAAAAAACGATAGAGCCGGCCCATCCATTCGGCATCGCGCTTGGCTAAGTAGTCGTTAACCGTCACAACATGTACTCCCTTTCCGGTTAAAGCATTAAGATAAACCGGCAAGGTGGCCACTAAAGTTTTTCCTTCTCCGGTGCGCATTTCAGCAATTTTACCTTGATGTAAAACAATGCCGCCGATGAGCTGCACGTCGAAGTGACGCATGTTCAAAACACGTTTACCAGCCTCGCGCACCACGGCAAAGGCTTCGGGCAAAATATCGTCAAGAGTCTCTCCGCGGGAAAGGCGTTCTTTAAATTCTGTGGTTTTCGCTTTGAGCGCTTCATCAGAAAGAGAAGAAATAGAAGGTTCCAACGCATTGATGCGCCCCACCAAAGGGATAATTTTTTTCAGCTCCCGATCATTTTTAGTTCCAAAAATTTTTCTAATTAATCCAACCATATTATTTTATGCCCGACACCACATCTCAATCACATCCCATAACACATCAAGGCCCCAGAAAAAACCATCCACGGGAAGGCGTTCGTTATGCCCATGGAACAGTTTTGAAAAATCAATTTCTCGACTCAACTTCAAAGGCGCAAAACCATAACACTTAATACCCAGCTTGCTATAGTGAGCCGAATCGGTAAAGCCCGGAATAAGGTAAGGGACCGGTACCGCTGTTGGCTCATGCTTGACAAGTGTTTTTTCTAAAAGAGAGAAGAATTCATTAGCCGTTTCGGTTTCACTGGGTTCTTGCTGATGAAAAATCTCTATTTTGACCTTATTTCCTACCAAATTGCGGATTTCGGATAAAAAACTCTCTATGGTCTGTCCCGGAAGGATGCGACCATCCACTTGTAACTGAGCCCTGCCAGGAATCACGTTGATTTTAGAACCGGCCTGAAAAATAGTAGGGGAAACCGTATTATGAAATAATGCCTTAAAAGCCGGGCGTTTATCTCGTGGTATCAGATTTAAGATGAAACGATGTAATCCGGGGATAGTAAGAAGTTTTATCAAAAAACGACGCGGCATTTTTTGATGATGAGCCAGTATGTCCACAAAACGATGCGCCAGAGGATGGGCATGATACGGCAATAATTGATTTCCCAACCGGGCAGCAATTTCTGCCATATGTACCAACGCTTGGCAGTCATGAGGTAGCGACCCATGGCCAGGCTCCCCGTCAACGGTTAGCGAGAACCAACATACCCCTTTTTCAGCCACACCAATAGGGTAAAAAACTTTGTCTTCAACTCCATCCACATACAAACTAAATCCGCCCACTTCATTAAGAGCATATTCTGCCGACAACAAATCCGGTTTATTGGCCACTAACCACTTGGAGCCCCACTCACACCCGGCTTCTTCATCGGCCACAGCCACAAAAACTAAATCGCGTGCTAAAGGAATTTGACCTCTCTTTGCTGCCAGCAGACACATCAATTCCATGACCGTCATCTGCTTCATGTCCACAGCGCCTCGGCCCCAAATATAACCATCAATCACATCACCGCAAAAAGGATCGTGATCCCAATATTTTTTATCCGCCGGCACAACATCAAGGTGAGAACTCAGAAGCAGTGCCGACTTAGAGCCATTCCCTTTAAGACGAGCTACCAAACTAGCACGTCCAGGAGAGGGCTCAAAAATATGATGAGGAATGTTGTCTTTTTTTAAAACGGATGAAAGATATTTAACGGCTTCAATCTCATGGCCTGAAGGATTTGTAGTATTAATCCGCAGCAGATTTTGAAGATGGGTTAAGGCTTCTTGGTGCAAAGAATGAAACAAAGAGTGCGACATCAACGATACCTCGAAAAGTTTTCACGAATGTGGAAAGCGCTACGTGTAGAAAGTGCCATAATGGTCACTTGCGGATTAACACCGATGGAGGTGGGAAACACCGAAGCATCGGAGACAAAAAGGCCGCGAACTTGATGAGCTTCACCGTGGGGATTAACAACAGAACGGAAAGGATCCAACCCCATTTGGCATGTTCCCATCATATGAACCGTCATCAGCTCTAAATCCACCGGCGCCAATTTACATTCGTAAATTTTATGAATATCGTCGACCGTATGAATCACCGGCAATGGCGCAAAAGGTAAATAAACTGTTTTGGCCCCTGCTGCAAAATAAATTTCGGCAAACAAAGCCACCGCTCTTTTTGCTTTTTCAAAATCGGCTTGATTCAACTGATACGTGGCAATGGCTTGATCAAAAGGTGCATTAAAAACTCGCCCGCTGGAGGTATCTTCAATCAAGGCTGCCCCAGCCACACAATGATTATAAATATCCTTCATCATCTCTAAATAACCCGGACCATAAAAAGGAAACGCCAAAGAAAGGATACCCGGCGGAATAAAGTTAAGCCCCATCAAAATACCTTCATCGAAAAATTCCGTCACCTGATAGCCTTGATTCACGCCTTGCCAGGCATTAACAGGCTCGTCAAAAACACCAATCACTTTGGTATTGGGATGCAATAAAAGATTACGTCCTAATTGGCGCGATTTGTCCGCCACACGACTGCGCATTAATAGAGAAGGAGTCTGAAGAGCCCCTCCACAAATAACGGTAATTCTGGATCTGATCTTTACTTTGAATAAAACTTCTTTAGTTTCCGGATGAACAATCACACCGCGCACTCCAGTAGCTCTACCATTTTTGATCTTTATTTTTTTAACACGGCAATTGGCGTAAAGGCGCCCTCCTCTTTTGATAAATTCAGGAATATATGTCACCAGCATCGACTGTTTAGCACCCGTAGGGCAACCCGTTATGCATTGATTGCTTCCCACACAGCCGCGCTGACTGCGAATATTGGGCTTAACACGATACCCCAGTTTTTCTGCACCACGCCTAACAAGTTCTGCATCCTGGTTACGTGCCTCGGGAAGAATGGGTGAAGCCCCAATTATTTTTTCAACACGATCGAAAAAGAACTCCATAGCCTTCGGCGTAATATCAGCAAGTCCTTTTTCCCATTGCCAGCGTTTAAGAATTTTTTCCGGGGTTCTCCAACACATTCCCCCGTTAATCGTGGTGGACCCTCCAACGGCACGCCCTTCCGCCAACAACACATTGGGTTTTCCTAAAGCCACCGTTGATCCCCCATCACGGTAAAGTTTAACAATACTATCGATAGTATCGCTGTTATTAAAATCGGGCGTTTGATAATAACCTCCTTCTTCCAACACAATGACCGATAAACCGGCTTCAGCCAATTCTTTGGCCATCACAGCCCCGCCGGCACCGCTACCCACCACACAGACATCGCAGGATTCATCAATGTTTTTAGAAATGTCTTGATAAGTAAAAATCATAAATAAAAACCATCCCCACGAAAACCTTCCAGAGGAAAGGTAGAAGGGAGAGAACTCTCTGCCAAAATTAGATTTTCGCCTTCCATTCCAGTCTCATGGGGTTCACACCACTTTATTAAACAGAATACTTATCCGGAATATTATACTTCTTCAGTACTTCCCCCCGGAGAGCCATTCTCTCTTGTAAATGAGGCGTGGGATCGTAACCGATATAAGCCCAAACCCGTTTATCAGAAAAATACACCATCAACACCATGGCTTTGATGGTCTTAAAGAATTCGCGCAAAGGAATCACTCGACAAGACGCCCAAGAATTAACATAGCGCATCTGTAAAGCTGGTTTTAAATTTGTAAACCGCTTAGGACCATAGCCAAAAAAGAAAGGGATATATTCAAACAACCGAATCCCCATAAAAAAACCCCATCGAAATAATTTGGGAAATTCGCCAATCAATCGGGAAGAACCGCGGATGATTTCCTCCCCAATTCCTTCTATGTCCAAAGCAGGGCTAGGAGGCGCCAGGTTAACGGCCAAAACCAGCAGCACTTTTTTAATATCTTCAGGCAGAACGTTGCGGGACATGATTAATATTCTTCATCTGTATAGGTTTTGTGTTTGCGGACCTTCCACAACAACACCAAGTAATACACAAGCATCAATCCTACACTGATATTGGTCACAAGACCGATGGGGTTTTGGGGATCGAAAAGGGAAATTGCCGTATGATTTAAATATTGCTCGCGAGTTCCAATCACCGAATAACGGTCAAAAAGATGGAAAACAATCCAAGCCTCACTGGCAACAAGAAATAAAGCAAAAAGAAACCATGCCATCTTCCCGTAAGACAGCGCCACGCGCCCCAAGTAAAAACCTAAGATACAAGGGAAATAATAGAAAAACAGAAAAATATAAACAAGTTCAAGCGGCGTATTGCGCGGGGCGGATAAAAAATACATCCACATCCAATCTGGAAATTTCAAATAAGCGTAAAAAACGGCAGCATTAAACACGGAAGAAAAGAGAAGCGCATGCCACAAATAACACGAGGCAAACACTGACCCCTGCCCGTTTTTTTTATCGGGAAATAAGGAGAATAAAACTCCAAACAACATCAAAACCGGTGTATCAATAATAAATGTGGGAATCACCTCCTTCAACGCCGTTTAAGATAAATAAGTGAACAAAAGAGATTATTGATCCTTAACTTTTGATTGTTCAAGAAGAAAATAACGTATAAAGTGCCCCTCCCATGAAAAAACTGATTCTTCTCAACTTCCTCATTACTTCTCTGCTGTTAAAAACAGTAGTATGGGCTAGTGATCAAAGCAGCATTAGCGCCAACTCCATTAATTTCTCATCCGAAAGCTCAATCCGCCAGGCTCTCAATCAAGCTCCCCCAACAGTACAGACATTTCTAACGTTAAAGTGAACAGAATTAAAATTAT
>CAZQCI010000004.1:50906-55179 GCA_964592255.1 uncultured Nitrospiraceae bacterium | reverse complement strand
AAAAATTTACCATCAATGGAGCCCGTAAAAAATTAAAGCTCGATATTCGTAAAAAAGAAGATGTGCCACAATTGGGTTTGGAATTATCTTCTCATTCTAAAGAACCGGCTATCGACTGGCAAAGTATTAAAGATGGTTTATCTCAGGTGGTGGGTGAAATGCGGGCCTTTTTAAAATAAGTGATCATCAGTTTTCTTACTTCTCCAAAACGCTTTACATATTCCCGATAATCTTTAAAAGGTTTGGCTTTTACGGGCCCGTCTTTGAGTTCAAAATCCCTTAAGCGCGTTAGTAAAAAACGTAAAGCACTTTGAAGAAGATAATATTCCAAAGATTGAATTTCCTCCCGTGTGAAGCGGCGTACTGATAAATAGCCTGTAAGGAAGGCGGTTATTTTTTTAGGATCAAATTTTTTACCCGTATAGGTTAAGGCATGCAGGCTAACTGCGATATCGAATAAAAAAGCGCCTTTGCCAGCGGCTTCAAAGTCTAAAATCCCTTTTAAGCGATTGCCGACAAACAAAATATTTTCAGGAAAAAGATCAGCATGGATGAGGCCTGAAGGGATTTTCTTAGGTTCACTTCTCTTTAAAAACGATAACCAGCCTGCAATGGAATCTTCAACAACGGGTAGTTTTTTCTTCAGCTTTGGTCTAATTTGTTGAAAGACCTGTGTTTGACCATGCAGGTTAAAGCGATGAGGATTTAAACGATTTTTTTGTGTCAGGCGATGCAGGTAAGCCAAGGCTTTTCCAATTTGTTTCAGTTTTTGCGATGTTAAGGAAGAAGGAGTGGCGGTTTTTCCGGCAATTGTTTTAAATAAGAGCACTTCTTTTAAGGCTCCGCGTTTCAGAGGGATAGAATATTTTCCCGATCGTGTAGGTAAAGGAAGTGGAATATCAAAAGGTAGTTTTTTTTGGATGCGGTTTAGTAAAGCAAAAACCTGTAATTCTTTTTTCAAACGTTTTTTATCAGCAGTTTCATCAATTTTTAAAAAATAAGAAGAGCCATCGGCATAATCCAATTTGTAATAAGTATTTACCGTTCCTTCTAAAATCCCTTTTATTTTTTTAGGGGCTGATAGTCCGAAGTGAGAGACAAGATCGCTTATTTGTTTTTTTGTCAGGGATGTATAGAGAGCCATAATTCTTATAAACCATATTGTTTTCTACGGAGGTAATCAATTATTTTTACTTGCTCCCTATAAAGTAGGAGACTAAGTTTCTTTCATGTCTACACTCACCCCCATGATGAGGCAGTATCTTCAGGTTAAAGAGCAGTATAAAGATGCTATTCTTTTTTATCGCTTGGGTGATTTTTACGAAATGTTTTTTGATGATGCCGAAAAGGCGTCTCGTCTTTTAAATTTAACTCTCACCAGTCGTAATAAAAACCAAGAAGGGTCTGTGCCCCTTTGTGGTGTTCCTTACCATTCGGCCCAAGGCTATATTAATAAATTAGTTTCTCTTGGTCACAAGGTGGCTGTGTGCGAGCAAACGGAAGATCCAGCCGCCGCTAAAGGAATTGTTAAACGGGAAGTGGTGCAAGTGATTACTCCCGGATTAGTTTTGGACCCAGAAAGTTTGGAAGGACGTTCCCAGAATCATTTGTTAGCCCTCGTGATGGAGCAAGGGCGTTTTGGTTTGGCCGTTATCGATATTTCTACAGGTTCTTTTCGTGTTTCTGAGTTTGATAATGAAAAAGAAGTGGAATCGGAATTGGCACGTGTTGAGCCTTCTGAAATCCTAGTTTTGGAATCCCAAAAACGTCATCCTTGGTTTGAAAAGTTACCCCTTCTGATCAAGGGGGTCCGTGTTAGTTTTGTTTATCAAGCGTACAATGATATCGATTTTGTTGCCGATATTTATCGGGATTATTACAAGGCTCCGGTTGAAGGTTTGGGACTAGAGTCGTGTGTTCTCGCCATGAAAGCCGGAGCGATGGTGTTATCTTACTTGGCTGATACGAAGTTACTACAAGATCAAATTCTTTCACGCCCTTCGTTGTACTGGGCCTCCGAATCCCTCATTTTGGATGCATCAGCCAAGAGAAACTTAGAACTGACCAAAACCTTGTCGGATCATTCAACAAAAGGTTCTTTATTTTGGCTTTTGGATAAAACTCAAACGCCCATGGGCAGCCGAACTTTGCGACAATGGATGCTTTATCCGCTTCTTGATAAAGCCCGTATTGAAGAACGCCTATCGGCTGTAGAGGAACTGAAAAATAATCCTGACTTGATGGATCAACTTAAACAAGCTCTGTCGTCTATCGGCGATTTGGAACGCATTCAAAATCGTGTTTTGGCAGGTCTGGCTCATGCTCGCGATCTTTTAGGTCTGCAGAATTCCTTATTTCCTGTTCCAGAAATTAAAGAGATTTTGCGTTCCTGTCGCAGTTTGCGCTTAAAAGATATTGGGGTGGATTGCACAGGGCTTCCGGATTTGTGTTCACTCATTCAAAAAACACTGGTTGAGGATCCTCCTTTAGCTCTTAAGGAAGGTGGATTGATTCGTGAAGGCGTTGATGCCACATTGGATGAGCTGAAGGAGTTGGAAAAAAACGGCAAATCCCATTTGGCGTCTATGGAAACACGGGAGCGTGAGGCAACGGGCATTCCTTCTTTAAAAATACGATTTAACCGTGTGTTTGGTTATTCCATTGAAATTACTCATACGCATCAAGCTAAAATTCCTCCTCATTATATTCGTAAGCAGACCTTAACCCAGGCGGAGCGCTACATCACTCCCGAATTAAAGGAGTATGAAGAAAAAATTTTAGGGGCCTCCGAAAAAATGATGTCTTTAGAGTATGTTATTTTTCTAAAATTAAGAGAGGAGGTTATCAGGCATTCTGAAGAGATTAAAAAAACAGCCAAAATATTAGGCGAGCTTGATGCTCTTTTGTCTCTGGCATTTTTAGCTCGTGAACAACGTTATGTGCGTCCTGAAATTGTTGAAGAGCCTGTTTTGGATCTTGTCAAAGGACGTCATCCTATTGTGGAAAAACTATTCCGCGAAGAGCCTTTTATTCCTAACAATGTATTTTTAAACACGGAAGAGCATCGTTTAATGATGATTACCGGGCCTAATATGGCGGGTAAGTCGACGGTGATGCGGCAGGTGGCTTTAATTGTTCTGATGGCACAAATGGGTGGGTTTGTTCCTGCAGAATCTGCCCGTATTGGTATTGTCGATCGTATTTTTACGCGTATTGGGGCCAGTGACCATCTTCAAAAAGGGCAGTCTACTTTTATGGTAGAAATGTTGGAAACCTCTCAAATTTTATCCCAAGCCACACAGCGTAGTTTGGTTATTTTGGATGAAATTGGTCGTGGGACTTCTACTTTTGATGGATTAAGTATTGCTTGGTCTGTGGCGGAAACGCTGCACGATCAAATTCGTGCCCGTACTTTATTTGCAACCCATTATCACGAATTGACTGATTTGGCTGAAAAGAAAACTGGGATTAAAAATTTCCATATGGCTGTTAAAGAATGGAATGATGAGATTATTTTTTTAAGAGAGCTTGTTGCAGGAGGTACGAATCATAGTTATGGCGTATTTGTGGCGGCCATGGCAGGGCTTCCTCCAAAGACAATTGCTCGTGCCAGAGAAATTCTAAAAATTTTAGAAGAAAAAGATTGGCAATTTAAAGCGGCAACACTGCAAATGCCTGTGATGCAACCGAGCTTATTTGAAAAGAAGGAACATCCAGTTGTGGAAAAAATAAGAAAAACAGATGTGAACTGCCTCACTCCACTTGAAGCCTTGAACTTATTTTCGAAGCTGAAAGAGGAGGTTAAGTAAGTGATTTTGGCCACTCAGCCGCAATCTGAAGAGTTTCGTCTTTTGCCTGAAGATGATGAGCGTTATTTGCCTTCTATTAAAGAGTCTAGCGAGCCTTGGCCCCAATTTCTAAAAACGTATCTGGCTGAATGTCGGAGTGTGTTTGAAGACTTGCTTCATCGTGATTGTCATCCCGAAAGTCTTGTTAGGTTAAAGACTCGGATGACGGATCGGCTTCTTCAATTTCTTTACAATCATTTTTGTTCCGAAATTGGAGGAAATCCCTCCACTCCTTTTACTGTGATGGCCCAAGGGGGTTATGGTCGTGAAGAAATGAATTGGCAGTCGGATATCGATTTATTGTTCCTCTTTTCAGGAAAAAAGGATGGTTTTGTCTCGCAGATTACGGAAAAAATTCTCTACACTCTTTGGGATTTAGGTCTTGATGTGGGGCATGCTACTCGAACGATCGCTGAGTGTAAAAA
>CAZQCI010000004.1:20311-50896 GCA_964592255.1 uncultured Nitrospiraceae bacterium | reverse complement strand
AAAAGTCTTTTTTGATGACTTAACCGTCATGACAGCCTTGTTGGATGTGCGTTTCTTAGCAGGAAATGTTGATTTAGCCACTCAACTTAAAAAGCAAATCACTCGTTGGTTGCGTCCACTTTCGGTAAAGAAAAAGCTCATTAAACTTAAAATAGAAGAAGCAGAACTTCGTGCTCGAAAAGAAGGAAATTCTGTTTTTGTGGGCGAACCTAATTTACGTGAAAGCCTTGGAGGGTTGCGAGACCTTCAGTTGCCGTTGTGGATTTCAAAAATTTTGGGTTGGGAAGGGAATTATGAAGATTTACTTAAACGCTCTTTATTAGATGAGAAAGATTATGCTGTTTTACTTGCGGCGCGATCTTTTTTATGGCGGACCCGAAACGAGTTGCATCTTTTGATTGGTAAAAAAAATGACTCGATGAATTTTTTGCAACAAGAAGAAATTGCCAAAAAACTGGGTTATCATGATCGCTCCGACGCTTTGGCTGTTGAGAAGTTTATGCAAGATTATTATCGCCAAGCAGGTGAGGTGGTTACCCTTACCGGAACTCTTTTGCGTCGTATGACCCGTGGGCGTGAAGCTTTTGCCTTTATTAAAAAAATAGTGACTCGTTCTTTGGATGATTCGTTCATGATTTTGGATGATCAAGTGGCGGCCAAGAAAAAAGATGTTTTTAAAAGAGATCGTTTTAATCTTCTTAAAATTTTCGTGCCCATTCAAGAAACAGGTTTACCTATTCATCCCGATACGCGTGATTTAATTCGGGGTTCATTATCTGCAGTTGATGAAAGTTTTCGTGAGGATAAAGAGGCTTGTCGGCTTTTTCGGGTTATGTTGGGGAATTATAAAAACCTAGGTCATACGTTGCAAGAGATGCATGAAGTTCATTTTTTAGAAGAGTGGCTGCCTGAATTTAAAAAAATACTCTGCCGTGTTCAACATGACGTTTACCATATTTATACTGTAGATGCTCATTCCATTTTTGCGGTTAATGAAATTTCAAAACTCTATACCGGAGACTATGCCAAAGAATTTCCTTTCTACCGTGAAGTGTTAAGTGTTGTCCAAAACCCGGCCGTTCTTACGTTTGGGGTTTTTCTGCATGATATTGGTAAAGGGGAAGGGGGTAATCATTCAGTGAGGGGAGCAGTGACAGCCAATATTTTAACCAAACGTTTGGGGTTTTCGGAGGATGAACAGCGAGCCGTTGAGTTTTTAGTGCTCTCTCACTTGATGATGCCTCATCTTTCCCAACGTCGTGATTTAGAAGATCAAGAGCTTATTATTCAGTTCGCCCGCTCTATGGGGACATTAGACCGTTTGCGTATGTTGTTTTTACTAACATGGGCAGACATACGGGCCGTAGGTCCTAAAACATGGACCGACTGGAAGGGAGCGCTGCTTCAGCGTCTTTATGAAAAGGCTCATGATGTGATTACACGTGGTGAGTTTTCAAAAGAGAAAACCATGGAGCGTGTATCGCGCGTCAAGCAGGCGATGATTGAAAAGATGGGAGAAAAATTCGACCGTGACGAAGCGAGTCGTTTTCTTTCGATGATGCCACCTCGTTATTTTTTTGCGGCTGGCGACGATGATATTGAAAAACATTTTCAAATTTTCTTAAAGTCGAAACGGGAACCCGTAGTGGTAGAACAGTATTTACGATTAGATCAAAATTTGAATGAAATTCTTATTTATACGATTCATACACCTCAAATCATGGCTCAGGTTACGGGTATTATGCTCTCTTTTGCTTTGAATATTTCCCGTGTCGATTTATTTCGTACTGCCGAGGGGCATGTCTTGGTGCTTGTGGGTATTACAGACGCGCATGGCAAAGCGATGGCGCGTTGGGAGAAGTTTCGTGAAATTGCCTTGGTGATTAAGGAGGTTTTACATGGGCGTTTACGTGTAGAGGAATTAATTTCGAGGCGTCATGTGCCGGATTATTTGGCAAAGCAGCCTGTTCAAAAAGCGCAGAGTAAAATCAACATTGATAATGATATTTCGGCTTATTACACTGTCATTGAGGTGTATGCCCATGATCGTTTAGGCCTTCTGTATGAAATTATGACGGTGCTCAATAAGCTGGGTTGTTATGCGGATGTTTCCAAAATTTCAACAAAGGTGGAGCAGGTTAGCGATGTGTTTTATGTAAAAGATATTTTTGGTAAAAAAATCATGTCACAAGATAAGCTTCGTCAAATTAAAAGGTCACTTCTCGATTTAGTTGAAATCAAAGGGAGTTGATTTATGTGGTGGAATCTATTTGTTCTTGTTGTCATTCTAGCAACTCTATTTTTGATCAAAATACGATTTAAAGACCGCCGTTATTTAAAGGGCTCTACGCGCGATGCCTTGGGGCCTGACATGAAAAAAGAAATTGAAGAAGAAAAAAAACTTTTTCTTAAGCATCAGGCCCGTTTTCAAGGGGCTCTTGAAAAAGTCAGTGAGAGAAGACTTAAAACGAAGAATAAGGGGCATTAAATTGATCATTGAGAGAAGTAGCGCGACGAGACAGGCCATGTTTTAAGAGGGGTTGCCACACGTCCCTTCGGCACTCTCGAAGACGAACCTGACGAACTCTTCATTGACGCTCACTCTCTCCTTTGCTAGGTATTGCTGATGAACCAAGCGGCGCTCCTTGATTTCATTCTTTTTTTCCCAGGCTTTTTGTTTTCTCTTAGTTTTCATGAATCGGCCCATGGGTATATTGCTTCAAAGTTTGGGGATCCTACGGCGGAACGTTTGGGACGAGTCACTCTTAATCCCTTGCCGCACATGGATCCCATCGGGACTTTTCTGCTGCCTGTTTTAGGTTTTTTTCTTGGCGGAGTGATTATTGGGTGGGGTGTTCCTGTTCCTGTAGATTATCGCAATTTAAAAAATCCTAAAACAGATGGTCTCTTTATTGCTCTGGCTGGCCCTATGAGTAACCTTTTGCTGGCTGTGATTATTGCTGGTTTGCTACATGCTTTGGACTATTGGAACCCTCCTTGGTTGGCTTTGGATACTCGTGGAAGTGCCTCTCTAGTTTTGGCTGCAGTTGTGAGGATGTTCTATCTTAATTTGGCGCTTACTTTTTTTAATTTGATTCCGATTCATCCGTTAGATGGGGGTAAGGTTCTTTATGGTTTGTTGCCTCAGCCTTATGCGGCCCATTTTGATCATTTCTTGGGGCGCTATGGTTTTATCTTGTTGCTTATTCTTTTTATGACCGGCATTTACAAAGTTTTGGTTTGGTATCCGGTGGAGCATTTAGCTCGCTGGTTGTTGTGATATGATGAAAAAAATGACAATCAAAAAGTAGTTGTTTCGGGAATGCGCCCTACGGGTCCTTTGCATATTGGGCATTATTTTGGCGTTTTGCAAAACTGGGTCTCTCTTCAAGAAAATTTTCGTACGTATTTTTTTGCCGCTGATTGGCATGCATTAACTACAGAATACGCTCAGGTGGAACAAGTGCGTGCCAATATTACCGATATGGTCACCAATTGGTTGGCGGCAGGTGTGAACCCTCAAAAAGCGGTTTTATTTGTTCAATCCCATGTGCCAGAGCATGCCGAGCTGCATTTGCTTTTTTCCATGATGACACCTATCAGTTGGTTGGAGAGGGTTCCTAGTTATAAAGAATTACGCCAAGAGTTGAGTCACAAAGATTTATCCACTTATGGGTTTTTGGGCTATCCTTTATTGCAAACGGCCGATGTGGCTTTATACAAAGCAAATGCCGTACCTGTGGGTGTGGACCAATCAGCTCATATTGAGTTGGCCCGTGAAGTGGTAAGACGTTTTAATTTTTTGTATAAGAAAGACGTTTTTCCCGAACCCGAAACCTTATTGACCCAATTTCCAAAAGTTCCAGGCACTGATGGGCGAAAGATGTCCAAAAGTTATGATAACTGTATTTATCTTTCGGATACAGCTGCGGACGCTGGTAAAAAATTGATGAAGTGTGTAACTGATCCAGCTCGTCAAAGAAGGGAAGATCCGGGGAATCCTGATATCTGTCCAATTTTTTCTTATCATCAGGTGGTGACTGATAAGCCCACGATTCAGACAATTAATGCTGATTGCCGGACTGCCAAAATAGGTTGTGTGGATTGTAAAAAAATACTTATTAAAAACTTAGATGCATCCATGGGTGGTTTTAGGGAAAGAAGGCAATCTGTTAAGCCGGAAGAGGTCAAAGATATTCTCGAACAAGGATGTCAATCCGCCGGTATAACAGCCAAAGAAACTTTAGAGGAAGCCAATGCAGCCATCGGGCTTTAGTTCTGGATCCCCGCTTTCGCGGGGATGACGACTGGAGAATAGTGAGAATGAAGCATTATAAACTATGGAACTTTATAGTAACAATATGCGGGTGAATTTACAGGTTTTTGAAGGCCCCTTGGATCTTCTGCTTCATCTTATTAAGAAGAATGATCTCGATATTTATAATATTCCTATTGCTTTAGTTTTGGATCAATATTTTGCTTACTTGGAAGCCATGCGGGAGCTGGATATTGATTTAGCTGGTGAGTTTCTTGTTTTAGCTTCGGAATTAGCTCATATTAAATCGCGACTTTTAGTGGAAAAGCCGGAAGAGGAAGAGGCTGAAGAGGCTGATCCGCGTGCTGGATTAGTAGCGCGTCTTTTGGAATATCAGCGCTATAAAAAAGCAGCAGCCTGGTTATTAGCGCGTCCTATGCTCAATCGAGATGTTTTTTGTCGTCCTGATATTTTAGAAGAACCTCTTGAGTCCCCGCAGGAAGACATGTTGTCCATTGATCCATTTACTCTTGTCCGTGTTTTTCAAGACATCCTTAAAAAAGCGCCAAAACAAGCGTTGCATGAGGTAGAAACGGAACGTGTTTCTGTGACGGAGCGTATTTACGAAGTATTAGATTTTTTGAAAACTGAAGAGAGCATCGAATTTGAAAAGTTATTTTCTGGAGATAAAAGCCGTTTAGACTTAGTGGTTACCTTTTTAGCCATTTTAGAAATGGCTAAGTTGAAGATGGTTTCGGTGCAACAAACATCGGCTTATGGCCAAATTTGGATTAAAAGAAAAATGGAGATAGAAACAGATTCGTTGCCTCCAAGAGATAAGATTGAAGTAACCTCCGATGAGGTTGCAACATAGATAAATTTGGATGTCCCCTTTTAAAATAATCCCCAAGGGACCCCTTTGGGGGAGGGGCTAGGGGGGGGTATTCATATTAATTGAATAACCCCTGCCAGCTTTCCCTGATCATGAGGGGAGAAGAGAGGTATTTATGACAAAAGAAGAACTAAAACCCATTGTTGAAGCTATTTTATTTTCTGCTGAAACGCCCCTGACGGTGGCCCAAATTAAGAAGTTGCTTAAAGTTTCATTGGAACCGACTGTGCCCGAGTCTGCTCCCGCAGATTCGGGAGAGAAGGGAGTTTCCTCTCCTCAGGAATCTCTGTCTGAGCCTGTGTCTGAACCCCAACCCGTTGTAGAGGCTTCTTCTGGTGAAGAGGTTTTGGACCAGTTGAAAGCCATGCAGAAGAATTTAGAAGGTGAAATCTCCATTCAAGAAATTAAAGCCGTCGTGCAAGAGTTGGTAGAAACCTATCGTAGCAACACCGGGTTTGAGCTGGCTAATATTGCTGGGGGTTATCAATTTCGTACAAAAGTTGATTTTGCTCCTTATGTTCGGGGCTTGGTTAAGCTTCCTAAACCGCGTCTTTCATCTCCTGCTATGGAAACTTTAGCCGTTATTGCGTACCAGCAACCGGTTAACCGAAACAAAGTGGATGAAATCCGAGGTGTTGATAGTGGGGGGGTTGTAAAGACGCTTTTGGATCGTGACTTGATCCGAATTGTTGGTCGCAGTGAAGAGCCGGGCCGCCCAATTTTATATGGAACCACCTCTACTTTTTTAGAAGTATTTAGCTTAAGTTCATTATCGGAACTGCCAACTCTTAAAGATCTTGATCTTTTAGAATTATCAAATAATACTTTAACTAACTCTACTCAAAGTCCTGATTTAAATGATGAAATTACTGAAAGCATTCCTGATGAAATGCAAGAAAGTAGTGAACGTTATTTTGATACCGATGAAGAGTCCGATTTATTAATTAACGATTTGGAAAATTCTCTTCATGCGATTAAAGATTTGGAGAAGAAGATTTTCCCTCCTAAGGAAAAGAGTGAAGAGTCCTGATGGAACGCATCCAAAAAATCATTGCCCGGTCCACGGGGTTATCTCGACGTCAGGCGGAGGATTTAGTCCGTGAAGGAAAAGTCTTTGTTGATGGTGAAAAGATTACAACTTTGGGTTTTAAGGCCGATCCAGTTGTTTCTAAAATCACAGTAAAAGGCAAAGTGCTTCAGCAGGCCGCTCAGCTTCAGTATTTGCTTTTTCATAAACCTAAGAAATGTGTGGTGACCCGGGATGACCCGGAAAATCGAAAAACCATTTATGACTATCTTCCACCTAAAATGAAATCATTAAAGCCGGTGGGGCGTTTGGATTACGATTCTGAAGGATTATTGCTCTTAACCAATGATGGTGATTTGGCTGAAAAACTGACTCATCCTCGTCATCATCTCCGTAAAATTTATCAGGTTAAAGTGTCTCCCAAACCTGGCCCACGCCAAATCCAGCGACTTCAACAAGGTTTGTGGCTGGATGGTCGGCGTACCTTGCCAGCGCGTGTTGAAACTATTGAAGAGAACCCTAAATCCACCTGGCTGCGTATTACTTTGATGGAAGGTCGTAATCGTCAAATCCGGCGTATGTGTGAAGCCGTTGGCCTGACTGTTAAAACTTTAGTGAGAACTTCTTTTGGCCCTCTTACTTTAAGCGGCTTGGCTATCGGTAAATGGAAACTGCTTAAAGAACGTCCCAAACTTGATTTAAAGGCTTAGTCCACAAACCTATTGACTCTTTAGTTTACTTCTTCAATAGTCCCTATCCAAGGACCCGATTTCCATCATGAAACAAACTTTTGAAATTAATATTCTTAATCAAAAATTCGTCTTTAAAAGTGATAATGACGAAAAGGCGGTGAAAAAAGTCGCCGATTATGTTAATAAGAAAATGAATGAAATTGTTGTCAGCAACAAAGCGATTTCAACGGCGAATGTGGCGATTTTAACGGCCTTAAATATTGCCGATGATTTTTTCAAGACAAAGAAAGAACAATCTGAGATGATAGAGAAGTGGTCTCAAAGTTTAGAAAACTTGAAGTCGAAGTTGCCGTAAGGTTCATTGAGATATAAAGATCCCCCTGCCTGGTACGTGGGAGCCGCGTTTATTTTTAACCTATAAATACCAAAAGGGGTCTGTCTCTTGCTCCGGTGTGCATGTCCTCCCCTGGAAGTTTACAGGGAATAGGAAAGCCTGAAGGAGTAACATGGACCCCACCTTGATTTTTAATCAGGGTTAAAAAATAACGGTTTCGACGGCTTATGGCGGGGGGATTTTTTCCCACCTTTTTATCCATGACGCAAAATCTGCAAAAAGACCTATTACGCAAACAGATGCTGGAAAAGCGTTTGGCGATGACTCCTGAAGAAGTAAATAGTTTAAGTCAACAGATCCAGGCACGTGTGCTTAAGCATTCTCTTTGGAAAAAAAGTGAACGAGTAGGGTTTTATGCAGGTGCTCGCCATGAAGTAGAAACCCATCTTTTGTTTATGAAGGCTTTGGAAGAAAGTAAAACCGTTTATTTTCCCCGTGTAGAACAAGGATTAAAATTTTACGAGGTTACCGAACCAGCGGATTTGGAAAAGGGCGCTTGGGGTATTATGGAACCTAAGCATAGTTGTAAACCCTTGGCCTCCGAGGAAACTTTAGATCTTCTTATTGTTCCGGGTGTGGCTTTTGATAAGCGAGGGTTCCGTTTAGGTTTTGGGCGTGCTTTTTACGACGCTATTTTGGAACGATTTAGTGACGTATCTGTAGGCTTGGCCTACGATTATCAAATGGTAGAAGTTCTCCCTACCGACCCTTGGGATAAAAAAGTCTCCCGTGTGATAACTGAAAAGGCGGAATACCCTATAACAACATGATGAACATTCTTTTTATTGGAGATATTTTTGGTGAGCCGGGCCGAAAAGCAGTGAAGCAATTCGTTCCGACTTTACGTAAAGAACACTCTTTAGATTTAGTGGTGGCTAATTGTGAAAATGCCGCCCAAGGTCGGGGGATTACTTCCCGTTTAGCCCAAGAACTTTTTGATGCCTCCGTTGATGTCATGACCTCCGGCAATCATATTTGGTACTGCAATGATATTTATTCTCACTTAAGCGAGCCCAATTATAAAGTTTTAAGACCCGCTAACTTGTCACCGGAAGCCCCCGGGCGTGGTTGGGTGATTGCCGAAACCAAAAAAGGCGTGAGGGTCGCTGTGTTTAACCTGATGGGGAAAGTGTTTATGAACCCCCAGCCCGATTGCCCTTTTAGAGGTTTGGATGAATTGATGGAAAAAACAAAAGGGGAGGCGGATATTTTTGTGCTCGATTTTCATGCGGAAACTACTTCCGAAAAAAGAGCCATGGGCTGGTATGCTGATGGTATGCTTCAAGCCTGTGTTGGAACCCACACACATGTTCCTACAGCTGACGAAGAAGTGCTTCCTCGTGGATGCGCTTATATGACTGACTTGGGGATGACGGGTCCGCATCATTCCGTTATTGGAATGAATAAAGAGTTGGTCATTAAGCGTTTTCGCACTTCGCTTCCTGTTAAGTTTGAAGTCGGTTCTGGAGATGTGCGTTTGAATGGCGCTATTGTTACGATTGATGAACATGCTAAAAAGGCTGTTTCAATCCAAAGAATTTGTAAAAGAATGGAGTGATATGAAGTCTGTTTCAGAACAAATGGAAGTGATCAAGCGGGGAGCTGTCGAAATTATTAACGAAGCTGAATTGGTTGAAAAGTTAAAAGAAGGTCGTCCTTTACGTGTAAAAGCGGGATTTGATCCTACCGCTCCTGATCTACATTTGGGTCATACTGTACTCCTTAATAAAATGCGCCAATTGCAGGAACTGGGGCATCACATTATCTTTCTTATTGGGGATTTCACCGCCAGCATTGGCGATCCTAGTGGTCGTCTTTCGACCCGACCTGCTTTAGATGAAACGGCCATTGCTAAAAATGTCACTACTTACAAGGCTCAAGTTTATAAAATTCTCGATGAGAAAAAAACGGAAGTGCGTTTCAATAGTGAATGGCTTGACCCTTTAGGAGCTAAAGGTTTGATCAGGCTTTCCGGTCGGTATACGGTGGCGCGTATGTTGGAACGTGACGATTTTTCCAAGCGTTTTAAAGCGCAGGAGCCCCTTTCTATTCATGAATTTCTCTATCCTGTGTTGCAAGGATGGGATTCGGTAGCTTTAAAATCCGATATCGAATTGGGAGGTACCGATCAAAAATTCAATCTTCTTATGGGACGACAATTTCAACGTGAAGAAGGACAAACCCCTCAAGTTGTTCTGATGATGCCTTTGTTGGAAGGAACAGATGGCGTTCAAAAAATGAGCAAGTCTTATGATAATTACATTGGTATTCAGGAGCCCCCAAAAGATATTTTTGGAAAAATTATGTCCATCAGTGATAATTTGATGTGGCGTTATTATGAATTGCTGAGCACACTCAGTATAGCCGAGGTTAGGAAGTTGAAGAAGGAAGTGGAAGACTCTATTCAACATCCTAAACAGGTGAAAGCGAATTTGGGTAAAGAACTCGTTGCTCGTTTTCATTCTTCTGAGGCTGCAGAAAAAGCCGAAGAAGAGTTTAATGAGGTTTTTTCTGCCGGCCAGTTACCGGAAGATATTGAAGTTTACAGTCTTAAGCAAACCCACTCGCCTTTGGGGCTTCTTGCTTTGATGACTCAAAGTGGGCTTTCAAAAAGCAATGGAGAAGCGCGTCGCCTTGTGGAGCAGGGTGGGGTTAAGCTCAATCAAGAAAAAGTGGAAGATTCTACTCTTCAAATACAGGCTCAAGGTGAATATTTAATTCAGGTGGGTAAACGTAAGTTTAAAAAAATCGTGTTTCGTGACTAAATTTCCGTTTTTTATTTGTCTGTTATTTCTTTTGTCTTGTTCTTCTTATCCAGAAGGGCCGGCTTTGACTTATGCCTTAAGCTATCGAGGCGGCTCTTTGGAAACATGGCAAAAACAGTTTTATAATCAACTCAACTCTCTTCTTAAAATTCCCCCTACAGAATTAGACATGTCTCACAGAGCTCTTCAGGTTTCTTTGACTCCTTTTCCTTTTAGCTTACATGAGAGTAATTTAAAAAAGTATCTTAACCCCGGATGTAATTTTCTCACTCGTTGGAGACGTACGCGTGCGACAGCATATTCTTGTCCTTCTTTTGAAAATCATGGTTCTTATTTGTTATTGAAAGATCCGCAATCTCTTGAGGGAGCCGTCCGTTTATATCAAGTGAGCTATAGGGGATACCAACAACGATCCTTGCAAGCCTATCTTCTTGTTCCGGAAGAACACCCCGAAGTAGCAAAACCTACTTTTTTATATTTTCATGGGCATAGTTCTCATAAAGAAGAGGCGACCTTAGATCCGTTAAGTTATGTTTCAGGTATGGGATTAATCAAGGCGAGAGAAGGGTACGTTGTTTTAGTGCCTGATGTGAGGAGTTTTGGTCCACATGAATTGATGAATCACTACGAAGAAATTAGCTTACCGCATGAAGACTTGTTTGTAGTTTCAGCTACTTTGGATGCTCTCTATGCAGAAGACATTTTAGAGAAAAGGGAATTGCAAAAACTAGGAGTACCTTTGGTGATTGATGAAAAGCACAATACCATTTCTGGAGTAAGTTTTGGCTCTAATATTGCTTTGTTGGCGGGTGCTTTGGATGCTCGCTTTGAAAATGTTGAAACGCATGCTTTATTTACGGGCTATGAAGTGCAGTGTTCCTCTTTTCATCATTCTTGCCAATGTTTAAAGCCTCTTCTGCACCAGGCAAATATTTTTGATGTTGCCTTATTGATTTATCCTCGTCGTTTACAGGTGGTTTTGGGTTTAGATGATAAATTTTCCAATGAGTATGCCTTTTCGGCTTTGCGTCAGCTCATGGGTCACGAGAAAACGGCTTTGGGGCCTAGGCATAACGGAGGTGTGACTTATTTTCCTTCGGGATACTCTTTTGTGGCCCCGGAACAAGCCTCTTTGATTGTGGAGTTGGTGAAAGGTTTAGGCCACGCTTATTGATTTTTTTGATGGAAAAGAGACGCTGAACATGGCACTTTGGGTTTTATGCTATCGCTGACTTTTGAAGAGTTTCAAGCCAAAGCCGCTCAGGGAAATTTAATTCCCCTGACGAAAACGATTCCTGCCGATATCGATACTCCTGTATCTGCTTTTCTAAAAATTCAAACCGGTAAACATGATTTTTTGCTTGAAAGCGTTGTCGGTGGAGAAAAATGGGGCCGTTATAGCTTTTTAGGTACCGAACCACGGGCTATTTTCAAAAGCCGGGGCTCTAAAGTAGAAATCTTAAAAGGTCATCACAAGGAATCTCATTCGTTTTCAAAAGATCCTTTGGAAACATTAGAAGAATACTTACACCAATTTAAGCCGGTACCTGATGAAAATCTGCCTCGTTTTTTTGGGGGTGTTGTTGGTTATTTGGCTTACGATATGGTGCGGCATTTTGAAACCATTCCTCAAACGGCTCAAGATGAGTTAAATTTATACGATGCTTATTTTCTTGTCACTGACACTGTGGTGATTTTCGATAATGCCCGTCAGGTGATGCAGGTAGTGGCTAACATTCATGTATCAAAAGAAGGTTCTCTTAAATCTCACTACGAAGAAGGAGTACACAAGATTGAAAAGTTGGTAAGTAAGTTGAGAGGGCCTTGTCCTTCACCGACGGCTAAGGAAATTAAAAAAACGGGGGAAGCTGTTCAGGCGACTCTTAAACCACTTTATTCCGAAGAAGAATATTGTGCTTTGGTAGAAAAAGCCAAAGAGTATGTCAAAGCAGGAGATATTTTTCAGGTTCAAATTTCTAATCGTTTTGAAGCGGAAGTGGATATTAATCCTTTTTCTTTGTATCGGGCCATACGTCGTATTAATCCTTCGCCTTACCTTTATTTTCTGCAATTAGAAGATATGGCGATGGTGGGGGCGTCTCCGGAAGTGATGGTGCGCCTGGAACATGATAAGGTAGAGTTGCGCCCGATCGCTGGTACGCGCAAACGAGGAAAAACCCCGGAAGAAGACGAGGCCATGGAAATAGAATTGAAAAACGACCCCAAAGAACGGGCCGAACATGTGATGCTGGTGGATTTGGGCCGCAACGATCTAGGCCGTGTTTGTGAAGCGGGCAGTGTTAAGGTGGATGAGCAGGAAGTGTTGGAGCGCTATTCTCACGTGATGCACTTGGTTTCTCACGTTTCTGGTAGATTGAAAAAAGGATTGAATGCTTTCCATGTTTTGCGTGCCACTTTCCCCGCTGGAACTTTAACTGGCGCACCGAAAATTAGAGCTATGGAGATTATTGAGGAGTTGGAAGGTAAACGGCGTGGAATTTACGGTGGAGCCGTTGGTTATATTGGTTTTGATGGTAATATGGATATGGCTATTACCATTCGTACGGCGTTACTGACTAAAAAGAAAATGTATGTTCAGGCTGCAGGAGGTATTGTTTACGACTCCATTCCTAAATTGGAATTTAAAGAAAGTTGTAATAAAGCCAGAGGAATGATTGCGGCCTTGGAGTCTTTAACATGATTCTCATCATCGACAATTACGATTCGTTTACCTACAACCTGGTTCAATATTTGGGTGAAATTCTTTTGTCTGAAAAAAAAGATCCGGAACAAGAAATTAAAGTTGTTCGCAATAATCAAATTTCTTTAGATGATATTGAACGTCTTAATCCCGAAAGAATTGTTATTTCGCCAGGTCCTTGTACCCCTAAAGAAGCCGGTATTTCAGTTCCTCTTATTCAAAAGTTTGCGGGGCGTTTTCCCCTATTAGGAGTGTGTTTAGGGCATCAATCTATTGGAGCTGCTTTAGGTGGCAATATTATTCGTGCGCCACAAATTATGCATGGAAAAACATCTTTAATCCATCATGACGGGAAAACAATTTTTAAAGGTCTTGAAAATCCTTTTGTGGCAACGCGGTATCATTCTTTAATCATCGAAAAAGAAAGTTGTCCGGCCGAATTGGAAATAAGTGCTTGGACCGAAGATGGATTAATTATGGGGGTGCGGCATAAGAAATGGAAGTTGGAAGGGGTACAATTTCATCCGGAATCTATTCTGACAGTCGCGGGGAAAAAGTTACTCAAGAATTTTTTAGAGTTATAAGGGATTTATAACTCCCCCTGACCCCCTCTTATACTAAGAGGGGGAAAAATAATTCCTCCCCTTAATGTAAGGGGGGGTAGGAGGGGTTATAGAGATTCATATTGTCAAAAGACTACGCCATTATTCCTGCAGCAGGCTTGGGAATCCGCTTTGGTGGAGAAACCCGAAAACAGTATCTCGAATTGGCGGGTCATCGCTTGCTAGATTGGGTTCTGGATGCTTTTGTATCCGTTAAAATTTTTGAAAAAATTGTTGTATGCGTGCCGGAAGATGATGTGGAAGAATTGAAAAAAAATAATCGGGCCACAGTTGATTTTATTGCCGGTGGAAACAGCCGCAGTGAGTCGGTTGCAAAAGGTTTTGCTTCTCTTGATCTTGATGATGACGATATTGTTTTAATCCACGATGCCGTTCGTCCGTTGGTAAGCCCTGAATTAATTCGTCGTGTTCTAAAACAGACGCAAGAAAAAGGGGCCTGTATTCCGGTTGTGCCGGTCGCGGATACCATTAAAGAAAAACAGGGGGACAAAATTGTAAAAACTTATCCTCGTCATTCTTTAGTTGCCGTGCAAACACCCCAAGGATTTAAGGCTTCTTTTCTTCAAAAGGCTTATCAATCTCTTCCTTATGCAGACCCTCGGTTTACGGATGAGGCCATGTTGGTTGAAGAAAATGGTGTTTCAGTTTTTACAGTAGAAGGGGATCGGGTGAATATAAAAGTGACAACACCCTTGGATTTAAAATTGGCTGCATATTATTTGGAAACTACATAACCCCTCCTGACCTCCCCTTACATTAAGGGGAGGAATTATTTTTCCCCCTCTTAGTATAAGAGGGGGTTAGGGGGAGTTACTCAAAAAACTATGCGTATAGGAATTGGTTACGATGTTCATAAATTGGTTGAAGGGCGTCCTTTAATTATCGGGGGTGTCACGATACCTCACCATAAAGGTTTGTTGGGCCATTCGGATGCAGATGTGTTGCTGCATGCAGTGTGTGATGCATTCTTGGGTGCGGTTGGTTTAGGCGATATTGGCGAGCATTTTTCCGATAAGGACCCACGTTGGAAAAATGCCGATTCCACAATGTTTTTGAAAGAGGTTTTCCAACTTTTAAAGAAAGCTGGGTACAAACCCAACAACGTGGATACGGTGGTGATTGCTGAGGAGCCAAAATTGGGTTCTTACAAGGTAGAAATGAAAAAGAATATTGCTGAACTTTTATCTCTCCCCTTGAATGCCGTAAATATCAAGGCGACCACTGAAGAAGGTTTGGGTTTTACCGGTAAAAAAGAAGGGATCGCCGCTTGGGCGACTGTTACGGTGGTGCCATGTCTTTAAAAATTTATAATACACTCACCCGGTCTAAAGAGACTTTTGTTCCTTTGAATCCTCCTCGTGTCTCCATGTATGTTTGCGGTGTTACTGTTTATGATTATTGTCATTTAGGTCATGCCCGGGCTCTCATCAACTTCGATGTCATCAGTCGTTATCTTCGTTATAAAGGATACCAACTAGATTTTGTCCGTAACTATACCGATGTTGATGATAAAATTATTAATCGAGCCAACGAGCAAAAAATTCTCTGGAACGAAGTGTCGGAGAAGTTCATTAAGGCTTTTGATGACGATATGCTGGCCTTAGGAAACCTCAAACCGAATCATGAGCCTAAGGCGACTCATCATATTCAAGACATGATTCAGATGATCCAGGGCTTAATCGACAAAGGTTTCGCGTATAAGGCCGGTAATGATATTTTTTATTCTGTTCGTAAAAAAAGTGATTACGGAAAATTATCAGGTAAAAAAATTGACGAATTAGAATCTGGTTCTCGCATTGAAATTCATGAAGATAAAAAAGATCCTTTAGATTTTTGCCTTTGGAAATCATCAAAACCAGGAGAGCCTACGTGGGATTCGCCTTGGGGGCCAGGTCGCCCTGGATGGCATATTGAATGCTCCGCTATGAGTATGCATTTTTTAGGTGAAACCATCGATATTCATGGGGGAGGGCGCGATTTAAGTTTTCCTCATCACGAAAATGAAATTGCCCAATCTGAAGGGTTTTCATCAAAACCATTTGCTCGCACTTGGATTCATAATGGTTTTGTTAATATTAATGCTCAAAAGATGAGTAAATCTCTTGGTAATTTTTTAACTATTCGCGATTTGCTTCAACAGTATCATCCGGAAATACTTCGGGCCTTCGTCTTAGCGGCCCATTATCGTTCTCCATTAGATTATACAGAACAGCACATGCAGGCCTCAAAGCAATCTTTGGATCGTTGGTATTCTACTCTCAATCGCTTGTTGGAAAATGGAATTTTGGTCGAAAGAGAAGAATTGGACCATGAAAAAAAACTCTCGGATAAAATCCGAGGTTTAGTGCAAGAGTTTGAAGCAGCCATGGATGATGATTTTAATACGGCCAAAGTATTTGGCCTTTTGTTTGATTTGGCTCGTGATTTAAATAAAGTTTTGGATGAACAAAAAAAAATAACAGCTTCTTTATCAAGCTTGTTGTTTAAAGCGATTGAGAATATTCACGGTGTATTGGGTCTGTTTGGAAGTGCTCCACAGTCTTTTTTGGAAGCAAACAGAGAAGAAGGTTTAAAAAAGGCAGGGTTAAAGCCACAAGAAATAGAATTATTAATTCAACAAAGAAACGAAGCCCGTCGAACAAAAAACTGGGCAGAAGCTGATCGTATCCGTAAATTATTAGCGGATCAAGGTGTTCAGCTTAAAGATCACCCGGATGGAACAACGGTGTGGAGCATTTAAATTAGAAAAGTATGAAAAAAATTATTCTATTAGTTTGTCTCTCTGTTTTATTACCTCAATTAAGTTGGGCACAGGCGTCGCGTTCCGTTCCTGTTGACGATCCCGTTTATCATTTTATCGATAAGTTGATTGCTCATGGTTTGGTTAAAGATGCTATTATAGGTCAACGACCTTGGAGTCGCATGGAAGTGGCACGTTTGTTGATTGAGGCTGAAACTCATCTATCTTCTTTTTGTCGCACCCCTGATTTTGATGAAGTCCGTTGTCAAACCCTCCAAGATTACTTGGAGCGCCTCATGCGGCCTTATCAAAATGTCTTTAAAGACGAAATTTCTTATTTGAAGAAAGGTTCTTATTCAAAAAACACTCAAGTTTCTTGGCTGGATCAAGTTTCTTTGGGTTTTACTTACTTGGATAGCCCACCACGGCGGGTTCTTTCCAATAGTAGTCGCTCACGCATTGATGCTTTGACCAATCCTTTAGTCGAAAATAGGGAAGGGGAACATACGGTTGATGGAACGCAATACGCCTGGGAAACCAATCATTGGGTTCGCTTCACTCCCTATTTTGTTTTCGACATCAATCCACGTTTTGAAGCCTTATTTCCTCAAAATGGTCATGGGCCGGATGATACCAACTTATTGCTTCAACACCTTTACGGTAAGATCACTTATGCGGATGTTGAGTTGGAAGTAGGGCGCGATAGTCTTAATTGGGGACAGGCGGAAGAAGGCGGGACGCTCATCAGTAATAATGCTCGTCCTTTGGACATGATTAAGTTATCCAACGACCATCCTTATCGTTTTCCTTGGATTTTTAAATATTTGGGTAATTTCAAAGGCACTTTTTTTCTCGCTAACTTGGGCCCCGAACAACACTTTCAAAACTCTTTCTTTACCGGCTTAAAAGTGAGTCTTCAGCCAGTGTCCTTTATAGAATTTGGTTTTTCTCAAGGCTTGATCATGGGGGGGGATGGCTCTCCTGAATTGGATGCGGGAGATGTGTTGTCTGAGTTTTTTGCTTCCAGAGGTGGTAACTTTTTATCTACCGCAGGCATTCAAGAACAAAACTTATCCAATCGTATTTATGGCGGAGAAATTAGAATTACGATTCCTCCTTTGCGTAACTCTGTCTTTTATTTGGAAATGAATTCGGATGATGCTTTTTTTAGCCGTTTTAAGACCAATTGGGGTTATTTGGCTGGTATTTATATTCCACGTTTAGGTGATTTTGGCCGTACCGATTTGCGCATCGAATTTAAAAACTTCCCGAGTATTTTTTATGGCCACGGTACTTTTACAAGTGGCTGGGCGCTTAATGACCAAATCATGGGTGATCCTTTAGGTCCGGATGGCACCAGTTTAATGGCAAAACTTTCTTTTCAGTATTCGGAACGTTTTCGTTTTTCTTTAAAGCAGTCTTATTCGGTTGTTGATAGCGATGTGTATAATAGTCCTGGAAACAGTGCTGAGTTTGTTGTGGTGACTGATAAGCCCACGGAAAAAAGACTGACCTCTTTATTAAGTACGGACTATCAATTGAATCGTCGTTTACGGTTAATTAATAACTTTGGTTATGAACACGTGACCCGTTTTAATTTTAAAACCGGTCGTAACTTAGAGAATTTTCTTTTTGATGCTCGTTTAGTCTTTGATGTAGGTAACCCTAAAAATTAAGAGGCCAATTCTTTTTTAAACCAATCCACCGTTTTGAGTAATCCAACTTTTAAAGGAGTGATTGTTTTCTGCAGCTTTCCTGGAGCTAGGCAGCTTTTTAATTGTTCTTCCGGGCGGGCCGGGGCGTGTTGTGGCTGAAGGGGGGATTGACATGCCTCCACTAATGTTTTGGATAAATCCAGAACGCTCGTTTCTATGCCTGTTCCCACATTATAAATGCCGGGAGAAGCTGTTAGGGCTTCTTGATTACAGGCTACAACGTCTTCCACAAAAACATAATCGCGCGTTTGTAGACCATTGCCATAGATAATAGGCACCTCTTTTTTGAGTAATTTTTGTGAAAAAATGGCCACAACTCCAGCTTCTCCATGGGCATTTTGCCGAGGTCCGTACACATTGGCATAGCGCAAGATCACTGAAGGGATATTGTGGGTTGCAGCATAAAAATGAAGGTATTTTTCAATGCAAAGCTTCGCTATACCATAAGGGCTTTTTGGTTCTGTGCGTGCAGATTCGACAGTCGGCCTGGGCGAGCTCTCATCGTAAATAGCCCCTCCGGTTGAAGCAAAAATAATTTTTTTAACTTGTTGTTTCCTACAGGCTTCCAAGACATTCAAGCCACCAATAATATTAATTTGGGCATCTAAAATAGGATGATCGGCAGAAACGCGGACATTAATTTGGGCGGCGTGATGATTAACAATATCTGGTTTTTCATCTGCGATGACTGTGTGTAAATCGGGGGATGAAATATCGATGTGATGAAAAACCGCTTTGGCAGGAATATTTTTTTTAAACCCACTGCTTAAGTTGTCGATAATGACTACTTGATGTCCCAAACTCAAATAAGACTCTGCAATATGGGATGCAATAAAACCAGCCCCGCCTGTAATAAGAATTTTCATGGAAGATTAATTCACTCCAAAATCAGTGACGATAGTTTTTATTAATTTGTTAACTCCTTTAAGGGGTATGAGCTGTGGAGTTTAATAAGCATTCTCATGCACAAAACCCCTAAATAAAGTTAGAAAAATAATTTTAATATCTAACCAAAGCGACCAATTATTGATGTAGTACAGGTCATGCTCCACTCTTCTTTGCATTTTATCTAAAGTGTCAGTTTCTCCTCGCCAACCATTGATTTGAGCCCATCCGGTGATTCCTGGTTTTACCTTGTGTCTTAGCATATAACCATAAATCAAATCCCTGTAGGCTTCGTTATGGGCAATGGCATGGGGTCGTGGACCTACAACAGACATGCTTCCTTCCAAAACATTAAAAAATTGAGGTAATTCATCTAAAGAAGTTTTTCTCAAAAAAGCTCCAAACTTTGTAATGCGAAGATCGTTTTTTTGCGCTTGAATAACCGTATCTCCATTTTCGCAGACGGTCATAGTTCTAAACTTCCATACGTTAATTTCTTTTCCATCTAATCCATAGCGTTTTTGTCTGAAAAAAATAGGCCCTTTAGAGGTGAGTTTAATTCCTAAAACAATGAAGAGTATTGGAACCAAAGCAATTAATAGGACAAGGATGCTGAAGACAATATCAAAAATACGTTTGAAGAAACCCGTAACTCCATACATCGGGCTTTCAAAAATACTAACCGCTGGGATGCCCTCTATATTGAACCAACGTGCATTGAATAGTTTGAAGATAAAAATATCAGGGATCATATTTACAGAAACCGTTGTATTGGCTAGTTTATTAACAAGATCGATGATTCGTTGTTCAGCCCGCATAGGAAGTGCCACGTAAACTTGGTCAAATTTACCTATTTTGGCGTCTTCAACTAACTTTTCAAGGTCACCGATAATAGTTATGGAATTTCCGACAATAGGCATTTTGTCAGCTTCTTTGTGATCATCATAAAAACCGAAAAGCTTCATTCCCATCCATGGGGAATGAATTATGGTTTGGGCGATACGAATACCTAAAATGCCAGCTCCAGCAATTACAATATTACGTCTATTGGCTCCTTGACTACGAAAGAGCCTTAAAAAAGTACGCACTCCGAAGCGCGAAATAGACATGATGGTGGGAGGGAGCCAAAATGTATAAGAAGAGAACTCAGCTTTAAAGATAATGATAGATTTTAAATGCAGGAATAGAAAAAAAGAAATTGTGAAAGAGAGTGTCCATGACACCCAAAGTGGTTTTAGTTCTTGTAAAGGTTTTGTTGTACGCCATGAATGATACAAGTTGACCATATTGGCAAACAACGAGAAGATAAGATAAAGTACCAAGCTTTGAAAAAGGACTCGTTCTTCCAACCAAGTGGCTTTGTGGTTTAGAATATAATAGCTATCAATCACTCCAAAAATAATGAAGCCATCGAGAAGATTTTGTAGAACAGTGATTTGACTTTGATAAGGTTTTAAAATACCTCCTTTTTTTTGTTGTAAAGAAGTTGAGGGGGATGTTTTTAATTGGGGGGCTTGGGAGGACATTTTTATTTCTTGGTAAGTTCCCTTATTTTTTCAAAAAAATCTATCATTATTTTCGTTTGGTCAAACTGCTCAATGGCTATAGCACGAGCCTTTTGCCCCAGTTTAATTCTTAAAGGTAGGTTTTGAGCTAGGCTGGCGATCTCATGAGCTAACATGTCAGAAGCAAGTGGAGGAACGATGATGCCGCATTGGCTTACGATTTTTGCTATAGAGGTTTCAGGATTTGTTGTTGCTATAATAGGTTTTCCACTGGCCAGCATGCTGGTCAGTTTGGAAGGCATCACCAAATCGGTAGCGGATGGATTTTGAGGCAGTAGATGAATATCGGCCAGATTAAGAAGCTCATTGAATTTTTCCCAGGGTTGTAGGGGTAAGAAAAACACGTTTTTTAAATTTTCCGCACTTCTCATCAAGGTGTTTTTATTCACTCCCTCCCCGCAAATCACAAGGCTAATGGGAGTGTTTTCAAGTGCTCTGAAAGACGCAATAAGAATTTCCAGACCGTGTTTGTCTCCCATACTTCCCGAATAAAGAGCCACCGTATGTTCCGGGTCAATCCCCAACTGGGCTCGAAAGGGTGAGGGTGTGTCCAATGGTTTGATCTGATGGGTGTCGACCCAGTTCGGAATAAGATGACATTTTTTTTCGTTGAGATGTCGCTGTAACAAAAGCTCACGCATGTTGTTTGAAATAGTTGAGATGACATCAAATTTTTTCAAAAACCAGTCATGAATTTTGTTCAGGATTTTTTTGATAATATTTTTTCCACCTCCAGAGGTGATCTCAAAAGCGGCGTCTATTTCAAAATCTTGGATGTGAATCCAACTTTTTATTTTTGCTAGTTTTGAAAATAAGATGATGAAAGGAATAGGGGCAAATGTGGGTTCAACGGTCCATATCAAATCAGGCTTCCATAAAAGATTGAAAATAAAAATAGGAAATAGCGTTGTTGAGAAACTTAAGAGATGAAGGAGTCTTTTAAAAAAACCTGGTTTTGCAGGAATGTAGATAGGGCAGCGCCATAGGACAAGATTGTCTTTTGTTTCTTTTTGATAGTGGTGCGCATCGTAATGAGGATCTATTTTCCATTTTGGATAAAAAGGGGGGGTGGTTATCACACGAACTTCATGTCCGTGTTTGGTGATCCAGTCCACCATTTCTCCTGAAAATTTTCCAACGCCTACCAGTTCCGGACTGTAATTAAGAGTGATGATAAGAATTTTCAAAGGTTCGACTTTCTTAATAGAGGGCTTCTTTTTTTTACAGGCATTGCTGGAGAGCCTTTATATATTTTCATGCTATCCAGACTTTTAAAAACACTACTTCGTGCTCCAACGACAGCTCCATGTCCAATGGTGACACCGGGTGCGATAAAAACATCCGTGCTAATCCAGACTTCTGGTTCGATATGAATAGGTTTGGCCAAAATGGGAAAATCATTTTTTTGATAATCATGAGTGCCGGTACATAAATAGGATTTCTGTGAGATGACGACATTCTCCGCAATTTTAATTTCTCCGAGGCTGTATAAAACGACGTCATCGCCAATCCAGGAATAATCGCCAATGGAAACTTTCCACGGATATGTCACAGAGACAGAAGGGCGGATGATGACTTTTCTGCCTATTTTGGCACCGAATAATCTTAATAAAAACCGTCTCCAAGGATAAGCCACTTGTGGAGATAATTTAAAAAGAAAAGTTTGTGTGAACCACCAAAGTTGTACGTACCAAGAAGGTTTACCTCTGAAGTCTTTTGGTAATTTGAATTGTTGCAGGTCTTGAAAATTATTAGAATTCATCTTGAAATTAAATCAGCTAGAAATTTTGCCGATTCTTTTATCTCAAATCTTTTTAAAAAAGAGTCATACGCCCCTTGTTTTTCATGTCAGTCAGGGAGTTTCTATCCTATTGCCAGCCATGTTCTTCAATAAAATTAAAAACTTCAAGTGCAACCAAATCATAACCAGTGGTGTTTAAATGTAGGTTATCTGACCTGAGAGAAGATGGTACAACATTATTGTTAAAGTCAATTATATCCTGCGCATCTTCAGGATTGTATTGATTAATTAAATAAGAACGAATGTCTATGTAGTTATCAGGATAAAGTAATTGCAAATCATTATTTAATTCGATAATTTTATCGTAGTCACCTCCATCTGCCCTTTCTGAAGGATAATCCCCATTAAGAATTGATAAAATAATAAATTTATTATTTTGAGGGTTGAGGAAGGCAACAGCAGCTGCGATATCTGCTTTCACTTGAAGTGTGTCTCCAAAGTTATTCCTCCCAAGCCAAAATATATTAATGGCTGATTGTCTTTGGTCTGCACTGCTAATCAGAAAAGGTATATTGGCATCAACGTTTGTTATTGCCTGACCTGCAGAAGTCCTTGTAAATGAATAAGTATCATCAGCAGCTTTTGTAAGGTTACCCGTTACTCCATTAATTGATCCTAAAATACGAACTACTTTATCTTCGTATCTTAGAAGTGAAATAGATAATTCTGAAACAGAGACAGCCCCCGATTTTGGAATCTGATTAAGTGAAAGTGTGAGTGACGGCACAACCCCTCCTTCACGGGCGGCGATTTCAGTGGATGTCTGTCCTGGGATTCCTCCATTATAAACAGACTTATCTAATAAAAGTGCAAGTTGTTTTGGATAGGATCCCGATAAAGATCCTGCAGTTAGTGAGTCTCCCCAAGCGAAAACAGTATAGGTTGGACTGCATTTTATCGCTATAGAAGAAATATTTTCGCCTTCTACTATTCCTGTTCCATTAGAAACGACACAGGTATATCCGGTAGGTTGGGTTAGAATCGTCACAGTGTAAGCAAACCCATCGGGCACATTTGTGGCAAATATAAAATCTCCATCATCTGTAAGAGTTAGGGTATCATCTGCATTATTTTGCAGAACCACCGTTCCATTTAATCCATTGAGGTTTCCCCCTATAGAAAAAAGATTACTACTAGTACCTGTGGCGCAGGTAACCAAAAAAAAACAAGTGGCCAACAAAACTAGAGAAAGAAAAAGAGGTTGGTTAATTCTTAGTATCATGTTTCTGTTGTAAACAAGTCAGTTAGAAATTTTGCCGATTCTTTTATCTCGAATCTTTTTAAAAAAGAGTCATAAGCTTTGTCTTTTATATTGGCCAGCATATTTTTATCGAGATGGGTCCATTCTTTGAGTGCTTGTATTAAAGATTCTACATTATCTTGAGAGATTAATCCGGCTTGATCCTCTTTAATTTCTCTCCAGATATTGACTTTGTCTGTAATTAATACTGGTACCTTGCAGCTTAGAGCCTCTGCGACAGAGATGCCGAAATTTTCCTGGTGGGAAGGCAGTACAAAAAGGTCGGCCTTTAAAAAGGCGCCCCATTTCAAATTTCCTTCCAGCATGCCGGTCCAGGTGACATGGAGGCCCAGATTCAATTGATGAATCAAGCGTTTGAGAGTCTCTACATATATTTTGTCTTCAGGAGGTCCGGCGATAATGAGATGCAGGTCTGGTGATTCTTGTATGACTTGGCCAAGTGCGTTCAGCAGTAAATCCAGGCCTTTTTTCGGATGAATCCTTGAAAGAAATAGAAGGATTTTTTTACTTTCCAGATTTGGAAAGAGGGTGGAAAATTGCTCTTTGGCGGAGTCTGAATCAAAGCATGGTTTTGTAATTCCGTATTTCACCACGACCTCATTGCATTTATACAGCCAGAAAGATTTTCTGGCCTGGATCATTTCTTCTTGTGAAGTAAAAAAGACAGCTTTCGCATCGCGCAAAATACGATAAGTTCCCCAAGGCCAATAAAGCCATTTTTTCAAATGTTTCAAGGGATACCTTTCTTTAAACCATGGATCGAGCATGCCGTGAGTGTAAATGTAGTAAGGAATTTTATTTTTTTTGCAGATCCTATAAGCAGCCAGAGGAGGATATTCCCATATTCCATGCAAGATAACGGCATCGTAATTTTTGACGTGTTGATGGAGCCAGGGCTTTAGGGACGCCGAATAACCGTAGACTCCCTGCCCGTCTCCCAAAGCCGTAACGGTCCCATCATAATCCGCAATCCAAGGATCTTCTGGTGAGTCCAATGTCAGCAAGGTAGTTTCTATGCTTAATTTTGAAAGGGCCGGAGTGATATTTTTAATCCCATGTACGGGACCTCCCAGTTCCGGATTAAGAGATTTGATGATTCTGAGTAGTTTCATGTAATGAGTTTTCGGAAGCCAAAAGAAGATTGGAAAAACTGACTGCCAATAATGGAAGTAAGATAAAGTTTTCAAAAATATTTTGTGTGCAAATCAACAGGGCAAGGGCAATGAATAAAAAATAAAATTCAAAAACCTTTTTCTTGAATTTCGGATGAAACATGACCACCAAAAAAAGCACGCTCATGGCACTGATGAAATAGGTGCTGCCCAGAAATCCGAATTGAAGCAATGTAGTGACAATGGTGCTATCCGCCACATAAAGCCACGGGCTGGTGGCCCCGAACAACAATACCGAATTTGTTCCATAACCGAAGCCCTTTCCAAACAAAAAGTGAAAGAGGGAAGTAGTGTTAAACAGATCCAGTGTTTTGAAAAGAATATGGATCCGGCCGCTCTGGATTTGCGTATGGAGAATGTTTCCCCTGTTGGCGAGCATTTCCACCAGTGGAATAAGAATAGTGACCAATAACAAGGGAAACACCACAAAAATAGAATTTAGCAAGGCCTTGAGATGAATATTGACCGTACTATGATAGAGAGACAAGAGGGGGGTTGCTGCGAATAGGGTAAAAATGATGAGCATGGCGCTTCGGGCCCCGGAACAAATGACGCCTATCATGATCAGAGAAAACAAAAGAAAATATTTTATTCGGGAGATTTTTTGGGCCTGAAAAAAATAAAAAAGACTGATTCCCACCAGGGCGAAAGAATAAGCTTCCGCATTGGCAAATAACCCAGGAGCCCTCACTTCTTTCATTCCCAGAATCAATGCGCAGAACACACGCTGAATGATGCTGAATCCCACATTAGCCAGGAGAATCAGAAAAACAATCCAATTAAAACTTTCTTGTTTAATTTTGTAAGCCCAGCAAAGAAAGAAAATACCTACGACATTGTGTAGCAATAAGATCCATCTGACCCCGCCTATCAAGATTAGGGGAATGGGATCGTCCAAGTGTCCCAAAAGTCCCAAAATCATCAAAAAGGATTCGAAAACCAGGTAAATGATGAGGCTTTTTAAAAGCGTTTTATTGTGTTTGATTCTGAAAATCAGAAAGATCCACGCTACCCCAAAAAAAGCGGAATAGAGATCCTTAATATAACGGGCTCCTCCCACATTTAAATAGTCTGCTGATAGTCTGAAAGAGGAGACATCCCCTTTGGCCAATGCCACGATGTGGGGAATCATGTATTGGAGTCCGGCGTTGATAAAAAAAAGACAAATCAAAAAACGACTTAAGCGGACTATATTTGATTCTTGCGAAATATCTTTCATAAAGGAGTCAGGGAATATGGTTGGTATTTTTTTCCCTGAGGCGAAACATCAAATAACCCGGTTTGGCGATTAATTGGTAGGAGTATCGCCATAATCGGCACAAATTTCTATAAATAAAATCCGCGTGGAATTTTGTCCGTGGCGCCCTGTTAGAGAGTATTTTTTGCTCTTTTTTGGCCACAATCTGAAGTTGGTTGGTTTTGGAAGTAGGATGAGTGCGGAAGTAAACCAGATATTTGTTGATAAATCTGAAGCGCGCTTTTTCCAAGGCGAATTTGAGGATCAGGTCGTTATCCATGCAGAATTCAAATTCGGGATCAAGACCGCCTACTTTGTCATAAATTTCTTTTGTCCAAAAGGCTGTGGGTTGATAAATGTTAAACCCTCCGTAAAATATTCCTTTTGGCGAAAGACCGGAGATATAAGGACAGGCATGGCGCTGCGCAATGATTTTGGAATGTTCGTCTACGATCAAACGATTGCCGTAAACAATATCATATTTTCCTGTTTGAAGGTAACGGACGGCAGTTTCAACGGCATCAGGAGGATAGTAGTCATCTGCATTCAGCCAGGCCAGATAAGTGCCCGTGGCCAAATGAAATCCTTTTTTCAAAGCATCGGCCTGTCCCTTGTCCGGCTGGGAGATTACACGGGCTATTTTGTCTTTGTATTTCTCAATAATATTCAAAGTTCCATCGGTAGAACCTCCATCCATGATGATATATTCGATGGCCGGATAAGTTTGGGACAAAACACTCTTGATGGTCTGCTCTATAAAAGCAGCAGAATTGTAACAAGCGGTGACGATGCTAACGATAGGGGTCATAAATAGGTTTTAAAAGGTGGGTGAAAATGCCATTTTTCGGACAAATGGGTCAAGGGTTTTGATTCAACCAGCTTTGAAGCTCATTGAGATAGAGGATGGCCGATTGGGGCATCAGATGAATGGCGTCCTGCGTTTCATAGAAAAAACAATCGGGTGAGGGAATATAAGAATAGACGGGTTCCGGAAAGAATTCCTTTATTGTGCTGCGAAGTTTTTCTTCTTTAGGAGAATTGCAAATTTCAGGATGCATGGGCATTTCAAAAAAAACTACCTTCACCCCCTGTTGTTTTAACAAGGACAATTCTTTTTGTAGATTTTTCAGGGAAACTTCAAAATCTGCCAAGAAATCATTTTCGTATTGTGATTTGATACGAGGTAGGGATTTAGAGAGAATTTTCTGATTGGCCGGTTTGTAAGGTCTTTTGATGAGATCGATAAAATTTAGCAATCCCGCTGGCTGGTACGTTTTTCTGAAAATGGGAAAATATTTCGATAGAAAGAAATCGACGGGGCCGAAAAGACGTTGGTCTAAATCAGTATCCAGGGGTTTCTCCAGCTTGTTCATTTCTATTAAAATTGTTTTTGGGATGTTGCCCGATTTAAGAATGATGTTTAATCCGTCAGAGGGGCCTTCCGAAGCACAGGCGAGATTATACCAACCAGGTATTTGATCCACCTTCAGATTGTTGGCCATCGAGGAGCCGACAAGAACGACGTCATATTTTTTATTATCATAAATATACTTCTGCGCCTTGATTATGTTTTCCTGCCATTGTTGTTGGGCTGTACTCCATGGCACTTCCACGAAATGAATGAAAAGACTGTAGGTAATGAGGAGGATGCTTGTCGTAATGAAAGAAAGACGTATCATGGTTTAAAACTGAAAGTAGATGAATGTTCCCGTACTGCCACTATTGGTGATGATCAAAAAAAACAAAAGCCCATAAATATAAGGTTCAAATTTTAACATGTATTTTTTAAGTTTTGGGCTTAGGCCCGTTAAGTGATAAAAAATAATGGGCGTTGAGTAGATGCCAATATAATAAAGCTGTTTGTACAGTAGGGGATAGCCTCGTACATTGGTGAATAGACATTTGAAAAAGAGGACTGCCTGATCGAAATGAGGTAACTTGAATAAAACCCAAGCCAGTGAAACGTAGGTAAATACGGCTATTATTTTTATACAAGAGGGAATGAGAAGTTTGATTTTTCGGCTTTGAAAAAAACGCTCACCCGCAAGGGCTATTCCATGAAGGCTCCCCCAACAGGCATAACTCCAGCTTGATCCGTGCCAGAGTCCTCCCAGAAACATGGTGACGAAGAGATTGAAATAAGTGTACCCCGTTCCGCGTCGATTGCCGCCAAGCGGAATATATAAATATTCCTTTAAAAAGGTGGAAAGAGAAATGTGCCAGCGTTTCCAGAACTCTGAAAATGATTGGGAGATGTAGGGCAAATTGAAATTGCTCTGCAACCGATAGCCAAACAAACCGGCCAATCCCAGGGCAATGAGGGAATATCCCGCGAAATCTGAAAAAATTTGGAACGAATAACCGAATAAAAGACCGACCAGTGAAAAGGAGGAGTAGGTCTGGAAAAAAGGATAGGTCAGCCAGAATGTTTGGTCTTTCAAATTGTCGGCTATGACCATTTTCAAAAAATAACCAAGTACCAGTTTTTTATAGCAATAGTTCCAGTCGATATTTTTGAAGGTTTTTTCACCGATCTGCGGAATAAAATCGTGTGCTTTTAAAATCGGGCCGGCTATCAAGTGGGGAAAAAACGAAATGAAAAGAAAAACGTTTTTCTGATGCCTGATAAAATTTTTGACAATGGTGGATTTGTATTCCGAAGTGTTTGTCTTTTTAAAGGAGTCGACCACCAGGCTGATGCCTTCGAAGGTGTAAAATGAAATGCCAATGGGCAAGGGGATAGATAAGATCCAATTTCCGATATCGGAGCTTTCTTGAAAAAAAGTATGGCTCAAGAGTGGTCCATATTTGAAAAATATCAACAGCAAAAGGTTGAAGATAATGCCTGCGACGGCATAAAATTTTCTTGAGGCCAACGATGCTGCATACGCTATTTGATAACTGGTCAGTCCGTTGATGATTATGGAAGCCAAAAGCAGAAGAAGCAGCACGGGATTTTGGTAAGCATAGAAAACAAAGCTGGATAAAATTAAAATCCAAACCTGTGATTTTTTCAGAAAAGGAAGATAATATAAAAAGAAAGTGACAAGAAATAGACCGACAAATTCGTAACTGTTGAACAGCATAGGGTTAATTAAGTACCTAACAGAGTTTGATATAATTTCTTATATTTTTTTGAAATGATTTCCGAGGAAAAAAAAGAGACGGCTTTTTTTCTGGCCGCTTCTCCCAAAGTGTTGGAGGATTCCTTTAAAACCCATTTGATTCCTTCGGCCAAATCTTCAGGAGAATAGGGGGTGGCTTTGTAGCCATTGATGTGATGGTCCACAATTTCTTTGGGCCCGGCGGAGTCAAAGCAGACTACGGGAGTGGCACATGCCATGGCTTCCACGCAAGTTTTTCCAAAGGCTTCCATGGTGGAGGGCATCACAAAAACATCAGCTGCCGAATAGAGCAACCTCAGTTTTAACGGATCCTCGACAAATCCCAAATATCTGGAAGGCATTTTTATTTCTTCAAGAGATTTTTGATCGAAATGTCTTCCAAAAAAAACAAACAGATTGTTTTCATCCTGTTCCAGAAGTTTGAGGGCTTGTAGGCAAAGATCGAATCCTTTGTAGCCGTCTTTTAAATTTTGAGCGCCGGACAAAATGATTTTGGCATCATGTGGCAAACCAAGAATGGAGCGGGCCCATTCCTTATTCACTGAAGAAAATTCTTCCGTATTGATGCAGTTATAAATGGTTTCAATTTTTTGGTCAGATAGGGCCAGACTTTCTCGGGCTCTTTCTTCCAACCAATGACTGATGCACACAAATCGAATATCATGGGATTTTTGAATGTATTTTTTTAACCGGCGATTGAGACGATAGGTTAGCCCTCGTTTTCCATCTCCTGCCAATTGGGGGCATTGCTGGCATCCGACCACATATTTTTTACAAGAAAGAGAATAATGGCAGACGCCTGTGAGTGGCCACATATCCCGCAAAGTCCAGACAACGGGTTTTTTGATTTTTGCCAAATGTTTGATGTTGAAAAAACCATGATTGACCCAATGAAGGTGAATAATGTCGGCCCAATCATAATTTTTATCAGTCGTGATATCATATCCCGTCAGACCCGTACTGAATTTGACCGTAGGTTTTTTATAGAATCGGAGCGGCAATTGGTCCAGTTGCGATCGACCCAAGGTCATAAAACGTCTCCAGGGAGAATTTGAAACTGTTACAATGTTGTTTTCTTCCTGAAGAATTTTTGCATCCGTTAATATTCGTGAGCAAACGCCTTCTTTCAACAGAGCCTGATGAAGATTATAGGCTCCCTTGGCCGCACCCCCCTTGATATCACCGGCTACAATATGTAAAACATGGGTCATTTTTAAGTTTAGTTTCTTTTGTTAGTTTTGGCTTAGAATCTGTTGTAATAGTTCGGCTTGATAATCAGCTACCTCTCCATCGTAATTTTCGCCAATGGAGGCCAGGTAGTATTTTGCTTTTTCTCTCACATTTGGCAAGCAGTTAAGAAACTCATTCAGATATCTGACGACTTCCGTAGAATTTGAAGCTTTAAACACAAGTTTATTTTTGGCATATTCGTAATAATCAAAAGCATGGGCTCCCATGCTGTAAAAAATAGAGGGAATGTTGAGATAAGTAGCATCCAGGTGAACGGAAGAATCTCCGGCAATCAAACAGTCCGTGTTTTTAAGAAAACCATATATATTCTCCTGGGTGGGAGAAGAAAAATAATAATTCTGCTTTACAGCCAGCTCTTCTATTTGATTTCTATATTTATAAGAAGGATGAGGCCTGATCCGTATTGTAAGCGAGGGTGTTTCTGTTTGAAGTTTATTTAACAAATCCAACACACGTTCAAAATCATCCATATTGTTGATGCAGA
>CAZQCI010000004.1:0-20301 GCA_964592255.1 uncultured Nitrospiraceae bacterium | reverse complement strand
GCATTTTTCTTTATAGCGGCCACATGTCCGTCAAACCGACATCCTCCGGTTAAAAATATTTTTGTTCCTTTGTTTTGATAGAGGTCTGAGGACGCCTGTCCGTCCAAAAAGGCATAATCAAATTCCAGGGGGGGGAAATGACTAGTGGTGGAGGCATGTTGGAGGTAGAGCGTTTTTATTCCCAGACTTTTTCCGGCTCTTAAAAAAGCTCTGTTGATACCCACATGATCATTGGAGAGCAGGATCATTTTTGGACGGGCTGTTTCAAGGTAGAGATAAACGGCCAGATAAGTCGGATAAATTAAGAGCCATCGATCCAGAAAATATTTTAAATATTTTTTTTGATGCGCAGTGCCTTTTAATATTCTGAAAAAAAACACCGGTAAAAAAATAAAAGATAGTAAGTAATATTTTGAAGGTATGAGGATAATGTCAGGAGACATCTCCGCGCCGAGTCCTACCGAATAGCCCGATGTTTTTTTATAGAGAGGAAGTAAACTGTTTTTTTGATTCAAGGAATTCCAAAAAAAAAGAATTCCCCCTTTTTTGAAATCCTGCTTTGAACAGATACTTCTCCATGCACGGATTGATCTGTAGGCCACAACTAACAGACGCCATAAAATACCCTGCCTTTTTTTCGGCTTCAGATTGTCAATTTCAGGCAGAACGAAGGCTTCGGATGAAATTTTATATTCCAGATCAAAAGGGTTAATTAGAAAAGTGTTGGAAACTATATGTGGTATTCTTTTTATCATCAGGTTTGTTCTTTGTTATTTAAAATAAACTTTATCGAAATTTTTTTTAAATATGAAGTTAAACGATTGGTAAGTAAGGATAGAGGTGATTTGATTGTAAGTTGTGATGTTATGTTTCCAATTTTAGTGGCGATTCTTGAATAGACTGGTTTTTTATAGTGTCTAATAGAGTCAGTGAAGTCATTTGTTGTCTCTATGCAATCATTGATATCAATATAATGTGTATTGGGTCTTGCAGTAGAAAATTGCATCAAAATATTATTGAGTTGTATGTGCTGGCCGAGATAACTTTGGCTGTTTGGGGGAACTTTTTTAGTGGCTCCACCGATAATGATCAGATGGCCTTTATAATCATTGAAAACTTGCTCCATTTTATATTGCAATTGTTCTCCAGTAATAGATCCTAGTGGGGTCCAATATTTTAAAAAAGAATTTATAGCAGTGTCTGGCAAGCCATAGTTTTTTAAGGTTTCTTTTTCGTAGTTTCTGTCATGTTTTGTTTTTGAAAAATCCCCCCATGAAATTATGGTTTCATTATCGAGTGCTCTATATTGACATTGGACATAATCGATTAAAGGGCTGTAAATAATGGTTTGATAAAGGTTGAGATTAGGTAATTGGAAAAAAAAATCTTCAGCAAATGGAAGATGTTCTAGAATTATTTTTTTTTGAGATTCTTTGTAAAACCGAGAGGCAAACAGGTAGTTAATACTATCCCTATGTAAAGGCATGTTATATTTTTTGGAAGGGTAATTAAAATAAGTATCAATCCTTTCATTTGATTTAAGATAGTGGTGCAGTTGAAATAAATCACAACCTCCAATTAATAGGGTGGAACCTGACTTGACTTGTGGGAGTCCTTTCGTGTTGTTGTTTTGTCGGATAGTTTCTTCGGCAATCCAATCTACATTCGTATTTTTTTTTAGCTGACTGCTTACTTCCCCTACAATTTCTAAAAAAGGATAGCCTAATTTCTGCCACACATACTGCTCAAGACCCATGTTCAAGGTCCTGCAAGAAAAAACAAATTGATCCAATTTTTTATTAATCTGATCGAGTGCTACAAAGCCTACTAAGCCATAATCACCGTAATTGTCTCTGGCATGGATAGTGTAACATTGTTTTTCCGGATTTATTAGAAGCAATTTTAAATCTTCTTTATTAATGCGTTTTTTTGTGAAGTTAAGTTGGTTTGTTCTGTTGATTAACTCTTCTATTCTTTCCAGGTTTTCTATGCAGTTTGGGTTTATTGTGATTCTGATGTTAGATTGTCTTAAGAAATCCTCATTGGAAACATAGGTTTTTTTTTGCACTTGCTTTGCTTCAAGTATTTTGTATTCCTGGAATCTTCTTCTATTGTCGGTCTTATTCTTTTTGATAATCTCTTCAATGATTTTTTGAATGTCCTCTTTTAAAGAGTGGGCGATATTAATTTTTGGATTATAGTACTTAACTTCGTTTAGATTGAGATCGTTGTCATCAATGAATAAAACATTTTCAGCCCGTAGCTGAAAATCATCAATGATGATTTTTACGGCCTCTCCTTTAGGTTGCCAGGAAATTTGAGGCATGCTGAATTCGTCCCATATTCCCATATCCAAAAGTGTTTTTTTTGCTTTTTCGTAATTATTTTTAGAACAAATACTGTTAAGTATTCCATGCTCGTTGAGGTCTTTAATGAGTTGTGTATAGAGTGGAATGGGCACTACGTCTGCTTCATCTAATGTTCCTTTCCAGAAGGTATCATCTAAATCCCATATGACAAGTTTGATATTCATGAATTTTTAAATAATATAAAATTAACTATCTCTCTTACCGCACCATGGCCTCCTGAAGAATTCGAGGTAAATTTACAGGTCTTTTTTACCGATTCCTGGGCATTGTGGGGGCAGCAAGGAAGGCCTACTTTTTTCAGGCATTCAAGATCATTAATCTTGTCGCCGACGTAACAGACCTCATCAAGGCTGAAGTGTAATTTTTGGCACAGTTCTTCGAGTGCTTCGAGTTTGTTTTGGATACCCAAAAAGAGGTGTTTAACTTTCAGCTTGTCCGCTCTTTTCCGTATGCTCTGTGAATTTTCGCTAGTGAGAATGGCGACTTCAATCCCCCGGTTTTTGGCCAGCTCTATTCCTTCGCTATCGTAAGTTTCGAATTTTTTCATCACTTTCCCTTCGGATGAATCATCAATGTCACCGTCGGTAAGCTCGACATCGACATCAAATACCAAAAGCTTGATTTTGGAATTGTGTAAAAGAAAAGGGTATTTCTTTAGGAAAATATTTTCAGAACGAGTCCAGTCTTCTGGTTCATCAATTTCTATAGAAGCGTCCTCGGCCATTTCATGAATACCTATCTTGCCCCCAAGACGACATTTCTTTTTCAAGAGTAGATCACTTGTTGTAATATAAAAAGCTCCATTCTCCATTAAAGTGCCTCGAAAATTTTGCCGCATCGGCCGTTTTGAGGGGAGATAGTTGATAGGTTTGGCTGTATCCGACCAAAAAAATCTTTTATTTCTGACGCAAGTTAAAAGGCTATCCCATTTTTCTTTTTTAAATTTCCGGAAAGCATTTTTGAAATCATCGGGGGTGGTGGAAGGGGATGTGACTTGCACAGTGATTATTTGCTTACAGGGAATTTGTTGTACTGCATGAAGCATAACTGACTCGGTTGGCGTTGAATCACTGGCCAGTTTAGCCGGACGGTTGATGATTTCAAGCGGTATCCCAAATTTTTTTACTGTGTCAGCAATTTGTTTGCTATCTGTAGAAATAACTATTTTATCGGTAACTCCCGATTGATACAGGGCAGATAAAGCCCAATAGCAAAGAGGTTTGCCGGCAAATAGTTTGATATTTTTTAATGGAATACTTTTTGATCCTCCACGTAGGGGGATAAGACCTAAAGTGTTAAGCATGGCTTGTTGATTTGTTAACTGGCAATTTTTCGTTTAAGTTTTTTGCGCTGCACTTTTTCTATGTCCAAAATCTCCTCTTTTTTGTAATGAAGAGCCAGTGAAACATTTTGGAGATCGCGCACCAGTTTTCTTAATCCGTCGGGTTCCAAACTTGCGGCTTGGTCTGTCCCTTTCCAAGTTCTATCGAGGGTAAAATGGCGTTCAAAATAAGTGGCCCCCAGAGCCAATGCGGCAATATCGGCGGCAATGCCCGCATGGTGGCCGGAGAAGCCGATTCCTTTGACCTGTTTGCCAAATTTTTCTTTCAGCCTTGAAATTTCAAGCAGACAGATATCTTCAAAGGGAACGGGGTACCCCGAAGTGCATGAATAGAGCACCAGATCTTTATTTCGTTTTTTATTGATGAAAAAAGTGACGATGTTTTCTTCTTCCTGAATACGGGTCATACCGAGAGAGAGGTGAATTTCCCCATGAAAATGATTACAAAGCCAATCGAGCATTTCAAAATCTAAGTTACTGGCGGAAGGGATTTTAATGAAGTAGGGGTTGAGCCCTGCTATTTCTTTGGCGGCTGTTATGTCCCACACAGAACTGCTATAAATAATACCAAGAGATTTACAGTAATTTTGCAATATTTTGTGCTGATCGATTGAAAATTCCAGAAATTCACGATGAGCTCCATAAGAAGCCCCAAAAGCATTTTGTGGGTTGGGGTGAGGAAGAGCGTATTCTTGGGGGGTTAGAAGCTCTTTATTAGTTCTTTTTTGGAATTTAACAGCAGAAACATGGCAAAATTCCTGGGCTGTTTTGATCATTTTTTTTGCAATTTCTATGTCACCCATATGATTGCAACCAATTTCAGCAATGAAAAATTTTTTTTTACCTTCAGTCATAGTATTTAAGCGAGTTTCCCCAATTTCTTAAAATATTGTTGGGTATTTAATAAACTGTCGTAAGTGCCACTGTCAAGCAGAGTGCCGTCTTTTATGATAAAAATTTTGTCGCATTGTTTTATGGTGGAAAAGCGGTGAGCAATAATGATGATTGTTTTCTTACCAGCCAAGGCGTGAATAGTGTCCATTATTACAGATTCCGTGGCGCTGTCAAGAGCGCTTGTGGCTTCATCCAAAATGATGATTTCAGGATTATGATATAAGGCTCGCGCAATTCCTATGCGTTGACGTTGGCCTCCACTCAATCGTATGCCACGCTCTCCTACAAGGGTTTCATATCCTTTTGGGAGTTCTTTTGTAATAAAATCATGGAGGGAAGCCATTTTGGCCACCTGTTCTACTGTTGTCTGATTGATTTCTTCTTCCGGTATACCAAAGGCGATATTTCGTTTTATTGTGTCATCACACAGATAGATTTGTTGAGGGACATAACCCAGGTTTTTTTGCCATCGTGGCAGATTGTTTTTCTCAAGAACCACATTATCCACTAGGATTTGTCCTTCATGTATGGGGAGAAGTCCGAGTATGATATCTACAAGTGTGGTTTTTCCTGATCCTGTAGGACCTACTAAGCCTACGATTGAGAGAGCAGGAATAGTTAAATTTAAGTTATTCAAAGTCATTTTTTTGGAACTAGAATATTTGAAGGTAATATTTTTCAGTTGCAGCGATTGCGTAAAAGGAAGTGCTTCAATGGCTTGAGAGAGGTTCTGCGTACTGAGGGTCGGGATTGTCTTATTGAGGTCTTTATAAAGCATGTCTAGTCCGCCGAGACCGGCGCGAATTTGGGTGAGTCCTATAAAAACTTGCTGAAGTGCGGGCATTAATCTTAAACCCGCAAAAGCATAGAGGCCTGCTAAAGGGATGATTTGGGTTAAATCTTTGTTGGTTGCCAGAAGGTAGAGAATGATGATGATGAGACCTCCAAAAGCGATGACTTCAAGTGCATAACGTGGAATAGTTGAGATTATTTGCGTGGAAGCGGAATGTTTTGAATGAACGATAGAGGGATTTTCAAACATTTTTACAAAAATATTTTCTTTTCCCAAAAGTTTAATATCTTTTATTCCCCCAAAAGATTCTCCGACTATTTTAAAGCGCTTTACATTGGTATTCACACGTTCTCGACTGATGAGAGAAAGTTTTTTTCTGGTGAAGATATAGACCCCCGCATAGGCTGTTCCGAGAACCAAAAAGAGAGAGAGGGCGAGGAGCGGTTCTATCACGAATAAAACCGTGAAGATAAAAAGACTGACGATCAGTTTTGAAGCCATAATCAGCCCCGGAATGAGGCAGCCCAAAATGACTTGTTGTACTTCATTAAGTATGGACTGATGGAAATGAGAACTGTTTCTGTCTAGAAAAAAGGAATAAGGCTGATTGAGATATTGGCTCAGAAGGCGTTTGGCGATAGTATGGTTTCTCATCCATGAAAATCGAAGCAAACCCCAGTTGGTTAGAGCTCCCACCATGTTTGTAATAATGAGGGTCGTCAAAACAAGCAAACCAAAGGCAATGATGAAAGACCTATAATTATGAAAGTTGAAGTGATTGTATAGGTCTGCAAGAAAACGGTGGTGATGGATGGCGTCGGGATTGGCTACCAAAGTCATAAACGGCATAATGGCCGCCACTCCGAAGGTTTCCATAAAAGCCATGATCAGGACTGCAAACGACAAAAACAGGAGTTGCCGTTTTTCTTTTCGGGAAAGAATGGAGTGTATTTTGTGAACAAATTGAAACATTTTGATTGCGTGGTATTTACATGGTATTGAAAGAACTAGTCAATGTTTTTGCATTTTAGTTTGACGGAGTTTTTAAAATATACTACCAGTGCCCAAATGCAAAAAGAGGCTAATCTCGTTTATCTGGTTGCGCTACTGAAAAAAAAATCCAAGCACATTCTCTTGGTCACATTCTTGTTTTTCTTTTTATCTTATGTGGTTTGTAAGATGATGACCCCCTTGTATAAAGCCACCGTGGTAATTCTTCCGTTGGGCCAATCGGGGAGTTTAAGTTTGGCGGCTATGGCCGCACAATTATCAGGAATCAGCATGCTGGGTGGTTTGGGAGTGGGTCCAACCGGACAAAGCCCTTCAGGTACTTTGATGGCTTTCCTAAACAGCCAAACGGTGGCTGAGAATGTGATTAACAGATTCGAATTACTGCCTGTCTTTTTTCATAAAAAATGGGATGCCGGCCACAAAAAATGGAATGAGGAGAAGGGTAGGATACCTACTCTTCATGATGGGGTTGGGTATTTCAAAAAATATGTCCTTGATGTGGAGCTCGACACGGATACGGGAGTCCTTGATATTTATATTTATCTGCCTGATCCTAATATGGCCGCTCAGATTGCCAATGGATTGTTGGATGAATTAAGTCGTTTTATAAACAACAATGCCTTTAGCGAAGCAAAGAAAAACCGATTGTTTATTGAAGACCAGTTGAAACAAAATGAGCGAGCTTTATTAGAGTCAGGTAAGGATCTTTCTGAGTATTATCAAATTAAATCGGTATCAGCTGTAAGCCCTCAAGTAGATATTGATATTAATGCGTCATTCCCTTTACAGGCAAATTCAGCGCTTTCTTTGAAAGCATTGCAAGAAGAGGTGGATAAAACAAAAGATCAGTTGGGTGTAATAGATAAAAAAATTGAAGAGAAAAATATTGTTCACAATATTCCCCAGCAGGTTTATTTGGAATATATCATGCTAAGGAAGGAAACACTGACTAAGCTGAACGCTCTTTTAAATAGCCAATATGAAATGGCTAAAATAGAAGAAGCCAAGGAAAGTGTTTCTTTTCAGATTATTGATTCGGCCCGTGTGCCTGAAGGAAAAGACAAACCCAAAACTCTTTTGGTTATAGTTATTAGTGGGATGATAGGGTTTTTTGGGGCAGTTTTTTTTGTTTTTTTTAAGGAGTATTGGAACTCTTTAAAAGATGTATCATGATTAAAATTTATAGAATAATTTCTTTTTTTATTATTTTTTATTTATCAGGCTTGCCGGTATTTGCCCAAAGTAATTTGGGTTATAGTCGGAACAGTCCTACTATTATGGGATTAAAGGGCGGGGCTAATAAAAGTAATGTTAAAAGCTTTGGATCTAGTTCCAATCCTAGTAGTCAGGGCATGCCTGATATTATGTCTCAAATGAATCCTCAGATGGCTCCTTTGCAAACAGGGGCGACTCAAGCTCCTCAGGCTTTTTACAGCATCCATATTTTAGGAGAAGTTACCAATCCGGGTACTTATAAAATTATTCCATCTGATCGTGTTTCTGATGCTTTAAAATACGCAGGAGGAGTTCTTCCTAATGGGTCTGAGCGGACCATTCAGCTTCGGCGTGGAGATCAATCTCAGACTCTGGATATGTTCGCTTATAAATATCGGGGTTCTCTCCAGAATAATCCTTACCTTATGGAAAATGATGTTGTTTTTGTGTCTGTAAAAAAAGGTGAGTTTGAAATTGAGGGTCCAGTGAATCGACCCGGAAACTATGAGATGACGCGTAAGATTTCTCTGATAGAGGCTATTAATATGGCAGGAGGTTTTGCTTCTGGGGTGTCTCGGCAAGATACAATTCGTGTTGTCCGTTTTGGTGCTGAAGAGAAAAAAGAAATTTTGGAAGTTTCGAGTTCAAAACAAGATTTGTCCAAATTTACTATCCAAAAAGGAGATGTTATTGTTATCCCGCATGTTTTGTTGAAAAGTAACACTTTTGACTACACCCTTAACCGTATACCAGGCGATAATATTTTTTACCCTACAGTTGATGATAATGTTTATGTCATGGGAGCGGTACTTCAACCGGGAGCTTTTCCTTTTCAGCCTAATTATTCCTATAAAGAATATGTAAGCCTTGCAGGAGCTACACAACATTCTAAGATGAAAAGAATTAAGCTAATTAAAAAAAATGGAGAACAAGTTAAGTTGAGTGTTAATACCGTGATTAACCCAGGAGACACTATTCTTGTGCCTCAAAAATACTGGCGTGCAGAAACGGTAGCTAGTTGGTTAAGTACCGTTGCCTCTCTTACGCTTTCATCTTTGATTATTACCGATAGGTTGCAAAAATAAAATCATGTTTCCAAAATTCTTTTTTCTTGTTTTATTTTTATTAAGCGTCGTTTCTTTTTCGGTATTCGCCGAGAAACTTCCCGTTTCAGCAGGGAAGGATCCTAATACGCTTCAAGATAAAACTCCGCCATCCGACTTGGATTATGATCAAAGTCGTCAAAATAAGAAGAATCTTGAGAAAGATAAAAAGGAGCAAGAAGAGGCGGCTCTTAAGAAAATAGGCGAAGAAAGAAAAGCGCAACAAGAAAATTAAAGCTTCTTACTCTACAAGATCTTCATACCCAGATCACTTCAAGTAGTCTGTTTCTCTCCAACTCTCTTTGGCTTCAAGAAAGAAGTTATTTTAAAGCCGGATAAGTTTAATAAAGAAAGAACAAAGGCCAAAGCGGCTAGGTTGAAGTTATAAAGAACAAGCCCCATGGTTGCGAAACATAATCCCCATGTAGCTAGTTTTCTTAACGGATTAAAAAAAGATAAAAGAGAAAAAATAAGTCCCAGTTTTCCAAATAACTGAAGGTAAATGAGGTAGCCGAAGACAGAACGCAATCGACAAATCAATAAGGCATCATGAGTACTGCAGATTCCAACCAGACTGACTGATTCCATGATTTTATAACGAATCATGAACGATAAAAAATAAGTTAAAACCAGTGCTGTATACCAAGAAAGTTGGATGTTCCGATTGATGACTAATCTGATATTGATCCATAACGATAGTTTTTCTTTCAATAAACTATATCCTAAAGCCAATGTAAGACAGCTCCAAATCACGGCTTCCCAATTCCAAGTGCTTTCATTCCATAAGATAGTGATACTGGAAATGAGTAAAAGTATTCCGAGCATTTTTTCCCATTCTTGCTTTAGTGATTTGTCATAAAAAAATATTAGATAAAAAATGGGCATAGTAAAGCCGGCCCAGTCAAAACAACGATAACGGGAGTCAAAAACGAGTTCTAATTGAATTGTAGATAAAACAATCAATATTATAAGGGAAAACAACTGGTGTTTTAAACGATAAGCCCAAAAAATACCGGCAAGAAGAGAAAGTATAAGTGTCCCACTCATGACGATGGCTTCGTGTGTATGACGGGCAGTTAAGAAGAATAGGTAGGCTTGATAGATGGTTAAAAGACTTGTGGAACTGAAAATCCAGGGAGCTTTTTGAGGTATGAGCAGCATCAATAAAAGCCATAGGCCCAAAGAGATGAAAGTGAGGCTCAGCCATGGTTTAATTAAGGGTACGTTTCCTTCAAAAACATTTTTATCTTGTCGTTGAGTGTCGTAGAGGCCCCAATAACCACCAACAGCACCTTCGTTATTTCTTTTCCAGGGTTGATCAAAGGCTTCAATTAAATTGTAGTGCCATTTTTCTTTTTCGGCCAATTGCACAAATTCGCGAATATACCTTGCTTCGTTGATGGGGTTTGGTATTGCGCCTTCTCGCATCCTGCCTACACTGGGCCATCCTGTTTCGCCGATAAAAATTTCTTTATTTGCAAAGTTTTTAGCCAACTTATCATGAATTTTTTTTACATGAGCCATGGCCTGGTGAATTGAAGTTGGCTCATCTTCCCAATAAGGTAAAATATGAATGGTGACATAGTCAGTATAAGGAGCGATTTCCGCATTTTTCAGCCAAAACTCCCAAACATCAGCATAGGTGACAGGAATATCCGGGATGTTTTTTTTAACTTCTTGAAGGTAGCTTATCAATTCTTGCGTTGTTATTTCTTTACGCAATAAAGTTTCGTTTCCTACAATCACGGCCTGAATGACGTCTCGGTTGGCTTTTATCAAATCCACCCCTTGGGTAATTTCTTTTTGGGAGGCTGATTGATCTGCATTAATCCAAAGTCCAAGCAAAATTTTCATCCCGTGTTTTCTTATAATAGTTGGTAGAGCTTCCATGCCGGTGACTGAATAAATACGAATGCAGGAGAAGTGTTGCGAAAGAAGAGAAATGTCTCTTTCCATTCTCTCTTTGGGAATCACAAAACCATGTCCCACATCATAAGGTGACTCTTTCCCGATAAGAGGCGTGTAGGAGACGCATTGGAGCTTATGATCTTGAGTGATTTCTGGGGCATTTATTTTTTTCGGATATCCCAGATAAAACCAGATGGTAAAAATTAAGATGAGCGATCCAAGAGAACTTAAGGTTTTTTGAAAACTCCATTGATTCATAAGAAAGTCGGGGTATAGTCCCTCTTACTGTGGAAATCAAAAAGAATAATGACGCTGAAAAATACAATCCTCCCACACAAAATCGGAAATGGGTTTTTGATTCCATGCAAACCCAAAATCAATGGATGGGTTTAGTATGTGATCAACTCAAAATTACGCAGGACGATTTAAGCCGTATTGTGGAGCATGGGGGTTTTTATCTAGATCAAAAGCGGCTGGAAAGTGTGCCGCAAAAAATATCTGCTGGCAGTGAGTTGCAGATCTACTATTTTTTGCGTGAGCCGGAACCTTTGGAGATTAGTTCGGATGATGTATTGTTAGAAACGGACGAAGTGTTGGCCATTAATAAGCCAGCCTGGTTGCCAGTTCAAGGGACTCGCGTCAGTCGTGTTTATTCTTTGGAATATCAACTCAAATGTAAATTTAAAAATCCTCAACTGATGGCCATTCATCGACTTGACCGTCAAACGAGTGGGATTGTTCTTTTTGGAAAAACAACAGAAGCCACGGGGAAATACATGAAATTATTTCAGGTCCGATCTGTTTATAAAAAGTATTTGGCCATTGTTTCGCCGACCCCTCAAAGCCAGGAATGGGAGACGAAAGGGTATCTTATCCGAAACTTTAAAAAATTACCTCTCGATTGCTTTCGCTTGATTGATAAGGAAAAACCAAAATCTAAATGGAGTCATTCTCAGATGAAACTTTTAGAAGCTCAAGAAGATGTGGCACTTGTGGAGGCCTCGCCTATTACAGGGCGAACACATCAATTAAGGGTTCATTTGGCCAGTATCGGTTCTCCCATTATTGGTGACACTGTTTATGGTTCTTTTAAAGAAGCTAAAAAATTTGGTAATTGTCGTATTCAACTTCATGCAAGCCGTTTGAGTTTTCCATTGACGATTAAAGGTAAAACAGAAGAATGTTGCCTGCAAGCTCCTTGGCCTGAAGATTTTATTTTATTTCGAGAGACAGGAGAACTTTTATGAATATTCTTTTTATGTGCGTTGCCAATTCAGCCCGTAGCCAAATGGCGGAAGGATTGGCTCGACATCTTTTGAGTAAAGAACATAAAATTATGAGTGCAGGATCCTATCCGTCACGAGTTAATCCTGTAGCCATTGAAGTGATGGCGGAAGAGGGAATCGATATTGCACACCATCAGTCCAAATCCGTTGACACCATCAATCCACAGGAGGTGGACGTGGTGATTACACTATGTGCGGATGAAGTCTGCCCAGTTTTTTTGTCGAAGGCCAAAAGATTGCATTGGCCCATGCCAGATCCAGTATGGGGTTCTTATGAACAGCAGTTACAAAATTTTCGTAATATCCGTGATAAAATTGAATTGAAAATAAAAGAATGGAAACAAGAAATTGAATCCGCATCTTCTTAAACTTTCTTTTTACTCTCAACCAACAATTGAGGTGGCTAAAAATTTGTTGGGTACCTACCTAGTTTATGAGTCTCCAGAAGGAAAAACTGTCGGGCGCATTGTAGAAACAGAAGCTTATTTGCAAGACGACCCAGCCTGCCATGCTTATCGAGGGCCTACACCACGCACTTCTGTTATGTTTGGCCCTCCTGGGCATGTCTACATCTATTTTATTTACGGTATGTATTATTGTTTCAATGTAGTGACTGCGCCTGAAGGAAGAGGGGAGGCGGTTCTTATTCGAGCTTTAGAGCCAATAGAAGGATTAGATTTAATGAAGCGGCGGCGTCCCAAAATTAAAAAAGATCATGAACTCTGTAGCGGACCAGGTAAACTGGTTATTGCAATGGGCATTCCTAAAACATTAAACAAAAGTTCCCTTTTAGAGCCGCCTCTCTATTTATTGTCCTCAAGAGCTTACCCGTTATCTTCTTCTTTTAACATTCTAGCAACACCACGTATCGGTATACGCGATGGAGCTTGCTTGCCTTACCGTTTTTGTATTGAAAACACCCCTTATCTGTCTCGCTCTGTCCCAAAAATGGATAAATGACTTTTATATCTTTCACATTGCATTTTAGTCTCTAATAGGGGAAGGTCGCGTTTTTTCTATAGGAGCCGTTATTTATGACCGAGTATAGCCACAACCCCAAAATCCGTAACATTGCCATCATTGCGCACGTCGACCACGGCAAAACAACCTTGGTTGATTTTATGCTGAAACAAAGTGGGACCTTTCGTGAAAATCAAGAAGTCAGCGACCGCGTCATGGACAGCATGGATTTGGAACGGGAGCGCGGTATTACTATTGCCTCTAAAAACTGTTCGGTTTTTTGGAAGGATGTAAAAATCAACATTATCGATACCCCAGGACACGCTGATTTTGGTGGAGAAGTGGAGAGGGGGCTTAAAATGGTTGATGGGGCTATTCTTTTAGTGGATGCCTCCGAAGGACCTCTGCCACAGACTCGTTTTGTGCTTCGTAAGGCGTTGGAAGAAAATTTAAAAATCATTGTTGTCGTCAATAAAATTGACCGTAAGGATGCTCGCCCTAAAGAAGTTCTTAATGAGGTTTATGATTTATTTATCGATCTTGATGCAGATGAAAGTCAGATCGAGTTCCCTGTCCTGTACGCCATTGGCCGTGATGGAATCGCTCAAAATACTCTTGAAGAAAAGGGGACAACGTTAGCGCCTCTGTTTGACGCTATTGTAAAGGAAATGCCTCCCCCTCGCTATAAGCCCGAAGAGCCTTTCCAGATGTTGGTAACTAATTTAGGTTATTCCGATTATTTAGGGCGTCTTGCCATCGGTCGTGTTTTTCATGGTAGTGCCCGTAAAAACGAAAGCCTGGTATGTCTTGGTAAAGACGGCGCTCCACGTGCTTTAAAGGTTTCCAATCTTCAAGTTTATAATGGGCTTAAATTTCAAGAGGTCTCCGAAGTGCATCCTGGGGAAATTGTCATTTTATCTGGAATAGAAAATGTGGAAATTGGCGATACAATTTGTACGGTTGAAACCCCTAAAGCTCTTAAACGCCTTGTGGTGGATGAACCAACTGTTTCGATGCGCTTTATGACAAACACCTCTCCGTTTTCTGGGAGAGAGGGAAAAAACGTGCAATCACGTCGTATTTTAGATCGGTTGCAAAAAGAGACGCTGCATAATGTCGCGTTGCGTGTGGAAGAGTCTGGTGATGGTTTTATCGTCAAAGGGCGTGGTGAGTTACAGATGGCGATTCTTATCGAAACCATGCGTCGGGAAGATTTTGAATTAAGTGTTGGGCGCCCACAAATTATTTTTAAGGAAGAAAATGGAGAGAAGCTGGAACCCATTGAGCATTTATTTATCGATGTCACTGATAATTTTATGGGTGTGGTAACGGAAAAAATTGCCTCTCGCCAAGGTCGCATGATTAACATGGTTAACCATGGAACAGGTCGAGTGCGATTGGAGTTCTCGATGCCATCACGAGGGCTTATTGGTTATCGTAATGAATTTTTAACCGATACCAAAGGCACTGGCTTGATGAATTCTTATCTGATGGGTTATGAACCTCTTCGTGGGGAAATTAAAAGCCGTATTAATGGCTCCTTAGTTTGTGACCGGACTGGTGAAAGCGTTCCTTATGCTTTATTTCATTTAGAACCGCGTGGAGTACTTTTTATTGAATCTGGGGTTCCTGTTTACGAAGGGATGGTGATTGGGGAGCATAATCGCGATAATGACCTTAATGTTAATCCCTGTAAGGAAAAGAAGCTCACCAATATGCGTGCCTCAGGTAAAGACGAACATATTGTGCTTACTCCAGTGCTTCCGATGACTTTAGAGAAAGCTATCGAATTTATTCGTGACGATGAACAAGTGGAGATAACTCCTAAAAGTATCCGCATTAGGAAGAATATTTTATCAGGATCTTTAAGAAAGTAAGTTAGAATAATTTCATCAACAACCAAATACAAGGGGCTGAAAGAAGAGGGATGGTGAGGTTGTCATCGAACTTTTTAAATACGCTTTCTGCAGTGGATCCGATAAGCCCAGCGATCAACGAGAAGAGAAATAACGAAAAACCCGTTAAATGAAAATGGGGCAGCCAAAAAGCGGTAAAAAGTAAGGTGCTTAAAGCGCATGTGAAAAAGCCCGCAATCCAGCCTTCGAGAGACACATGCTCTGTAATTTTTGTTCTACCCCATCGGGTTCCTACCACTCCAGCGGCTGTATCTCCTAATGCTACAAATAAAAGTGTTAAGATTCCTACGTCTTTTGGAAAAATTAAAAACACGACTAAAACGGAAGCCATATACCAAGTGGCGGAGGTTATTTTAGTTCTTTCATGTTCACGCATTAACCCTGAAACATGGCAACATAACCATTCGTTGAAAGGCGGGTATTTTTTTCGAGACACTTCTACGACAATGCTAAAGGTGAGAAAAGAGGCTAAAACTCCAATGACACCCCATTCACTCATGCCTGAAAAAGCATAAAGCCACAGTCCAAATAATCCATTGAGAGTATGAAAAACTTTCCGTCCCCACTGAAGATTTTTTCGGCTGGAAAGTATTTTTTTTCCTTCTATTAATTTTTGCATGAGCTGATTTTTTTGAAGGGCTAAAAAGCGTTGTCCGATGGCTTGCGAATTGGATTGTAATTCTTTCAAAAACTGCCAAGCGGCTTCGGCCTTGTTTTTTTGTGCCTGTTTAAAGGAATTAGACTTTTCTTTAAAAGCTATTTCGTATCGTTCAGTTTCTTTGAGCACACTGCGAACTAAATCCCGGTTTTTAATTTCTTTAGGAAGGGCGACTAAGAAATGTTTTGCTTTATCTAATAAAAGGGACCACTGCTCCATTTTCTCGGTAAAAAGTCCTCGGGCTTGGTCATAAAAAGAGGAGGGGTTTTGTGCATAGCGGGCCACAAGGTCTTCCACATCTTCATGAAAGCTTTGGAGTGCTTCCGTTAAGCTTAAAAAATTTTGATTAATAACTAAAGTATCTGACATAATTAAGTTTCAATACGAACTTCAACTTCGTTGTCTGGTTTAATTTCTACCCAAAAAATTGTGTCCCAATAGCCTCTGTCGAAAGTTTGCTCTTTTTGCAAGGGAACAATTTCAATGCGGCCTGGGAAGATCCAATGGTAATGCCTCCGTCTGATTTCTCCTGAAAGAGGAGTGTTGCCAACTGGAGTGACAGTCACTTTAAAAGTTTTGGGCATAGAGGACCCAAAGCTGAATAAAATTTTAGTCCAAACCTGAGCCAAACAACGGCGTTGCTTAACTTGGAGATTGAGTTTAACAAGCCCATAAATAAACCCTAATAGAACAGCCAATGAAATAAACTGCAAAATAATAAATTTTAATGACATCTTTAAATTCTCCCTTTATTTTTTTTGGTACGCAACTTATTTTTAATCCTATGATTCATCATTTTGCTATTAAAACACAAGACCCTGAAAAACTGGCTTATTTTTACTCGGATATTTTAGGTTTAAAACTAGTCCAGCGACATTTAGATCAACAAGGTAGTTTGCGTTCCATTTGGTTTGAAACAGATGGTACTCTTTTAATGCTTGAAAAAACGGAACTGTCTACTAAGACTCAAGAGGTCTTAGTAGCGGGTTTTTATCTATTAGCTTTTCCCATGTCCCCTGAAAAAAGAGGTGAATGGAAGAAGAGGTTGGAAGAAAAAGGCGTAGTGATTACTTCCGAAACATCCTATTCCATTTATTTTTCAGATACAGATGGCAATCGACTTGCTTTATCTCATTATCCTCAAGTGTTTTTGTCTTGAGTTATAAATACGAAGCAAGTCCACCTAATTCTTTACTAGGTATCTTAATGCTGTCGCCTAATTTTGGAATGATAGAGCCCCAGTCTTTTTTTAATTCATAAGCCCCGATATCACAGGCGCTTCCTACAGAGCGAGAGTAGCCACTTCCTCTTTGATCGTAAGAAAGAGGGTCGCCGTACGGATCATTGCATCCACTTGGATCTCCGGCGTTGTAGGCGGGGCTTGATTTGCTAATTGCTTGGGTTTGCGTGGGTCCACCATTATCGTCCAATTCAGCTAAGCCAGGATCTTCTTCAGTAGGGCTGCCACTGGAAATAGTGCAGGATACATTTTCAATAATGCTATGACTGACGCTCTCGATGGTGCCACTACAATCTTCGGCTTCAACATCTTCTTTTATGTTGTCTGCAAGGATAGAGTTTTCGAGAATGCAAACATCAGAGGATACGATGCCTGCGCCACTTCCTGAACTGATATTATTGCTGGCAATAGTCGAGCTATAGATTCCTAACCTGTTGGCTTGAATGCCTCCACCGCTACTGTCTTCACTATAGATTGAGTTTTTTGAAACGGTTGAATTGGTAATGAGTGTGTTCCCGTTGTAAGTACTGCCATAGATTCCAGCGCCATAGGCTTGGCTGCCAGATAAAGAGTTTTCTGAAACTGTAGAGTTTGTGAGGTCGATGGCGTCTCCTTCAATGCCTCCGCCCTTTGCTTTTAATTGAGCGTTAATTGTGTTTTGACTGATGGTGGAGTAGTCTATGCTTATTTCTATTCCAAAAATGCCTCCTCCGTATCCATCTGTACTTGTCGTCGTTGAATTACCCGAAACAACAGAGTTAGACATGTATACGGAATAAACATAAATACCTGCGCCATAAGCATCTTCAGAGCTATTCATGGAGTTATTTGTAACTTTGGAATTATCAATCGTTAAAAAAGGTGCTCTGATTCCCCCGCCTAGCGCTTGTGAAGCTGTGATGGAATTGTTGGATACTTCTGAGTTAGACATCTCTAAAACATAGACATTAATAGCGCCTCCAGCACCTTCTGAATCAGAATTCACAGAGTTGTAAGCAATGAGTGAAGAGTCAATAACAAGAACTTCTCCAAAATTACCTTCAATGGCTCCCCCTGATTCACTGGCTTGATTGTTTTGGATCGCCATATTAGACAGGGTCAGAGTATCATTACTGTCATCTAAAATACCGCCGCCTTCACCCTCTACACTTCCATTTTGAAGAGTTAAGTTGGATAAATTAACTTCGGTGCTTACTTCGGAAGTAATGTGCAGTACTCGATCTAAGCCGTTGGCGTCGATGATGGTGGTGGTTCTGTCTCCATCTGTTCCTGTAATAGTTAAGTTTTCTGTGATATCTAAATCACCTGTTTTTCCATCATCTTCATCACTACCTTCTAAAGTTAAAGTGTAAGTGCCGGCAGGTATTTGAATGATATCGTCCCCATCTAAGGCATTAGCCTGCATAATCGCTGCACGTAAACTACATGGACGAGTATAAATAGAGCTAAGGGAAAGAGTAGGGAATGATGGGAGGGTGTTACAGGAACCATCGCTGATATCACTATCAATGGCATCAGTCGTTTGATTGACAGTGAAAGTTTTGGCTAAGAGAGTACAAGGGGTTAAAAATACAGTTAATATTATAAGTAATTGAAATAAAACATTTTTTTTCACTATCCTAATCCAATCCACCCCAATTCGACATTTTTATGGCACTTATTTATGACATTAAATTTTATTAGTCAAAATATTATCGTCATTTATGAGTAAAAGTTTCTTATAGAGTTGAGGAAGGGCAGGGGTTGCTACAAAACAAGCTGTGAGTTTAGATATGAGAAAGAAGTTGTTTGTTTTTTTTAAATTTTCTAACGTTATCTGATGTCTTCTGATTCAATCACTTTATTAACAGGAGCCAGTGGCTTTATCGGAGGGCATTTAGCGCGCCTGCTTTATGAGCAAGGGCGTTCACTTCGATTGCTTCTTCGACGTGGAGCTTCCACTTCTCATCTTAAAGGTATTCAATTTGAGCCTGTTTATGGTGACCTTCGCGATTACCCTTCGATTGTTTCTGCGATGAAAGGGGTGGAAGTGGTTTATCATGCCGCTGCTCTTTTTGCTTTGTGGGCACGTAGAAAAGAAGACTTTTTTGAAATTAATGTTTTGGGGACAAAAAACATTTGTCAGGCGGCTCTTGAAGCAAAGGTGAAAAAGTTTGTCTATACATCAACGACCGGTGCTGTGGGCATTAGTATGGATCCGAAAAAGCCGTTGGATGAAGATTCTTCATGGAATAGGGGGTGGACAAAAGATCCTTATACCATTTCTAAATATGAAGCCGAACAAGTTGTTAAGAGTTATGTTAAACTAAAACTACCCGCAGTTATTCTTAATCCAACAGGACCTATTGGCCCTGGGGATGTTCGCCCAACGCCTACAGGGCAAATGATTTGCGATTTTGTTTCGGGGCATCTTCCTTTTTATGTGGATGCACATTTTTCTTTAGTAGATGTGCGTGATGTTGCGATGGGTCATTACTTGGCGGAGCAAAAAGGCAGAATAGGGGAGCGCTATATTTTGTCGGGAATTAATTTAAGCGCTAAAGAATTACTGGAAAAAATTGCTGTAACTGCTGGGAAACCAGCGCCACGTTTGCAAGTGCCCCAGCCTGTTATTCGGGCTTTTGCAGGGATGGCAGAATTTTTTTCGAATTATATAACTCACATGCCACCCTTGATCACACGGGCTTACGCTAAACTTCTTCCGTATTATTTTTGGTTTGATGCTTCCAAATCGGTAAAGGAATTAGGGTTAAAATATCACTCTATCGATACGGCCATTCAAGACGCTATTGCTTGGTTTAAAGCCGAAGGGAGAGTTTAGTTTTTTTATCTTCATATCTTGACAAGGGCTTACACCTTTGTTTAATATAGCCACCGTTTTTGAAGGTCAGGAAGTAGTAATTCCTTTCATCAATGAAAACTTGGTAACAAGTTTTCCTCTTGAAATTCTCTGAAAACAAGCGCGTGGATCAGAGCTAAAAAAAATTCGTCATTATTTCTTGACATGACGATTTTATTGGCTATTATGCGCCTCCCTTTGAAACTGAAAAGGGGCTGACGAGTAAGGATTTGGCTTTGCCAGACCAAACGAGTTAGGGTGCGGGGCGACAAGAAGTCGGTTCCGTTACAAAGCAAGCTCTTTGAAAACTAAATAGCAGGAAGATGACGAAACAATAAAGCGGGCAATTAACTGCAGTAATGTAGTTAATGCCAAACCCGTATCGTTTCGCAAGAAACGATACTTTGAAGTAATTAACAAAAGTAATCCCCTGTTTATCTTCGGATAATACAGGGCGAGCTTTTCAAACTTTCTTTGGAGAGTTTGATTCTGGCTCAGAATGAACGCTGGCGGCGTGCCTAACACATGCAAGTCGCACGAGAATTGGGTAGCAATATCCATAGTAAAGTGGCGCACGGGTGAGTAATACATAGATAATCTACCTTCTAGATGGGAACAACCCCGCGAAAGCGGAGCTAATTCCCAATAAGTCCCGAGAAACTTAAAGTTTTTCGAGAGAAAGCCGGCCTCTATTTATAAGCTTGCGCTGGAAGATGAGTCTGTGTCCCATCAGCTAGTTGGTAGGGTAATGGCCTACCAAGGCTAAG
>CAZQCI010000003.1:0-57877 GCA_964592255.1 uncultured Nitrospiraceae bacterium | reverse complement strand
TCCTTCTTCAAATCACTCAAGGAATATGAAGCTCCAGTTCAGTTGGATGCGGCTAAAATTTTGGAAGCGATGAAAAGATATAAAAACTCGCCCAAAAAACCTACCAGTGTTGCCTTAGACGATGCCACAGTTGCTGAACTTAAGCGCACGGCCGAAAAACAGGGTATTCCTTACCAAGTATTGATTCGGGTTTTTATTCTAGATGGACTGGAACGACTGAAAAAGGCCGCTTAAAGGTAGAGTGAAAACTCGAAGTCGGAGTTCCAATTTCCTTTCCCACATAAAATGGATAATTGGCAGTGAGCGTTTTACCACTGCTGCAAGAGCAGGATCAATATGTTCGGCACGGGTTTCGGCTTCGTTCATTTATTTTTAAGAAAGGCTTTTTTCGAAAATATCCACATACTTCCTATACACATAAGTTCGTCCATACTTGACCGTTTCGTCCTTGATCTCCAAAATCCCTTTTTCAATAAACCGGTCAATGAGCTTTTGGGCGCCAGTACGGGTCGTAAAACCCGACCATTTCTGGATGATACCGACCGTCACAATGGGTTGAGCAAAAAGTTTGGGTAATATTTTCATAGCACTCTCGGAAGCGGTTTTATTCATAGTGCTGATCTTGGAAATATCGTGTTCCCGGAGGGCGGTGATCTTTCTAACCGTCTCAATGGCTGATTCTGCCGTCTCAATGATGCCGTCGAGAAAAAATTCAATCCATTTTTCGACCTTGTCTTCGCGGTAATCCGTTAGCCTCTGATAGTAGACTTTCTTGTATTTTTTAAAATAGGAGGACAAAAAAAGTACCGGTTTTTCCAATAAGCCTTCCTTCCAAAGATAAAAAGTAACCAGCATTCGTCCTGTTCGGCCATTGCCGTCTAAAAACGGGTGGATGGTTTCAAATTGTGCATGCACAAAGGCTGTTTTGACCAGTGGTGGCATGATGTCTTCGGCATGCAGAAATTTTTCCAGATCGGCAAGGGAACGGTGCATGTCCGCTACCGGTGGTGGAACAAAATCTGCATCCGCAGGGCCTTTGCCGCTGATCCAATTTTGGGTTTTACGGAAATTTCCGGGATCGGAAAAATGAGTGGCACGCGCACCATCCATCAGCTGTGCATGAATTTCACGGATAAATCTTAATGCAAGCGGAAATTCCTTTACCCGCTTCATTCCGTAATTCAGGGCTTTGATATAATGCAGAATATCATCCACATCGGCAGGTACATTGCTGTCAATTTTGGCCCCCGCTTCTAGGGCATCCACCATCGTTGCTTTGGTACCCTCAATCTGGCTGGAGTCCGTCGCATCTTTGCGGATGTACATCAGGATGAAAAAATCGATGTCTGGCAATAACTGGGTGATGCCATCCAGCTTGCCCAATAGGCGTGCAGCCTGGGCATCTTTTTTAATAATAGCCGCCGAATGGGTAAAAAGCTCCGGCTGAGGAAAAGGATCAGGGATAAAGGCCTGAAATCCTTCTCTTTGTTGTCGATTTTGGCCGATCATAAGTAGTGTCTATGTATGTTAACAATGTCTACTGTTTTACTATATTGGTAGACATTGTCAACCAGGATGTCTACTCACAATTCTCCGCTGAAGGCTTTGTGCAAAATGGACTTTTTGAGTTCGTCGAGGGCTGCGAGTTTTTGTTGGTAGAGGGAGGAGAGGTGTTGGGTTTGATCCGTCAGGTCGTTGAGCGTTTCGACGATGGCTTGCTGATTAGCGATGGATGGCACTGCGATGGGGAGCGTCTTCACCGAGCTGTTACTGATTTTCTTCATCGTTGGGTTCGCGCCTTGTGCTCTTCCCATGATTTCCTTGCGGAGTGTGGGTGAGCGCATCTGAAAATAAAGAAATTCCGTCATCATGCGATCGGGCGCTGGATTCATACGCATGATGAGATCTGGATAGATGGTCGGCTCGGTAATTCCCGACGCAATTGCAACGTGGCCGACAAGCTCCGGCGTATTACTGCGGGTGATGAGAAAGTCACCGTTCTTGATCCAGTAGTTTCGCCGAGAGTCTGTGGTAGCCGAAGTGAACTTGCGCTTATCCGGTCTGAAACGAAATCCTGTGACTGCGGATAGTGTCAGAACCGGTATTCCAGAAGCCGAGTGATTCGCTGCCGGTGGTGACCAACCGTTCTGTGGCTGGACGGCAAGTACCTTCTCTAGCGTCGTCTCCACCCATCCCTCACCCCGCTGCGTAAAAATCTGATTCAAATAACTTTCAAACAACTCCCGCGCATTTTTGAGATTTTTTTCGGCGTTGGTTTTGGCGGCTGCGATGGCTTCAAAGGCTTTGTCGAGAATGCTCACGATGCGGTGTTGTTCGGGGAGGGGTGGGATTGGGATATTTACTTCTTTAAGTTTTCCACCAGACAGTTCTTTAAAAGTCGCGCCCGTTCCTAGGGTATTCAGTAAATCGACGATGCTGCTAAGATGGTAATACAAAAATTTATACTGTAGCTGGCTGTTAGGAATCAGTCCTTTACAGCCTTGATTAGTTGCCATCGCATCTGTGTTAATCACTAAATGTCCAATTGGCGCTCGTGATGAGAGAATTACCGAATTTGTGGGCAACATTCGCGCTGAGCTATCACGCAAGCCGAGGTCAGTAATTTTTCGTTCAGTATCACTAACATATGGAGTGGTCCGCTTGCCCATCTCAGCAGGCGTTATCCAGAGATGCTTTCCATCCCAATATTCAGGAATACCAGTTTTAGGTGTGCCGCCATTAATGACTTCGCAAACCTCTCCAATTTTTTTGGTTTGCCACTTTTGTTTCATTTGCTCCCCCGAGGCTTATGGGAAGAATGGGACTTAGGGGATGGTTGTGGTGAGAATTTCCCAGAACTTTTATTACGGTGCGCCAACCTTGCCTGAAACATGCGCTCGCGCAGGCCGCCTTGTTGTAGAAAATCTTTTTCTAAACTCCGCAATTGTTGGTCAAGCAGGTAATTGGTTTGGTGAATCAGGCAAATAGCAATATTGGCAATGACTTCCGACGGACGAGTTTCTACAAACTCGCGGTACAAGTCATAGGTGTGTGGTGTTTTACGTCCCAGCTTTCGGATAAACAGGGCTTCTTTACAGTCTTTGTCCCAGATGACATGGTCACGCACACGCAAATAATCCCTATAATCGGCCAGCAGCTCTTCCAAGCTGGCGCGTGCCACATTGGTGAGCTTGATTTCGGTTTCTTTGGAAGTCATGGCCGCCTTGCTGCCCTCAAGAATGTTTTGTTTGCCCGAGCGCGCCGACTGAATCATTTGGTCGATGGTGCGGTCACCCTTGGAAAGGTATTTGTGTGCAAACCTAAAAGTGATGTCATAAACAACTTCAGCTTTTTGGTACGAGAGCAATGTTTGATAGTCGCCCCTCGGAGGAATAATAGGGTGGGCATCATGGGAAGTAAGCGACTTATTATAATTTCCATTACTCTCATTTTTCCCATTCTTCGTCACAGCAACCCCCTAATTTTCTCCAGTACCCTAGCGCTCTCAACATCCAATCCCGCAATCTCCTCCATAATTTCCTGTGGCGTTCGATGCGCAACAACCTCACCGCCATTCGGATTCTTCACCGACAAATCAAAAGTATTTTGATCAATACCAGCAACATCCAAACCCCAACTCTTAGCCGAATCAGCATAAGTTTTTTGCAACTCAATAAATTCTTTGAGATCGTCATCGTTCAAAGGGTTGGTCTTACCCATGTTGCGACCGGGATCGAGTTGATAGAACCAAACCTTGCGCGTGGGTGAGCCTTTTTCAAAAAACAACACAACAGTTTTAACACCCGCACCCAAAAACGTACCACCGGGACAATCAAGAACCGTGTGTAGATTACAACTTTCCAAAAGCATTTTGCGCAAGCTCACCGAGGCGTTGTCGGTGTTGGATAAAAATGTGTTTTTGATGACCACACCGCCACGACCACCGGCTTTGAGCATCTTGATAAAATGCTGCAAAAATAAAAAAGCTGTTTCACCCGTGCGAATAGGAAAGTTTTGCTGCACCTCTTTACGCTCTTTACCGCCAAAGGGTGGATTGGCGAGTACAACATCAAAGCGGTCCTTCTCTTGGATGTCGGCCAAGTTTTCGGTGAGCGTATTTGTGTGAATGATATTTGGCGTCTCAATCCCATGCAGGATCATGTTCATGATGGCAATCACGTAGGCGAGTTTGTCTTTTTCTTTGCCAAAAAGAGTATTTTCTTGAAGTGTCTTAGCGTCACGAGTGGTGAGATTGGGTTTGGATTTTAAAAACTCAAAGGCCTCACAAAGAAACCCTGCTGAACCCACAGCACCATCGTAAATCCGTTCGCCGATTTGAGGCTGAACAACCTGCACAATCGCACGAATGAGCGCACGTGGCGTGTAATAGGAACCGCCATCACGTCCGGCGTTGCCCATGTTGCCGATTTTTGCTTCAAAGAGATAACTCAGCTCATGCTTTTCTTTTTGCGTGCCAAAACGCAGGCCGTCAATAGTTTCGACAATCTCGCGCAGGTTGTAACCACTGTTGATTTCGTTTTTTGTCTCGGTAAAAATTTCACCAATTTTGTATTCGATGGTGTTTGGCCCGGTTGCTCGCTGTTTAAAACCGTGAAGATACGGAAAGAGCTTTTGATTCACAAAATCACGAAGGTCATCACCTGTGAGCGCTACATTGTGATCAAAATTACCGTTTTTATCTTTGGGCGCCGCCCAGCTTGACCATCGGTAGGGTTTGTCGAGGATGTAGGTGTATTTTTTTCTTTCAAGGGCTGCTTCTGTGGCTTTGTCCTGCTCTAGACCATCGAGATATTTTAAAAAGAGTAGCCATGCGGTTTGCTCTGTATATTTGAGAACACCACCACCTTCTCTGCGAAGGACATCATCAATATTTTTAAAAGCTTGCTCAAACATTTTTGGAGGCTATGACGACAGGTATACGGGAGCAAGTAATTTTCTGATTAACAAACAGATGACCCGCCTAAGCTAAAGCTTCGGCGAGCAGGCGCGAGGGACCCCAACCAAAGAAAGAGCCCGCGATTTTTTTCTAGAGGACGATTGAGATGGATAGTTTACGGGACTTGTAGGTTATTTCTTGGGTGGGGAGGGGGAGGTTGAAAAGGAGATTGTAGAAATAAATGATTACAACGTTTACTTCCTTTTAGATTTATTTTTGATAGCGCACATGAGGAGATCTGTGCTCAGATTTTTATTTTTATGCGATAGGGTTTTTTTCATCATTATTTTTTTTGCATCACTTCCACCGGCATATGGCTTAACTTTTCATACACTTTTCCCCAACGCCGGAGCGGCCACCACTCGTACAGATAAATCTGCATCGGCCGCCACATCGCTACCCAACCCACAATCGTGAGACTTTCACTAAGAATATTCCAAAAAGTTCCAGTAAATTTTGCCAACAACATCTGGCTTGAAAATAAACAGAGCCCCAAAAACAAAAGTCCGATCAACAAGGAAGTTCTTCCTTGCTTCATCAACCGGTGAAATTCTAGCCGGTTGATTTTAGCACGGTAAGCAAAATAATGATGAATGGCCTCACGGATCATGTCTTGCGGATTCTCCAACGGCCATTGTTCTAAATAAACCTTCAAGGTGATGGGTGCTTTGGGAGGATATTCGTAGACCCAACTGACAATAAATTCTTCCGCATCATGATCCAAATCTTTTTCGTTGAAAGGCGAAGGATCCATGGAATTGAACAGTTGCTGAATGTTGCGTAATTTTAATTCCACCCGATGTGGGTGATGCGCTGAAGGAGAGAGGGTTTTGTTCATAATTTTTCTATAAGTATCATGAGAATGAATGAGTCTTTTTCAAAAACTACGGGGTAATTTCTAAAATTTCTACATAAGGACCCGTACGGCTTTGTGCTTCTTCATCGTCTTTTGTATCCCATAATCCTTCTCTTTTAATAATTTTCGCTGTGATATTCTTATTAAGATATTTTTGAATTTCTTTTTCCGAAACACGACTTGTGATTAGTTTAATATGGTAATCTTCTTTTCCAAAATTAAAAGAATAATCAAAAATATCAGGGATTTTTTTACCGTTTTGATTGATAAAAGGGGTTTGTGTAATTTTTCCTTTTACTAAGAGTTCTTCCAGACTCCACACGTGTGTGCCTAAAGACAACCCTAGAAGCAAAATTGAAGTGAATAAGAATTTTTGTAACATAAGCCTAAGGTTAGAAGTTGATGGGAGAAAAATTGAGGAGGGATTTAATTTTTTAATATTTACACTGCTCCAAAACCAGTGAACATGACATGAATACTTTTGAAGATAATTTTTAAATCTAGCCATAATGATCTATTTTTAATCCAATAAAGATCATATTGTAATTTTTCAAAAGCTCCTTCCAACGAGCATGTATTCTGATAATTCACTTGAGCCCAGCCTGTAATGCCTGGTCTGACGATGTAGCGATATTCATAAAAAGGAATTTCTTGTTTAAATGATTCAACCAGGCTTTTTTCTTCAGGGCGAGGCCCAATTAAAGACATTTCTCGCTTCAAAACATTGATGAGCTGCGGCAGCTCATCCAAACGAAACTTGCGGAGCCATTTTCCAACACGTGTGATACGAGGGTCTTGTTTTACTGTCCAAGCAGCTCCATGTTTTTCAGCGTTTTTCTCCATGGTACGAAATTTGAATAAGGTGAATACTTTTCCGTTTTTCCCTATTCGCTTTTGATAATAAAAAATAGGTCCGCGAGAATCGAGTTTGATGGCCAGAATAATGAATGGGAAAAAAGGAAGAAAAAACAGAAGAATGGCTAAGCTTAAAATATAGTTAGTTGCATCGTGAAATAAACTATAAAAATTATCCGGTATGGCCGTCAAATTGGGTACAAGCCAATGATGATTGATATGTTGGATGGGTATTTTTGACGTTAGTTTAGCGTATAAATCAGGCATTTCATGAATTTTAATTCCATGTTGGTGGCATTTGACAATTTCTCTTAAAAGATGATCCGTTCGGTTTTGTGTGACGGAAATAATAATATTTTTGGCCTTGTGTTTTTTGACTATTTCTAAAAGCTGATGTGAAGTTCCTAAAAAAGGAAGCGGATGTCCTCCATTGCCATTAGATACGATAATCTTCTCATCCGCTTTATGATCATCAACAAAACCAAGAATTTTATTCGCTTTGTTTTGAATCAGAATGGAAGCAATCGCCTGACCCGCCCAACCAGAACCAACAATGATAGTAGATTTTTTCATTTTAGAAAAAAATGTTCACTTTGTAGTAAGTGGGATTTTTTTTAATCGAACTCTAGGGATTTAATCCCATATTCCTTGGATTTATCCAGTACGTTATCTTGTCTATATAACATATTTTGATAAAAGTTATGAAAACATTGTGTGACAAATTTTTCTGAAAATTTTTCTTCCGTCAATTTTTTTGCATTTGTACCTAATGTATGTCGCAATGTTGGATTAGAAGCCAAGTTTACCATGGCAGCTGCCACTTCCGAAATAGAAGCTGGAGGAAATAATATGCCTGTGACGCCATCTTCCACAATATCGGTGATTCCATAAATGCGTGAAGCAATTACCGGCAAGCCTGTAGCCCCTGCTTGAAGAATGACATTGGAAAACCCTTCACGATAACTCAATAAACATAAAACGTCTGAAGCTGATAAATAATCTTCCGGTCGGTCGGTATAACCTACTCTATGGATATGTTTTGGGAAACGTTCTTCAAAAACAGACAACTCATCACTTAATTTTTCTTCATCAGGGCCTATAATTAAAAGATGAATATTTTTGTTTTTTTCTGTTGCTAATGAAAAAGAAGATAGTAAATCCATGACGCCTTTGGCTCGGTTTAAGCGGCCTAGAAAAGTAAAAACAACATCGTTTTCTGGAATCTGGAATTTTTTTCTTATTTGTGAGCGCGCCTCAACATTACGTTTAAATTTATTTATGTTTACCCCAGCAATGGAGCCTTGGCCTAAGACCTGGATAGCAGATTCTTTGACTATGTGATTTTTGATTAAAAATAAACGTTGAGAGGGACCGTCTGTTAATATCTGAGTGGCACAGATAGCTAAAACTTTATCCATTGTTTTTAATAAAAATCTAAAAAAACCTTTTTCTGTGGCCCATACCTGACCAGTGAAAGTGTGAAAACGAAGCGGAATTCCAGCCCCTTTGGCAGCAATCATGGATAATAAACCTGCTTTTGGCATGATAGAATGTACACAATCAAATTTTTCCTTTCGGAACAATTTCCACAATTTTATTAAAGCAATACAATCTTGTTTTATGGCTATGGGGCGTTCAATGGGGATGGAGATTAAACGCACATGATCATCGAGTATGCCTTCCAACTCATTGGCAGTACCATTTGTGATTAAGGTGATATCATAAAATTTTTTTAACAAGGTAATATGAGGCGCCATAAACCACTTAAGTGCCAGTGGTACCGTACAGACAAAGGCGATATGTTTGCGGGTTGTTTCCTGGTTCATGCTGAAGACGTGGCTAAACTGAAATCTTTTTTGTGTGTTGTTGATGAAGAAGTCAAAGAGCCCAAAACTTTAATGATGACCATATAAACTAGTAAGTAGATAAACATCTTAAAAATTTTTTCTCCAAAAGAATCTAAACCTAAGTTTTGAAAAAACTCATAAAGAATATTTGAAAAATAACCGAAAAACATCAGGTTGATTAAAGTAGGCCGCTTTGCACAGCGGAGTAACGCAGAAAAACAGAAAATAAAAAATAGATAAATGGCTATTAAACCATACCAGCCCATTGTTCCAAAAGTGAGCCCCAGCCAACCGTAAGCGTATCCTGCAATATGCCCGCGATCATCCGGAGCAATATGGTCCCCCCAGTATTCCAACAAGCGAAAAGAGGAGGGGTATTCCGTACGTTCAATGGCGAAAGAAAAAAGTTGTTGAAATAAAACTCGAGGTTCGTCTTTAAGAAGAATATCTTTCATTTTTTCAGGATTTTCGACGGCCATGTATAACGCTTGATTGTTTTGATAGAAGCGGGCCAAACCTTCACCAAAAACTTGTAGACCCGCATTTCCTCTTCCCATATTTCCTAAAATTACGGCTACGACTCCTAACAACATGATTATTTTCAATCCTTTTAGTTTATAAGATGTAGCAGCACATGAATAAGCTAGGCCGACTAGAATGAAAAAAGCGATGTCAAAAATTCCGGAACGTGACCAAGAAGTTACAGATTGAGTTAAAATTAATAAAACAATAATGAATGCGGGTTTGTTTAATTTTCTGTGAAAAAATAAAGAAGAAAGAATAACCAACCCCGCCGATTTAGAAAACATGGCGGCCACATATCCTAAATAAGTTGAAAAAATGGGACGTACAGCCGTAAGATTAGATACAGCCCGTCCGTAGAAAAGATCCAGTGAGATACTGATACTCAAAGAAATAAAAGCTGAATAAAAAAGTACGCCTTGGTATTTTTGGTAAATTCCCTCATATTTTTTTATATCAACCCGATACGGCTTTGTGGGCCTATAAATATAGGCTGCGTGGAGCATTAGAAAAGTCGCACATAGGGTGTACCAATTACCTTTTGTGAATGATTCTGGTGATATTAAATCGAGGGTAAAATAGTGTTCGCTTAAATAAGTAGAGACAACCGTATACATGAAAGGTGCAACTGAGCCATAGAGAATTAAAAAAAGTAGCATCAAAAGATAATGCTTTTTTCTAAAGTGATCTGTTGTGTAACGAATTGTTGTTGGAGCTGATGACATTACAATATGTAATTAAAAAGGATTCCCCAAAAATCGTCGTACGGGGCCGTTGCCCCAAAGTACGGAAGGTTCATTCAAGACGGTTTTAATAATACATTTAAAACCTTGATATCGATATCCATTGAAAAAATCAGCAATGCCAAGACGAATTTTGGCAATTGCTTGAGCTCGACGATTTAACTGAAGCGCTTTTGGGCTAAGTTTAAGAAAATGTTTAGCACGTTCAAATAAAATTAAATTTTCCTGCCCGACAATGCGTTGATATTTTTTTGAACGCGACATGCTGGTTGAAACAATCCGCAATTGACATAAAAAATCTTCAATCACCGCAATTTTAAAATGAGGAGCTAAAGCGAGAATAAGGCCAAAATCTGAAGAGTGAACCAAATCTTTTGAATAGCCTCCTACTTGAAGAGCCGCTTGACGGCGATAAAGAGTGGAAGAATGAATGATAGGATTAGTCCAGCCGAGAGAGTCGCTTAACGTATCTGGTTCAGACGGTGGCTTTAATTCCGAAATTATGTTCCCATTTTCATCAATACACTGCGCCCACGAACCAACTAAAGCGACTTGAGGATGATTTTCTAAAAATTCCACTTGTCTCTTTAAGCGATGCGGGTGGCTGATGTCGTCCGCATCCAATATCGCTACAAAATCACCATGACATTGTTGAAAGGCTTCAATGCGTGCGATACCCAATTCGGTATGTTGGGGAGCATAAAAATATTTCAGCCGTGGATCATTAAAACTTTTCATGATGGCGGCACTGTGATCTGTGGATTGGTTATCCCAAAAAATTAATTCCCAATTCTCATACTTTTGAGCCAAAACACTTTCTAAGGCGGGGCGGAGGTATTTTTCCCCATTATAACAATTCATCAAAATACTCACTAACGGTTGCTGAGACATTTTACTGATCCTGACGATAATAGTTGATGGTTTGTTGCAAACCTTCGGTTAATGAAGTGGAAGGTTGCCATCCCAGTAAGGCATAAGCCTTTGAAATATTGGCGTACAGCGCCTTATTTTCTCCTGTGCGGTAAGGGATTTTTCCAAATTGGGGTTGGCCTTGGCCGATCAGGTTTCTAACGGTTTCGATCATATGACGGATAGACACAGCTTGCCCGGAGGCAATATTAATGACTTCACCGTGAGCAGCAGGTTTATCTAAGGCAATAAATAAAGCGTCCACGGTATCTTTAATAAAACAAAAGTCTCTTAATTGTTCCCCTGCAGATGTGGGAAAGGAGCGATCTTGCAAACAGCCTTTGATGATTTGAGGTAAAAACCGTTCATCGTTTTGTCCGGGTCCGTAGGTCAAAAAAAGCCTTAGGGTTATGGCAGGAAAATTTTCAGTGCGATGCAGCATTTGTAAAAAATGAGTTGAAGCTGTTTTGCCTAAAGAATACGGCGATAAGGGCGCTTCTCTTTGGCTTTCATCTTGAGGTGCCGGGTTATTGCCATATTCATCGCTACTACCCAAATTGATGAAAGCGCGTAACGTGGAACGGTCTAATATTTGGGTTAAGTTGACGACTCCTATGAAATGCGATTCCAAAGAGGAGAGTCCTCCTTGGGAGAAAAGAGCATGATGAATGTAGCCCCCGCAATTGATGACATAATCAAATTTTTTTTGATGTAAGGCTTGTTCTAGCTCATTGAATTTTGTGATGTCCGCACTGATGGTTTTAAGGTCTCCATTGTTTTGCCGATGTTGTAAAGAAAGAGAGGTGACATCCCATCCAAGACGCAGGGCATGGGCTGCTACATGTTTACCGATAAAGCCATGCCCACCGACAATTAAAATTTTTGGTTGTGTCATTTTCATCGATGCCATTGATAAGGAATAGACGACTGATCAATTGGCATGATTTCACTTTCGTTTGGGTCGTGGGGGCTATCCGTACAATTTGCAATAAGCGCGGGATTTTCACTAATGCCTGTAAATCCATACCAAAGGTTTTTGGGAATGGTTATACGATAATAAGCATCAGGACGACCGAGTTCTAATTCTTGAATTTGTCCACGTGTTGTAGACTGCGGCCTGTCATCATAAAGAACCATGCGGATTTTTCCTACAGGTACGGCTAAGTTTTGTGTTTGAAGCCGATGACGTTTCCAGGCTTTAATGGCACCGGGAAGAATTTCGGAGAAATAGCATTCTCCAAAATGAGTGAATGTTGGGGCGTCGTTGCGCAGCATGTGCAATACGGCGCCACGTTCGTCATGGATTTGTTTTAATTCGGTAAGGATGACTCCTGCAATGTCCATTGTCGATGGCGCTCAGTGGCAAGGCGTTCGTAAAGGTTAATTTGCTCCAACGTTACTCCATACATATCGGATTTTTTGTGATAGAAGGAAGTATACCAATCTGCAACGAGCCGGATCATCTCGTCATAATTTAAATTAGCTTCCCATTTAAGAAGGGACAGCGCTTTATCACAATTGAGTTTTAAGAGGTTGGCTTCGTGAAACGGAGTATCGTTGATGATCCGGTAAGCTTTTTCTAAATGATTAAAACCCCAACGTTGTGCTAAATCGGAAAGTAATTCAATGACAGTACGGTTTTGTTCTGCACGCGGCCCGAAGTTAAAGGCTTCTTTATGTAAAGGAGATTGGCGCAGCAAGCCCGCACCTAAAAGAAGATAACCGCTTAAAGGCTCCAAAACATGTTGCCAAGGCCGCGTGGCTTTTGGGCTGCGTATCTCAACCGTTTGCTGCTGGCTCCAAGCCTTCATGCAGTCTACAACAATACGGTCCTTGGCCCAGTCTCCTCCTCCGATGACATTGCCGGCACGTCCAACAGCTAGACGCACAGGATGATTATTTTGAAAAAAAGTATGGGCGTATGATTTAATGACCAATTCCGCAGCTCCTTTGGAACCGCTATAAATATCTTTTCCACCCAAAGCATCCGTTTCACGATAACCCCACACCCATTCAACATTGTCGTAACATTTATCGCTGGTAATCAACACAGCTGTGCAGGGCCATGGTATTTGGCGTAATATTTCTAAAAGATTCATTGTTCCGATGATGTTGGTTGACATTGTTTCCACCGGATTGGTTTTGGAAGCAGAGACAATGGCTTGGGCTGCCAAATGAAAAACAAAATCAGGTTTTTCATCAGTGATAATTTTTTGTAATCCCTCCAGATTACGGACATCGGCTTGAATGTGGGTAATTTTTTCGGACAACTTCAGCTCATTAAACATGGAAGGCTGTGTTGGAATATCTTTTGAAACGCCAATCACATGGGCGCCTAGTTTTAAAAGCCATGTTGTTAACCAACTGCCTTTAAATCCAGTATGTCCTGTAATCAAAACTCGTTTTTTCTGATAAGTTTGAAAAAACATTTTAATCCCCCAGAGGGGGTTTCATTCTCCGCCATTTGTGGCGAAAAGTCATTCATTCTTGATACTCCGCCACTTGCGGCGGAGTTCTTCATTCTTTTTTAATCCAAGACACTTGCCCCCAAGAGGCTTGGCCCCAAGGGGCGTGGCCCGAATTCCAGAGAGTTTGCAAAGAGTCACGGTCCCTGATGGTATCCATGCATTGCCAGTAACCATGATGTTGGTAGGCCATCAACTGCCCGTCACGGGTTAGGTTCTCCAAGGGGGAGCGTTCCAAGATGGTGGTATCATCTTCAAGATAGTTGAATATTTGAGGTTCAAACACGAAGAAACCACCGTTAATCCATCCTTCTCCCGATTGTGGTTTTTCGGTAAATTCCATGACTTGTCCTTTGCCGATCTGCATTCCCCCAAATCGACCCGAAGGACGCACAGCCGTAACGGTAGCCAGCTTGCCGTGGGAACGATGAAACTCCAATACGGCTTTAAGATTAACATCCGACACGCCGTCTCCATAGGTGAGCATAAAAGTTTCCCCTGAACTGAGATGAGGTTTTAGTCTTAATAAACGTCCTCCCGTCATTGTTGAGGCACCGGTATCAATCAAAGAAACTTTCCAATTTTCAACCGTTGGATTTGAATACTCCACGTGTCCAGTTTGCAGATCAACAGTCATATTGCTTTGACGAGCATGATAATGAAGAAAATAATCTTTAATGACGTCACCCTTATATCCTAAAGCCAACATGAAATTGTTAAAACCTTGTTGGCCGTATAGTTTCATCACATGCCATAAAATAGGCCAACCGCCAATTTCCACCATGGGTTTGGGTTTAATTTGGGTTTCTTCGGAAAGACGAGTGCCGAGGCCTCCGCATAAGATGACAACTTTCATGATCTTCCTTGTTGTGACATAGATGACGGTGTGTCCAAGATGATGCGGGACACAATGGTGTCATAGTCAATTTTGAATAGATCAGGATTAACACCAAAATCAATATCGGCTTCACGGGTTATGATGAGACGTTTTGATAACGGATGAGATAAGGCAACATCATGAAGCAAGGTGTAGCCCATCAGATTAATACTTTTACTATCATCCAACACAACCAAATGTCCTGTTTGGTTGACGCTTTCTTTAATGAGGCTCCAGTCATGCGGAAAAACGGAATTGACGGAAAAAACACTGGACGATAATCCGCGTTCTTCCAATTTTTTTCTTAAGATAAGTCCTTCAGGTAATGAAAAATTAAAACAGGCGATAGTGACGTTAGTTCCTTCTGTATATTGAAAGACTTCCGCATCTTTGGTGACGTGGAGAAGATCTAATTGTAAAAATTCTTGAGGTGAATGCCTTTGGCTGAGTGTGATGAAACGAAACCCCGGTTTTTGTAATTGTGTTTTAATGATATGGGCGCTGTCTTGATTATTGGTGAGAGTATAACCCGGTGCACGGGCCATGGAACAGATATCACCCAAAGCATTGAAGCTCGATTGTGGGCCTTGCAAACCCTGATCGCAGGCCACAACTACAATGGTAAAACTACCGAGAGTGTTAAGATCACGAAAAGAACGAATGTATTGATAGGTTGAGACAAATTGGTCCATGCCTAACAGCATAAAATCCAATTGTTTAACAAATAACACGGCTGTTGCGCCATTGAGCATCATTCCAAAACCCATACCGCAGTGGGTGTATTCACAATTTCCAATATTAATGATTTTACTGCTGTCTAAGGCCTTAAAATTTCGGGTGAGCCCAGAAATACAAGAACCGGTATTGATATTTTCGCCATAGAAAACAGCCTGTGGAATGGTGGCTATTTCTTGGGCCAGCATTTCGTTAATAGAAGAGATATAATTTTTAGCCATAAAATTAATAAAACCGGAGTGTTAAAATTAATTCCATTTTTCAGACATCACGTCATGAGCTATCTGATCAAATTTTTGTTTGCCGATGGTTTCTTGTAACACATGCAACGGGTCTTGTTCATGAGCCCGGATGACGAGACCATTTTTTAAATCCACATTCATCGGATCTGTGGGCCAACCTGGGGTTGGGCCGGCGTGCTGGTTCATCAGACTTGTTCTGGCCTCTACACAAACGGGGGACGATTGAGTGTCTAAGATGGTACGTAATTCCGTTAAGGTAGCGGCATATTCAAAAACATCATTTTTTGTTAAATTTTTGTAGGTTACTCCAATCCCTTCACAGATTTTGCCGACATCCAGGGCGCAGCGTCGTTGGTCAATAGTGGAGGACATGGAATGATTGTTGTTTTCCACAAGCACCAATAGTTTTAAATTTTGTGATTGAGCCAAAACCAAGGCTTCGTAAAAACCACCTTCTTCCATGGCACCGTCACCGGTTGTTACAATAACAATGCCGGGTTCTTTCTTAATTTGTTTGGCCATGGCCAAACCACAGGCGACGGAAAAATTATTACCCAAAATACTGGAAGAATAGGCCACACCTCGTTCCGGATTGATTAAGTTCATAGAACCTAAACGACTACCCGCAATGCCTTGAGCTGACAGTTTATATTCGTCATAAATGGGTTTAAGGCATCCTGCACGAGCTAGATTGTAAGCCATATTACGGTGAGTGAGGGCCAGTTGGTCGTGTGATTGCATCATGTGGCTGATGGCCACAGCAATGGCTTCACTTCCGAAGGCCACATGAATGGGTATGGTAAAAAGTTTTTTCTTAAGATCCTCATTCATGATGTGCTGCCAATAACGCAGACGGATCATTTGTATCTCAAGTGAGGGAGAAGTGGTGTTCATGATTATTGTAATGTGGCCAAACCTTCCCGTAAGCTGATTTTAGGTTCCCAGCCGAGAGTTTGGCGTATTTTAGAATTGTCCGGGTTTCGGATACTAACGGCCTGAGGCGTTTTTTCTTCAATAGTGGGACGACGTCCCAGTAATTGACAACTTTGCTCAACAACTTCCTTCAGAGTGATGACGGTATTGCCGCTGAGGTTGAAAATTTCAAAACCCGTCCGTCCGGTGGATTTAAGGATACCGCTGACGATGTCATCGATATGAATGAACCGGCGCCCGGTGGAGAGACTACCTACGGAGACCACGTCTTTTTCACGCACGGCATGAAATAAGGCTTCCACCGCAGACCAGTTACTGGGACGCGGCCCATAAACAATACCGAAACGCAGTACAGTGACTCCGGGTAGTTGACATGTTAGTTTCAAGCATTGTTCCCCCACAATTTTAGTTAAGGCATATTCTGACTTCATGGTTGTGACATCGATGGCTTGTTCCTCTACTTGCACTCCATGATTACTGACGTCCCCGTAGACCCATTCGCTGGAAGCAAAAATTAATTGTTTGGAGTTTCTTTTTTGTGCGGCTGCAGCCACGTTTAACGTGCCGTTTACGTTGATGTCGAAAGCGCCACGAGGATCAGCACGGCAATCTGGGTCTCTTGAAATAGCGGCTAAATGAATAACAATGGCGTTTTCAGGAATAAGATCAGCAAGGGAGGTGTTACGAATATCGGCTTGAGTGGAACAAGAATCTGTTGAGGCAATACTGTCAACACCTACCGCTTCAATGCCTAACTCTTTACAGTGAGAGAATAATCTTTTGCCGATAAAACTTTGTGAGCCGGTGATAAATAATTTCATTTTGTACCTCCAACAATTATTTCAGAATCATGTAGACGGCGCAAAAAACCATCTGGAGAAGAAGTAATGCCAAATTGTGTCCAATGAGAATCAATTTGAAACTCAGGATGTCGAGCCAAGAATTTGTGAATGGCTCCCAACGGGTGGTCCTCTTTCCATTCCGGTTTGGCTCGTGGAATATCCCATACCCAACCCTGGGCTCCATCGTGGGCTACAAGATAACTGCCCGGATTGACTAAGGCTCCGTATAATTCCATTTCTTTGAGAACATGCGCTTCTGTATGGTTGCTGTCGAGAAACACCACAATTTTTTTAGCGTTACCACAAGCTTGTTTTACCTTTGAAAAAGTTTCCGGTGATATGGAAGACCCTTCAATCAGTTCAATGCGATGTTTTAAAGGATGGGCTTCTATGGCTGCGCGATTGTGGGGACGTATTTCAACATCCACACCAATAACTTGACCTTTGCCGATTAATTCTAAGATGGAGGCCGAAAGAACTAAAGACCCTCCATGGGCGACTCCGGTTTCGATGACTACATCCGGTTGTATTTTCCACAACAGCTCTTGCATCATGACAATGTCGGTTGGAAATTGAATGATAGGGCGACCCAGCCACGTTGGTTCGTACATCAGTCGATGTTCAGCGGCGACTTTAATCCAAAGGTTGCTGAGCAGATCAAGTCCTTCTTTTGAGTACAGATCCAATGTGGTGACTTCGCCATGATTATCCAGTGTCAATTTGGATCCAGGCTTAGCTGTGTAATTTTTCATCTTTGTTCCTCTGTATGATAACTTGATTGGTGAATCAAGATTGTTTTAGTGAAAGATCGTTTTGCCTTGTAAATATGCTTAAAAAAGTAGAGCAATAAGAGCTGAAAACGCTTAGTGCCCCCCAAGTTTTGACAGCTTCTAGTAACAATGCCATTTCAGAATAAAGACTTAAGAAATTAAAATGTAGCAATGAAGAAGCAATGTTTTTTAGTTGAGACCTGACTAGACGATTGAGCATCATTTTTTTAATAGGTTTTTGTAAGGGGCTATCAGGAAGATTTTGACTAAAAAAAGTGATGAATTTGAAAAATAAAAGATTGAAGTGATTTTTTTTATAAAAAGCAGAAGAGAGGGACTCTCCATAATGCTGACTAAGGATTTTTAGATTTTTTGATGTGTTTTGTTGAAACAAAGACTGGCCTTGATTGTCATGGCATCGTAAAGCCGTTAATGGTGTATTTGTAAAATAAACACCCCAATTTCTAAATAAAATTTTTGACCATAACTGGATATCGCAAAAACAACCAAACTCTTTTTCAAATTTTTTTGATAATTCATTCAAAACTTTTAGCCGGACCATGGGGTGTTGGATGGGGTTAAAATTTTCCGCTACCAAACGGATGGCTTCCTCGCTATCGGCGTAAATTTCGTAGGGAACTGCCTGATGAACACTGATTGTATTCCCCCATTCATCGATCTGCCGATGTGCCCCACAAGCAAGGCCAGCTGTAGGATAGCGGTTCAAACCTTCGCTTAAGAGGTGAAGCGCATCGTCTTCAAGTTTGTCATCGGCCGGTAATAAGACAAAAAATTCACCCTTTGAATTTTCGATACATTTATTAAAATTTTCAATTGATCCGATGTTGGATGTGTTTTGAAGAAGAATAATTCGTGGGTCAGTAAATTTACGGCAAATTTCCACGGTTTGGTCTGTTGAATCATTGTCTATAATCAAAAGTTCAAAATTACCTTCGCTTTGATTCAAAACACTGGTGATGCATTCGTGGATATATTTTTCTCCATTGAAAACAGGAATGCACACGCTGATAAGAGGTTGTTTCATGAAAATTGAACTTTGAGTGCTTGAATTGTTTGGGCCACTCCTTCTTCCAAAGAAAAAGAAGGCTGCCAACCTGTTAATTTTTTCAATTTTTCCATATTCGCATAGCAAGGAGGTTGTACTGGTTCATTTGCAGGCCTTTGATGCGCGTTAAATTTAAGTAGATCGGGGTGCCGACCTCCTAATTGGCTCCAAAACATTTTGATAAGTTCTTTAAGTTGAATTTTGTTTCCGCTACCTAGATTGACAATTTCAGACGAATTGATACTGCTGATCTGAATCATCCCTTCCGCAGCGTCGGACAAATAAATATAATCACGGAACTGTTCACAATCCGAAAGGCTCAAAGGAGTTGAGCTTTGGTAGCTTTGATAAAGCTGATGAATCAAAGAACTTTTTCTGTGGCCTGCACCCAGTGTGTGATACAAGCGCACATGGATGAAGATTTTACCGTATTGCTCCGCAAGTTTAAACCCTTGGTGACAGGCTTCAATTTTTCCACGAGCATAATTTGTCAGCCGCCCAATGGGAGAATCACTTTCTAATAAAGAGCCTTCGCGGCTGCCATATTCAGAAGAAGAGCCAATGAGTAACGCTTTTTTCAGACCATGTTGATACAGTACATCCAAAAAAGTTTTGGTATTTTCTAAGTTTTCTCCCAGATGCAGGTCCGATTCAGGCTCATAAACACGGCCCCATCCCAGATGAAAAAGAATATCCGGCACTCCTGTTTGATCTAAAACGGATTGAATACTTTTTCGATTCCCATAATCAACAAAAATAGTATCCGAAGAAACCGATTGAGTGTTGGTAATGCCCACAGCATCGAAACCCGATTGTTTGAGACGTGACATTAAAGCGGAGCCTACAAAACCGCGGGATCCTGTGACCCATACTTTTAGCATGTTGAGATGACCTCTTGAATGGCTTGTTTGATCCGCATCATTTTATCCGGCGGACAATAAGCGAATTGTTTTGTAAAATTTTTGCGTACTTTTTTTGTGCTTGAAGAATTCCACCATATTTCCGGTTCGTCCCAAACTTTTGCAACATGTGCTGCTGCCGCTTGCGGAGTGTTATGAAAAATACCGACGCTTTTCAGTTCTTCAAAATAAGGTTCGGTTTGTTTATTTAATTCCATGTATTTTGGATTCCAGAAAACCACGGTAGGTATTCCCATTGATAACGATTCTAGATACGTTGTTGCATTATAAGTAGAAATATAAAGGCGACAATCCTTCATGAGTTTTTTCATGCTAGAACATCCATCATTGATGTCTAGATCAGGAAAACGATCTTGCCAGCGGTCCACTTGGCGCCAACCATAATCCGGTTGACTGAGACGGACTGTTAATTTTTGTTGCACGCGTTCTGGCAAGGCTGCAACAAAAGTAAATTGTTCTTGAAGATATTCTAACCATTGGGAGGAATGGTACATCGACAGAGCAACATTACCGTAGCGTTGTACCATCACCGTGACTAGAAGTGCTTTGCCAGACTTGGGGATTTTTTTTATCGGCTTTGAAAATTTAATTTTAGCTACGGGTTTAATTTGAGGTTCTTCCGGCCGGGACCATCCCCAAGTTAGGTAGCGGTCACTAATTTTGACTTCGTGTTGCTCTTGTAAATTCCAAAGCCCCATGCCGTAGTTGCCGCCATGTTGACTGATGATTAAAGGGGTTCCTTTTTCCGTTTTATCAGCCACCCAAGCTTTGAGTACATCGTTTGAATGAAGATTAGAGGCCCAAATAGCTTGGGGTTGTTGTGGCCAAGGAAGTTGTTCAGTTTGGGATATTAGGGATGAGTAACCTTCAACATAAGCCTGAGGAATTTGTTGTGGAAGAAAGCGGTTGACGAAAGACTCAAAACCCGATTCCGTTTTTAGCCCAATGTCCCAAGTTCTTTTTGAAAGATTCATGTCGAAATCTTCCACTTGTGGAGACAAAAGAAGACGTGGAATTTGTTTCAATTTAAAAGATAGGGACATTTGTTCCCAGAAATTGAGGGAAGTGGCCACTAATAGAATGTCATTATTTTTTGAAAAGAGACGGCCACTTTGTGACATCAAGGGCCCTAACGTTTTTTTAACAATGTCTTTCACACTTTTTTTGGGAGAGGTTTTCTTCTCGCCTAGAGAGCTTTTCTTTTGAAAAAGAAGAGGGACATCCGGAAACTCTTTTAAAATTTGGGAATAAATCAGATGATTCCACTCGTCACTGGGATATAAGCAGTCAAAATGCTGCATTGTCTTAGGTATTAAAGAGTCTTCTTCCCCAGTGAGAACAAGGCTGCCAGATAAATCACAATAACGGGTGGCTTGTTCAATAGAGATCCAACGATCCAACAACATTACAAGAAATAAACCGAGCCATGGGCCAACCACAATACGCCAATATCTTAAACTACGGTCCACGTGATGAATGTCATTTAGCTTGTGGGCCAGTTTTTGAAGAACAGTTTCATACAGATTAAGAGCATAACAGTAGTCTTGAAACATTTTTTGACGATTGTCCCAATGATGCGGAAGGATTTCTGTATCTAATTTTAAATCGGAAAGCTGCCGCGGGTAGATGAAACACCATTTCCCTAAAAAGAGAAGAGGCTCATCCTGTTTCCATGTTTCTTCTAAAGCTGTTGTGATGAGAAAGCGCTTCATGATGGGGAGCGAGGCAGATCTTCGATCAATTCTAAAATATTTCCATCAGGGTCGTGACAATAAAGTATTTTTCCGGCTTTGTTGGGATAGAGGAGAGGGGGTGATTTTGTCGTATAGCCCTTGGCCTTAATTTTTGAATATAGCTCATCCAGATTAGTGACTGTCAATGCTGCATGGGAGCATCCTAATGCATTTGAAGGTGAGGGGTTAGGCCGAGATAAAGTCGCAGTATCCGGGTGAGAATGGTATTGAAGAAGCTCGATTAATCCTCCTTTAGGAATGATGAGTTTGACCCATTCTAACTTAACCCCTTTAATTCCAGTTAACTCGTCCATGAAAGGGCCTTCTTCCGTCAAACGCCGGTAAATTTCCAAGCCCAGAACTCCAGAATAGAATTCCAGTGATTTTTCCAAATCACGTACAACGATGCCGACATGGCGAATGGAAGTGACTATCGATGGCATTAGTTTTGAGCTTTGTTAATGAGTGGATATTTTGGGTTACAGGTGTTGCAAAGATTAAGGTAGCGTTCGGCTTCCGTATTTTTTCCTTGTTGTTTTAAAATCTGTGACATGAGGAAGAAAGACCGATACACGGCGCGCCAGTCGGAATTGAGTTTTGAAGAAATCTGTTTCAACGTCTTCAGGGCTTCATCAAGATGGCCTTCTGTATACAAAATTTTTCCCCATTCTAATGTAATTTTATCAGCAGGACTGTATCTTAGGTTTTTAAGAATCTCCAGTTCGATACCTTGTGCATAAAATCTGAGTAACTTTTCATAAAGTTTAGAAATCCAAATTGGTGCGGTGATATAACGTAACACTAACCATGCCTTTAAAGGCATGGGGTAGGGAGATTTTTTTTCAACGAAGTATCGGTATAATGGTAAAACTATTTTGCGAGATAAGATTGTTTGCTGCAACGATGCTTCGTATTTACTGATCCATGCTTTTTCATCAAAAGGTTGATGTGTTTCAACGGAATTGATTTTTGCCGTAATGCAGACGCCTTCCAACGGGCGGCGATTCTTCCATACGGAAGAACGATAAGTTTTTGTATCTGCTACAACCTTAATATTATCAAATCCTAAAATTTCCAGATTCATTAAGAGTGATTCCGTTGTGGGTATGTTGACGATGGTGGTATGGCGGGCCGAGCCGTCATGATAAGCCGATTCAAATTTTTGAGCTGTTAAGCCATAAATTGGTTTTTTGAATTGGTACACTAAATCTCTCATTTCGATATGTTCTTTTAATTTGTTATTCATGAAACTGGAAGCCATGCAGCGCGACTCTATGAAGAGAAAGCGTTTGCAAACATTGCGGAGCTGGCGCAATGCCAAAGGAATCGACTCGACATGATAAAGAACGCCTGCGCAGATGACGATGTCAAAAGTTTCGGATCCCAAAGATTCAATATCTCCGCATCGATAATCAACGCGGTTTTCACACTTTAATATTTTTCTAACGACTTGGCCTTTTTGAATATTTTTTTCCCGTGGTTCAATGCCAACCATCTTGGCAAAGGGTAAATCACTGAGGGAATGCAGGACCCATCCATCGTTGCACCCTACATCTAAAATAGAAAATGTTTTAATTTCATCCAAAGTAAAATTTTCCAATAACGCTTTGCGTATTAGTTTGGTGAAATAAGCGCTTCGTCCTTTTAGCCCTTCCTCATTGCCTACAGAAATATTTCCTGAAGACCATATAGCCATGGAATAAGGTCCGTGTGCGTTGAGTGTTTCAATATCTTCATTTGAAATTGAAGTGCCGTCTTTTAAAAGCATAAGGTAGGTCTCCTGAGATGATTGTTTAAACAACCGATAATAATCGCGTCCCTTGTGGTTCGTATTTGATGGGGACATCCATCATGCCGGGAAGAGCCTTGCGGACTTGATTGTGCAAGGGCTCAGGAACAACTAAATAAAGAAAACCGCCGCCTCCGGCTCCGGCAATTTTTCCACCCAAGGCACCTGCTTGAAGAGCCTGGGAATAATAATCGTCAATTTGAGACGAACTAATTTTTTCTGTTAAACTGCGTTTGGCTCTCCAACCTTTATCTAAAATTTTTCCAAACGGAGTAAGGTCTTCATGATGTAATAAAAGACAATCACGACATTCAGCCGCCATGTTACGCATAGCGATTAATGTTTCAGTTGTTTCCAAAATTTTGGAGCGTTGTTCTTCCAAAATGCTTTTGGCTTCGCGCTGAAGCCCTGTCCAGAAAAGCATACTGTTGTTAAACAAAGCCTCCGATCCGTCTTGGGGAAGCCACAAAGGATCCAGATGAACTCGGCCATTTTCATTGAAGGTCATGTAATTTAGCCCACCGAATGCAGCGGCATATTGATCTTGTTTGCCGATAGGCCGTTTAAGCATTTCAATTTCAACATGCGAGGCTTCTTCCGCTAATTGTCCTACGGAAACATGTTCTCCCCGTAATGTGTGAAGAGCATAAAGAAGCCCCACGGCAAAACTACTCGAAGAGCCAAGTCCGGATGAAGCTGGAAGATCAGAAGCGGTAGAAATAAACAAAGGAGGTTCCACCGGCACCAGCCTTAAACATTCGCGTGCCACATCATTTTCAATTTCTTCCAAATTCATCACGTGTTCTGTTTTGGAATAACTGAGCCGATAGGTTTCGTTGAATAAAGGGCTATGTCGTTTAACGGTAACGTAAATATATTTATCAATGGTGGTGCTGACAACAGCCCCTCCATGTTCTCGGTAAAAGTCAGGAAGATCAGTCCCTCCGCCTGCAAAACTTAACCGTTGAGGTGTAATGGTAGTGACGGATCGTGGTAAATGTTGAAACTGAAGTTGAGACATTGTTAATTTCTCCAATCGTTAAATTGGTTTTTAATCCAGGGTACAGCTTCTAACATATTTCGAGCTCTTAGAACAGGGTTGGCATACGGAGCCACCTCTTCTTGATGATCGGGGCCTACAAGAATGCAGCCACATCCGGCATTATAAGCAGCTAGACAGTCACGGGTGTCATCTCCAACGTAAAGAGTTTGGTCCATTCTTAAAAAGTGTTCCCGAGAGGCACGAAAAAACATGCCCGTGTTGGGCTTGCGGCATTCACAATGGTCGTCCCAATGATGAGGGCAAAAATAAATATCGAGAATTTCTATGCCTTCTGATGCTAATGTGGAGATTATGTTTTCGTGAATGTGCTCTACAGCAGCCGAGTCAATCATGCCCCGTGCGATGCCCGCCTGATTGGAAATAACAACAAATTTAAAACCAGATGAAGCGAGTTCTTTTAAAGCGCGACGTGTTTCCGGGATCCATTTAAAAGCCTCCCAGTTTTTTGTGTACTCCCCTTGGGGCGGTCTTTGGTTGATGACTCCATCACGATCGATGAGAAGAATATTCTTCGGCTTAAGATAAGCCGACATTAATTCCAGCCGATGCGGATCCGAAATGCTGTGGTAAGGATCTTTGACCACTAAGCCGGCCAATTGATGTTGTTGAGCTAAGGAATGTAGAACCTCCGAAAAACTGATGTCAAAAGATGTTGAGATGTTTGAAAGAATTTTCAAAACTTTGTCTCGTTCCACTATCATGTAACCGACTTCAACAAAATGAAGGTTAGGTTCCGTCCGTGTTTTATCATAAGCCGTGATTTGGCCTTGTGACGATAGGCGGATGTTTCCTTTTTCTTTAGGAGCCAGAAGTAAAGTGACCGTTACATTCTCTTTCTGATGAATCTCTCCCAAACGCTGAAAAGGACACTGAACAAAATTATCCGAGTAAAGTAATAAAAACCGATCATTCATTTGGTGTTGGCCTTCCCAAAAGCGTCTTCCTGTTTCCCATTCAACAGGGCCTTGTGAATAATCGATATGCCAATTCCAAGATGCACCGTCGCCAAAATAGTCGCGGATTTGTTCCCCTTTGTAACCTGTTAGCAATAAGAAACGTTTGATACCAAATCCGGAAAGTTGTTTTAACAAATGTTCTAAAAAAGGCTTTCCGTTTACGGGGACCATGGGTTTGGGGTGTGAGTCCGTAAAAGGACGAAGCCGTGTGCCGAGGCCTCCGCAAAGAATGACAGCTTGTTCAGGAGGCTTCATGATTTTTTTGATCTAATACTTTCAATGTTTGTTGCACGCCCGATTGAAGCGATGTGCGTGCTTCCCAACTTGTGGCTTCCTTGATTTTTTTTGTATCAGCCCAAAAACCGCTGGTGGGTTTTGTGGAAGAATAGGGAAGAGGTTTTCCAAAATATTTGGCGACTTCATTGACCACCATGCCTACCGTTGTGGGTTGGCCACTGCCGATATTGAATAAGCCCGATTTCAATTTTTCTGTTTCGACTAATCTCACCAAGGCTTCAGCTGCGTCATCTACATAAATAAAATCTTGTGCTACATCCGGCTTTTGAATTTGGGGCAGACGCCCTTGAGAATATGCAGCATGACATTGTGGAATTAATGACGACGCACGTTGGTTGGGTCCATAGGTGAAAAAAAGACGTGTCCAAATCATATCAATACCGTAATCAAGCGCTAGGCTTGTCAGCATTAATCGTAAAGCTTGTTTGGTAGCCGCAAATATATTTAAATCACCTATAGAAGAAACTTCGCAAACTGGGCCGCTAGCATTTCCATATTCCCAACAGCTTCCTGTTGTGATGAAACGTTTTATTCCTAATTCGGCCAATTTTTTAAAAAGTATCAAGCTCGTGTTAAGGTTGGCCTGGCAACGTTCTAGTGAATAATCCGGCAGCCCCTCCCACGCTAGATGCAAGCAAATGTGAGGAGAAAAATCTTTGACCTCATTGGTCCATGTTGTGTTGTTTAAATCACCTGCGATGAAGTGTACGCCAGGATAATGAATACTCTGCTGATGTCGTGATAAGGCTAACACATCATGGTTTTCAAGACGTGCCAATAATCTTTGTCCTATAAACCCAGTGGCTCCTGTCAGAAAAATACGCATTATTTTAATCCCCCAGAGGGGGTTTCATTCCTCACTACTTGTGGCGGAGTTCTTCATTGTTGTGGGATCAAAATCAGGCAGATGACGATCTTTTTCTGAAATTACTTTTGGTTTTGTCGGCCAAACGAAATTGAAAAGAGGGTCATTATAGCGAAATCCCCGATAAGCCTGCGGAGCATAAGGGGTACTCATATAATAATGAACCGTGGTGTCGGGTGCTGTTGTGAGCCAAGCATTGGCGCAACCGTTGGGAATATGCAGACTCTTTCGATTTTGAGCGGACAGTTCTACGGCTAGCCATTTCATAAACGAAGGTGATTGAGGCCTAAGATCAACAACAATGTCGTAGAGAGAACCGGTTAAACACGATATCGTTTTTGCTTCTTGAAACGGCGGAATTTGATAATGAAACCCACGTAAAGTTCCTTCGTAAGGATTAATGGAAATATTTCCTTGGGCCATCGCTGTTTCAAGGCCATGAGCGGCAAATTCTTGAGCACAAAAATGACGGAAGAAAGAACCACGTTCGTCCGAGAAAGGTTCCGGTTCAATAATCCAAGTACCCGTTAGTTCTAAGGGAGTAAATTTCATTATATTTTAATGACGCTAGGTTCCCCCGGTAAAGGAATGATGACGTCTCCGTGCCATTGGTAGTCCGATTGTATTTTGTTTAAAATTTCATCTTTAAAGTTCCACGCAAGCAATAAAACGGCATCAGGATGAGTGTCGAAAGCTTCTTTTGGAGAAGAAATTAAAATATCTGTTCCTGGTGTGTAGCGTCCTTGTTTGAAGGAATTTTGATCCGCAATCATTCCCAAATGTCGGTAATTGATACCACAATAATTCAGCAATGTTGAGCTGCGGGCGGAAGCGCCATAACCAATCAGACGCTTGCCTTGCTTGGTGAATTGTTCCACCAGGGACAATAAGCTTCTTTTATGTTTTTCGCATTGCTCCGAAAATTTCTTCCAAGGAGCGCTGTGTTGGATGCCTAAAAAGCTTTCCTCTTCAAGCGCTTGTAAGAATTGGGGTGTTGGGGGTCGGTTTGTTTTTGAAAAATACACGACCCAAGATCCACCGCTGATCGGACTTTCGGTAATATCGAATAATTTTAATCCAAAACCTTCCAGCAGAAGTTGGATACTGTGCAACGAATGATAAAATAGATGCTCGTGATAAATGGAATCGTAATGTAGTTCTTTTAAAATGATATCAGCACGGTGAAATTCGATGACGCCGATTCCTTGGTCTTGAAGCAGGTGTGCCAAGCCTGCGACAACATCTTTGGCGTTGGCCACATGCGGAATGACATTGCGTGCAAAGACGATGTCGGCTTGTCCTTGTTCAGATTTAATTTTTTCAGCGATTTTTAATCCAAAAAAATCAGCCACAGTGGGAATGCCTTCTGCTATAGCCCGTGCCGCAATATTTTTTGCCGGGTCAACGCCTAATACTTTGTGACCACGTTCTTTAAAAGGTTTTAGGAAAGTACCGTCGTTACTGGCAATTTCTATAACGGATAACAGTTTCTTTTGGCTGCGGGAAATGAGGCGGTCACAAAAAACTTGGCTGTATTGTTGGGCCCCTTTGGAAGTGCCCGTTACCCAAACATAGTGGTTGAATAAATAATCCGGTGCGACGGTTTCTGTCAGTTGAACGGTACCGCAATCTTCACAACGACAGAGTACTAAAGGAATAAGATCAAGAGATTCTTTTTTATCTTCCCGAAGGCTGTTAGCTGGAGGCTGTGCGCCTAGATTGAGAATAGATTCAATACGGGATTTTGAACATAAACGACAGGATTTGATTTGTTCCGATATTCCTGTTTTCATTTTCTCTCCATAAAATATTTAAGTTGAATAAGTCGATTTGTCATACGGCCACGAAATTCTTTTTCAGTAAAATTCACTTCTTTAAAAAAGGCCACCAGTTCCTTGCCGCCACGGTCCAAATTCCATTCAGGTCGATAATAATCTTTAAGTTCAGTCAAAATTCTTTGAAAGCTGACACGGTAAGTTCGTGAATCTTGCCCATGCTCGCCTGTAAAAGTGAGCGTGCTCCCTGGTACAGCCCGTTGGGCGGCTTCGGCTAAGTCGCGGACGGTGAAATTACCGTTCGGGATTCCTACGTTGTAGGAGCGGCCCCTTACCAATTCAAGAGGGGCCTTCAAACCCGACATGAAAGCGGAGCAGACGTCGCGCACATGAACTACTGGTCTCCATGGTGTACCATCGCTTTTGATTTCGATTTTCCCAGTCGTATAGGCACAAGCGACCAGGTTATTAAATACAATATCACAACGCAGCCTGGGGCTGGCACCGAATACAGTTGATGGACGGAAGCAGATGACAGAAAAATTGGGAGTCTGCAATTCCTTCAAACGGCATTCCGCTTCCCATTTAGTTCGGGCATAAGCGGTTACCGGGTTTTTTTCGCTATTGTCTTCTTCCAGCTCATGTTCGACATTTGAAACGCCATACATGCTTTGGGAAGAGGCATAAACAAAACGCGTGACCCCGGCTTGGCGTGCTAGTTCCCCTAGTTTAACAGTGGCTTCCAGATTAATTTCTTCCGTGAGTCCCGGAGATAATTCGCCCAAAGGATCGTTGGATAATCCCGCCAAATGAATCACAGCCTCTATCCCAGTTAAGTCTTCAAGTGAAATGGTGCGGATATCTTTTGTAATTTGCCGAAAATTATTTTCAACGGGGCGTAAACTACAGTCTGCATAGTATCCAATGTCGTAGCCCACTACGTCGTGTCCTTCCTGTTGTAATAAGGGAAGAAGGACGGTGCCAATGTAGCCTTGATTTCCGGTAAGTAATATTTTCATAGTCTAGGTTATTGTAGTAGTCCCTGATTTCGACGGAGAAATTCCGTGCCGATACGGCTTTTAAGAATTTTGAGCCCTGCAGAACGTGTAGGCCAAAGAGAGCGAAATTTGTTTTGTAGTTTTTCATCTTCCGGATAACTGATCCATGTTTGGGATAGACGTTGTTCCATTTCGGAAACAGCTGCTTGTATTTCTTCGACTTCGTTATCAATCCATTCAATGCCAGCTTTTTTATATTGCCAGGTTTCTCCAAAAAAATGGGCACCTATTTTGAAAATTTCACTAAAAGTTAAAAATCTTTTTTCTGTAATGGACCATAGCTTTTTAGGAATAAAAAGTGTGTTTTCTCCCCATACGTCGGCAGTGCCAAAGTCCGCCAGATTCACATAAACAACCGAGCGACGAAAAGCTGAAGCTAAGCTATCTAACCCGGTTGCTGTACTGACCATGAAATGGCAATGTGCAATAAGAAAAAGATCCAATAATTCTGTTCTCATTCCGTTAGCGGCATAATCAATAAAAGAAGAGTTGTTGGTGTTGAGTTTTTCGATCACTTTTGCACCCATGCGAATGAATTTATATTTTTTTTTCAAGCCAAAATATTCTAAGGCTTGGGCCATAGGATGAATGGAGGAGTTTCTATGCGCCCATTGATCATGTTGTTCAGAGTAATAAGCGCCATCTCGAGTCATAAAACAAAGATAACGATCATTTTTTTCGATCCCCATTTTTTTTAAAGTTTCAAACCCTTCTTTTTTTTCTTCTTCCGAAAAATTAATGTGGATTTTAGAAGTGGGAAGCACTCCGTTTATATCGCAAAATTGCCAGGGCCTTGTTTGTTGATAGATGTAGCGATAGGGAATACGGTTGGTATGTCCTCCAGGAATGAGATCATTGACAAGAATCATAGGTTTGACGATCCATCGCGGCCAGATGGTTAAATAAAGGGACCACTTTTCAAGAAGGAGATGATTGGATATTATTTTTTGAGTACACCAAATATCCTTAAATCCCCCAGAGGGGGTTTTATTTCCTGCCACTTGTGGCGACAAGTCATTCATTCTTGATACTCCGCTGCTTGCGGTGGGGTTCTTCATTTTACGTCCTGGATGATGTAACCCTTGGTCAATTTCACTTAAGTAAATTTCAATAGGTAAGGCTAAATGTCCGATGCCAGAGCTTTCTAATTCTCCAAAACGAATCTTAAGCCAAGGGCTTAGAAAGCGTATGAATATCACGGGTACGCCGAAAAAAGGGAATAAGAGTAAAGTGATGGCCTTTTTTTTCAGAGATCTATTCAATAGATTCAATTTATACTTCAAAGCAGGCCATCCCCCATTTTGAATAAACTTAAATTGTCTTTCCAAAAATGAAAGTGTGCCGTTTAATTCCATGATTGAGTATTTTATAAGAATTAACCATTTCAGTTAGAATTTTTTTTCAAAATTTTTTGTTTAAAAGATATTGGCCAGTTTTCCACCATTGAGGTGAAAACAGGATCCTGTTGTCCAGCCTGAAAGCGGGGATGCTAGAAAGCAGACTAAACTTGCGACGTGATGCCCTTCTCCTACAAAGCCTAAAGGAATTTTTGCCGATTCTTGTTCTTCTATCTGCCTACGCATTTCTGTGGATTCAAGGCCTAAGGATTGTGATTTTCTCTCCACGTTTGTATCCCACGAATCGCTATGGATGGGGCCTGGACAGATGACGTTTACCAAGATTTTTTCTTTGGCTAGAATATTTGCCAAGTGTTTGCTTAGGTTGACAATGGCTGCTTTGGTTGTTGTGTAATGAGGGTTAAATAAACCGGGCTGTAGAGCACTGATCGACGATATATTGATGATTCTTTTTAAGGATGAGTTTTTCAAGAAAGGCAAGCAAGCTCTTGTGAAGCGTACTACAGACAGGACGTTCAATTCATAAGTTTTGAGCCATTGTTCATCAGAAAGATCATCAAAACCCGCTTGTTGAATGGCACCTCCTACATTGTTGATGAGGATGTCAATGCCTCCGAAAGTTGAGGCTGTTTTTTGGACACAGGCTAAAATTTCATCAGGATTGAAAACATTCGTTTCAAGAGGCATACAGATGCCTGAATTCAACTCAATTTTTTCCTTCAATTTTTTCATTGCGTCAGAAGTTCTGGCGCAAAAGGCTACTTTCACTCCTTCTTGAGCGAGTGAAAATGAAACTTCGGCCCCTATTCCCTTACTTCCACCGGTAACTAAAGCTACTTTGTTTTTAAGTTCTAATTTCATGATAAAGAAAATTGCTGAGCCATATTGAATTGATCTTGGATGGTTAACCCGCCATCCACAACCAAAATCTGACCTGTAATAAATTTTGCTTGAGGTGAAGCGAGATAAAAAACAGCTTCTGCAATGTCATGGCTATCTCCAACGGAGCCCAAAGGGTGAGCTTTGAAAGAACGGGTACGATAGGGTGTATTCTCTTCGGATAAAAAACGAGTTTTATTCTCTTCCTTAACGATCATCCCCGGACACACAGCATTGACGCGCACGCCTTTTTTTCCTAATGCCACCGCAAGATAACGAGTCAGTTGTTCCAAACCTGCTTTGGCGCAATGATAAGCCACGCATTCCCCTCCAATAAATTGAGCTGCTACCGAGGAGAGAGTGATGAAAAAGGGAAAAGTATCATCAAATTTTTCAGCGAGAGCTTGCGCGGAGAAAAAAACATTTTTTAATGATGCATTAATTACAAAATCCCAGTCGGATGATGTAAATTCCCCAAATTTTTTTTTGGATCTTAATCCCGTAACATAGACAATGCCTGTTAATTTTCGATTTCCAATAATTTCTGGAAGCTCCCTTTCCACGTTTGCAGTTGAGCTTAAGTCAATCAGGTGGGCTTCTATAGTTGTCTGCTTTTTAAGAGTTTCGGTTATTTCATACAGGTAAGGGTCGATATCCACTAAAATAAGATGAGCCCCGGCGGCGGCAAATTTTTTTGCAATCACTTGCCCTGTTCCTTTGGCAGCGCCTAAGATAAGAATATTTTTTTTGTTAAATTCTGACATATTTTGTTAGGGACTCAAAGTTTTCCAGAAGACAGGCATAGTCATCTTTAGCAATCAAAAATTTTTGATGATTGTTGTTGAAAGAAAAATGGTTTCGACCTGAAAATTCTTTTTTCATTTCTTCCGTGTGATGTCCTGGGTGTTTAAAAATAACATAAGGTTTTGAATTAAACATAGCCATTTGGCAAGGGCCTGAAGACATGCCCATAAATAGGTCTCCTTCATGAATGAGGGTTAGGTCCAGGCAAATGTCTTCGCCTCCTGTCCAACTGAAGTTAGGTAATTCCAATAAATCTGTTGGTTTTTCATTGCCGATGGCGATGAAGTGAAAATTAGTAAAATGATCCGAAACAGCCTGAATGAATTGTTTCCACTCCTTCAGTTGTGCGTTGCTCAGAGTGTTGAGCGCATTTTGTTTGAGATGCACAATAACGGTTTTTTTGTTGCCTGCGTGATTTTGGATATAAATTTCCGCCTGTTTTTTCCACTTTTCTTTTGGTTTCAATATGGGAAGTTGGTTCCCGCAAGAATTTTGAAGATAAAGAAAACTTTCGTTGTATGAAAAAGGAAGATTTGGTTTTTTAAGTCCCCAAACAAATTCTTCTTCAAAAGATTTATTCATTAAAGAAGGATGCGTGTAGTGAAAAATTTTTTCAACCCATGCCGGTAAATCAAATAATGGGGGAGGTTTCTTTTCTGAACACCAAATTAAATCTACATCATTGATGTTCTTTTTTTGTATTAAGTCATTAATCTCTTCTAAAAACATCAATCCTTTTCCCAGGGTCCATGGGCTTTGATATTCATCCCAAAGAGCAACTATTTTTTTTGACATAGTCCTATGAAGCCAGTGGCATTAAAATATGTCGTGGTTTCAAATCAAGAAGGCGTTTATAAATAGAGCGACAGTTTTCCAAAGAAGTAATTAGGTAGCACGAATTTTCATCAGGCTTAACAAGGCCAGTATGGCGAATGGTGACGGGGATATTTTGGTATGTCATGCCATTCTTGGTTGGGTCGTCGTCCAATATGGATTCAAGACACGAAAAATCATTCTTTAAGTGATAGGACAATGTTGCCAACATCAGGCTGGCACCGTACCCGTAAATAGGGCCTGGCAAACTGGATAATTGATCCGATAAAATATCCATTTGGTTTGTAAACATCCGTATTTTTTTTTCTAGAATTTGTTTACGATTTTTGACTTCAGGGTGCAAAATTGAGCTGCTTTTTTTAGCCTTCCGGAAAGCCACAAGGAGAGCTCCACCACAAGAACCTTGATAATTGTAGCTATGGTCGAGATACTCGCCCCCAACCTTTTGCAATAGGTTAAGAAAAGAATGAATATCGTAATAATGATAGTGTTGGTGAAAAATAGCGTCAAATCGCAAACTTTCGGATAATCTTTCCATACAAGGAATTTCAAAAAAATAAAGACAGTCTTCATCACATTGGGAAAAAAGTTGCTGAAAAAACTCTAAAGGATTGGCGATGTGTTCTAATGTGTGACGGGAGACAACTAAGTCCGGTTTTTTAAGGTCTTGCGAGAGGTTGACTTTTTCTACCAGACAACCAAAGATTTTAATGCCTTCTACATCTTGTCCATGTTGTGCCTGGCAGACGGGATCAATGACCGCTCTGTAATTGGCTTGCTCCACCATTTTTTTTGCTAAGTAAAGATCGTTACCTCCAATATCCACTAAAGATTGAAACCGACGATCTGCCGTATGTTTTGTTAAAAAATTTAAGAATAACTCTGTTCCTGATTTAGCGGAATGGGAGGCACTTGTTCTGAAGGAATATTTTGAACCGTAAAGAATATCTGGATCAATCTGATATCCTAATTGAATATGGCCACAAGAAGAACATAGTAGTAATTTTTGATCGATGGGGGGGCAGTTTGAAGGTGCATAGGGGCCGAATTGTTCAGTTAGAGGTAAGGCTGGTAAATTCCAAACTTCTTCTAAGTTCTGCGATAAACAAATGCCACAATGATTCACTGTTTTCATGATTTAAAAAAGATCAGAAAAATTTTCTTTGATTTTATTGAAAATTCCTTCGGGATCAAACCCGATCCGATGGGATAATTCTTCATAACTACCATAGCCGTGAATAAAATCATCAATGGCAATGTGAGCATAGCGAACATCATTAAGGCCAAGGCAGGCTTTTAAGACTAAATTAAAAACACCGTCGTGGGCCGACAGCTCTTCCACAACCAAAACTTTTTTTGTTTTAGCGACACTGGCCCTTACGTGCTCGTTATCAAAAGGTTTGATGGTATGCAGATAAAGAATTTCAGCCGCAATTCCACGCCCTTTAAGTAGGTCGGCAGCTGCCAGTGCGTTTTTTAATTGAGTGCCGATGCAGATAATTGTGATGTCGGATCCTTCCGCAGTGCGAATGGCTTTTCCGTGTTGAATATCTTGTTTTGAAAATTCGATGCCGTGCGGAACTTCCGGAAGTTTGAAATAATTGATATTATTTTTATCGTATAAGGATTTAAACAGCACATTCAATTCCACAGGACTTCCTGGTAGCATAACAGACGCACGTTTGAAATGAGACATGAGTGAGATGTCGGTATAACAGTGATGGCTACAGCCTAATTGGGAATAATCGAAAGCGCCTCCCACAGAAATTAAATTAATATTTAAATTTTGATATCCGAAATCTAATTTAATTTGTTCGTACCCTCGTTCGATAATGAAAGGTGCTATGGTGTGAACCACTGGTATTAACCCGCTTTTGTTAATGCCTGCTGCCATATTAATGATAGTGGGTTCGCAAATACCGATATTATAGTATCGGCCTGGGCAGGCCTTTGCATAAGATTGAAGGATGCCGTGACTGATATCGCCTACCATGACAACGAGTCGAGAATCAGTTTGTCCGACTTCTAACATGGTGTCGGCAAATTCTTGTCGTAATTTTTTCATGTGAGCTCCTTCATGATGGCTTCGTACTCTTGCGCATTGGGAATTTTATGATGCCAAGGGCCATGGCCTTCCACAAAACTCACTCCTTTGCCTTTTAACGTGTGGGCTACAATGACTTTTGGTTTTCCATCGGAAGTTAAGTCCAGTTGTTTAAAAACTTTTTCCAAATCAGCGGCACTGTGTCCGTCAATTTCATAGGTTTGCCAACCGAAGGCTTTCCATTTTTCTGCCATAGGATCCATTGGTAGAATTTGTGCAGCTGATCCGTTAAAATCAACAATAGCCACTAAATTTCCCAAACGCTGCCGGGCCGCCACAAGGGCTGTTTCCCAAATGGTTCCTTCATTTGTTTCACCATCTCCTAAGAGAGTAAAAACACGATTTGGTTTTTTCTGAATTTTCAAACCGAGTGCTAAACCCATAGCCGTGGGAAAACCGTGGCCTAAAGAGCCCGTTGAGGCTTCCGCCCCCGGTACGCACGTCATGTCGGGATGCCCTCCCAAAATACCCCCTTGTTGGCTGTAGGTTGCAAGGTGAGTGTCCGTTAAGATGCCGTATTTATGTAAGACAACATAAAAACCAGCGCATCCATGGCCTTTACTGAGAATAAAATAATCACGTTCATCCCAGGTAGGGTTTTTAAAATCGTATTTCATCACTTTGCCGTAAAGATGATCGATAATATCGACAATAGAGAATGAACTGGGGATATGGCCTTCTTTGGCTTGAGTTACAATTTCCACAATTTTTCGCCGCAAATTTTTATTTAATAGTTCTGCCATAAGAATCCTTTCTTGAGATTAAGGAGTGAATTTGCAGGATCTAAGTTATTTTAAAATGGATTCCGGCTTAAGACCTACCGGAATGACTCATTCTGTTTTTAAACTAACCTACTATCTAAAATTGCTCTTGTGCATAAAACACACGCCCTTGGCCGCCATCCACCAAGAAAGAAGAGCCGATACAGAATGAAGCATGGTGAGAACACAGAAAGGCAACCACTTCTCCAATTTCATCAGGTCGTCCGAAACGATTGATCGCCATTCGCTCCTTTAAATATTTTTCCACATGTTCTGGCCGCTCCCGGCTGGCTTTGTCCCAATAACCCCCTTCTGTCATGACAGCACCGGGAAGAATAGAGGTGACAACAACACCTTGAGGAGAAACGTAACGCCCAAAACTACGCGTGTAAGCAACAAGGGCCGCTTTGGCGGCACAATACGCGGGAGGCCCCTGATTTTCTAAGGCGGAAATGGAGGATACATGGCAGACGCGTCCCCAACCTTTTTTCTGCATGGGGGGGACGAGACTACGATTGATTTCTACAACGACTTCAACATTTAAACGCATGACGCGTTGCCAGTCTTCTAAAGAGCAGAAAGGATCAGTCACTTCTAAATTGCCTCCAACATTGTGGATGATGATATCGGGTGCCCCGATCTTTGTTTTAACAAAGTCGATGAGCCGGGTAGGGCCATCGGGCAAAGAAATGTCCAACGGCAAAGATAAATGTCCGGCCTTTTTCCCTCCTAGGGAAGAAATTAATTCATCCAAGTCGGAAGCCGTACGTGAGGTGGCGATAATGTTCACACCTTCTTTAGCTAAACAGGTTGCAATAGAATGTCCTAAGCCTCGGCCAGCTCCCGTGACCAGAGCCCATTTTCCACGAATTCCTAAGTCCATAATTCTCCTTAAAATGGCCCCATGAACGATGCGTCGGGCACATCAAGTTGAGGGTTTTGTTGAATAAGCCCCGCTTCTTTTTCATTTTGTTCCGGTAAGTCCATCATTTTCAGCGTTGCATTTACGATGTGAATGGCACGAGGATAATAATTTTCGGCCAATTTCCAACTTGTGGGAGTGGAGGCTTCCGGATGATGAATTCGACAGGGCCGGCATTTGAGGCATCCAAATAATTTCTCTGAAACCAGCGCCAAGATTTCAGCCCCGAAACCAAAAGATCCCCAGCCTCCATCTGCCACAATCAATCGGCCTGTCTTACGTATCGATTGAAGAATATGTGGCGCATCCAAGGGGCGCAGGCTCCGCACATCCACCACTTCTGCTTCAATGCCTTGTTGAGATAAAACTTCTGCGGCTTTTAGGGCTTCTAACGTCATGTAAGATGTGGCCACAAACGTTACGTCTTTTCCTTCTCGTGCGGTACGGGCTTGTCCTATCGGTACACGGTACATTTCTTGAGGCACTGGACCAAAGGCACCATGTAGCCAGCGATGTTCCAGATAAATAACGGGCCCGTCATCTTCGATTGCAGAAATGAGTAAACCTTTGGCATCGTAAGCTGTGGCGGGCATAACGACTTTAAGGCCTGGAATATGGGCAAAAAGAGAATGAAGACTTTGAGAATGTTGCGGGCCTTGACCCCAGCCTCGCCCGATGATGGCGCGGATGACGAGAGGTACTTTCATTCTGCCACCAAACATGGTTTCCCACTTGGCGGCATTGTTGATAATTTGATCTAACGACAATAACATGAAATCTACGCGCTGATGGGTGAGAATAGGGCGCTGGCCAACAATGGCTGAACCGATGGCAATACCGGTCATGCCATTTTCGGACGTGGGCATGTCCATGACTCGGCGTTCTCCATATTTTTGCTGCAGACCTAATGTGGTTCCAAAAATTCCCTTAGGGTCGGGCACTCCCAAACCCATGAGATAAACACGTGGATCTTTTTGTAGACATTGATCGGTTGCTTCTAAAATAGCTTGGTGAAATTTAAGTTCTCTTGTCATTTTTTGACTTTGTTATTCTATCGAGTGAAAAGTATTTCAGGAAACGGACTTTCTTTTGCAAACACGAACGCTTCGTTGACTTCTTTTTGTAACGAATGGATGAGCGTTTCAATGTCTTGAGGTGTGATGATATTTTCACTGAGTAAACGTTTTTGATAATTTTCTACAGGACATTTGTGTCGCCAATGTTGGTATTCTTCTTCAGTGCGGTAACCGATATGGTTGTCAAATTGTGGCCCGCAATGTTCGCGCCAACGATAGGTATTAAATTCCAAGAAGAATGGTCCAAAACCTTCACGTGCATTTTTAACGGCTTGTTGACTGAGAGCATACACGGCTTCTACATCATTACCATCCGCCTTGGCTGCAGATAAACCGTGTGCTTTGGCTAAAGCCACATTGTCACGTTTTTCCGGTTGCCTAACGCTGAGAGGGGAATAAACGGAATACAAATTATTTTCGCAGACGAAAATGACAGGTAATTTTTTAAGGGCGGCGAAATTAAGACATTCGGCAAATACACCTTCTTCTGTAGCTCCTTCGCCAAAAAAAACGGCTGTCACACGTGATTCGTTTTTTTGCCATGTTGCAAAAGCAGTCCCCACGGCTACCGGAAGACTGCCGCCGACAATGGGGGTGCACCCCAGCATGTTGACACTTAAGTCAGTTAAATGCATGGAGCCTCCATAACCGGAACAACAGCCTGTTGCTTTTCCGTAAATTTCCGCCAACATGGCTTTTAGATTTCCACCTTTGGCTAAATAGTGAGCATGAGCCCGGTGTGTACTCATCACATAGTCTTCGGGTTGAAGGGCTGAACATACACCAACTGCCACGGCTTCTTGGCCGGTACTTAAATGAACAGGACACCGCATTTCCTGTTCGGCATAATGATCCGCAATGGTTTCTTCCACCATACGGATGCGCATCATTTTTTTAAGTAGTTCGAAACGGAGAGACATGTTTTATTTCATAAGAGTGGTTATATATTTGCACACGGCAATCTTATCGACACTTTCTTTATTACCGACAATCTGGACATCAATGGCAGCGGCTACTGATCCAATAAGACCAGCCACTTCAAAAGGAATGTTGCGGGCCATGCATAAGGAGGAAACGGCCAAATAGCTGTCGCCGGCACCTACGCGGTCGATGGCTCGCATTGTCAAAGCTGGAATTTCTGCATATCCTTGTTCTTGATCATAGATCAGTACCCCTTGGACACCCAAAGTGACAGACATCTTTCGGCAAGACATGGTGGCGCAAACCTTCTCAATAATTTTTTTCATATCCCCATGTTTATCATGAGCAGTCAGTCGTAATTCTCCTTCGTTTAAAGAAATGTAATCGGCCCGTGGATAATGGGTCACGACATGATAGCCTCTGTTGCCGCTATTCGTTTGTGCATTAATGGCCAAAAATGTTTTTGTCTCCCCCAAAGCTTGGATCATTTCTTTATTTACAAAACCATTGCCAAAGTCGCTGACAATGATGGCATCGTAATCGTTGGCATATTCGCGGATAAAATTAAGAGCTTTTGCAATTTCCGCTTTACCCATTATTTGGTCGGAGCCTGAATAAGTTTCGAATAATTTTGAAAGAGTATCGCCATCACGGAGCACATAGCGTTTTTTAGTTAGGGTTTCTGCTCCGTCCATTTCAACATAGTGGCATTTTATTTTTGAATTTAATTTTGTGTTAATTATGTCACGTGATCCATCACGGGCTCCAATGGCTGTAAGGAGAGTGACATCACTTGTAAAATTGGCTACATGATTAGCGACGGCAAAAACACCACCGGCAAATACTTCACGTGAGCGGCATCGTGCCACCATGTGAATTCCTTTTCCCGATTGCCCTAATGGTTCGACATATTGATAATCATCAATAATGGCATCTCCCACTACCAGCACTTTGAGCCCTTCCAGTTGTTTGATAAAATCGACTAAATCTTTTTCTTGATAACGTTTTTTCAGGTGTTGAATGTAAGTTTTTACTTTTTCCGGAATTTGACCAAAATAAGAATTGAGTAATTCCGTTGAGCTAAAGACGATATCGTCGGTGTAGTACATTGTTCCACCGCACGATTCCACGGCTGCCACTTCTTGGCTGATTTTGTTTGTGACATCATTGGCGTGGTTTTTATACTCAATGCCTTTGACGTAGACGTCGGGTTTGAGTCGTTGGATAAGGCCAATGGCATCGGGGGCATCATTGAGGGCCACATAATCGATACAAGAAATGGATGCTAAAGTTTCCAGTCGGATTTGCTCCTGAAACACCGGGCGTCCAACTCCCTTGTTAACATAACGGTCTGGTGTGGCGGTCACGACCAGTTTATCCCCTTGGCGTTTAGCTTCTTTGAAATGTCGGATATGGCCCGGATGCAGCAGATCAAAAACACCATGACAATGAACCACTTTTTCTCCACGTGTTTTATGACCTGCAATCGCAGTTTCTAGATCGGAGAGTGATTTAATTTTATTTGTTTCGTCCATGGGTTTAGATGTTTCCGTGATCTAAAAGAATTCTTCCCGATTTTCCACTCATCATCAGTTCAATGGCTTCATTAATTTCTTCCAAAGGAATCTGATGAGTGACGAGTTGGTCTAAGGGAAGTAATCCTTTGCGATGGTAGTCAATATAGAGAGGTAAATCTGTTTCAATGTGCGATTCGCCGCCCCATGTTCCTGAAATATTTTTTCCGGAAATTAAATCCATGGGGTCCAGGTTTATTTTTTCTCCGGCAGGGGGATTGCCAGCGACTACAAAACGCCCACCGCCTTTACGGATTGTGGCATATCCCGACTCAATGGTTTGAATGGATCCTGCGGCATCGACACCAAAATCAACGCCTTGATTTTGGGTTAAGGTCAAAATTTTAAGATTGGGATCGTGACGGCCATGAAGTGCATGTGTTGCTCCCATGTTTTTGGCTAATTCCAGCTTTGAATCTTGAACATCAATGACGAAAATGGGATGGCATTGGGCGATCATTGCTCCTATCAGAGCGCTCATGCCAATGCCGCCAAAACCCCAGATGGCTATACTTTGCCCCGGACGAGGTTTTAATGTATTGAGCACAAGACCAACTCCTGTTGGAATGGCGCATCCTAAAAGAGGCATCAGTTCTTCGGGAAGACCGCTGGCTTTTACAACCCTATTTTCAGAAACAACGGCCTTTTTCATAAAAGCAGACACCGCTCCTGAATTGACGGTTTGTTTTCCCCAAGCGTATTGGGTGCCTGGCACATTCATGCCATCACCTTTAAGCCATGTGAGAATCACCGTATCTCCTGGTTTTACTTTTGTGACCTGATTTCCTATTGCTTCCACCACACCGTAACCCTCATGCCCTAAAGTATGCGGAAGAAATTTATCCTCCCCTTTCAATCCTTTGATTTCATTGATTTGGGTATGGCAAATACTGGAATAACGGATGTTGACCAACACTTGACCCGGTTTTAAATCGGGAATTTCCAACTCACATAATGTGAGTGGCTTGCCGATATTTTCTAAAATGGCGGCGAACGTTTTTTTCATGGAACAAACCAGTAATAATCTCCGGTGTAACCCACTTCTTTGAAGAACGAAACCCATTCAGGTACTGATAAAATAGTTTTTGCTGTTAAATTCCAGGCGAACATGGCTTCTTTTTCTTCGTCATTCCGATAAGCATCCACGGTGATGAAACTGTTACCGCGGGAGACACGTTCAATTTCACGCAAAGCCCGTGCGCAGTCTTCTTGGTCTAGATTGTGAATGGTGTTGATGGAAATGACGAGGTCGAAAGAGCGGTTTGGAAATGGTAATTCACGAACATCCCCAACACAGAGATGAGGCTTCATGTCTTCAATGGCATTTTCAATTGCATAGGAAGAAATATCAATTCCCTTAACCGTGATGCCAGGAATGAGTGAGGCAAAGTCGTGCAACATAAAACCTTTGGCACAACCAATGTCGAGCACTGAGCTACTTGGTTTGAGTTTGTAATATTCTTGAAAAGTAGGGACCACAGGTTGCCAGAAACGAGGAGAGTAATTAAAGCCTCCATAACCATGGCGACGGTCTCCATCAAAAAAATCTTGGCCGAATTGTCGGGCTATTTTTCTATCCTCTTCTGTTTTTAATTGCCCACGCTCTTTCACATTGCGTTTGGTGCGGGGGTAATTCATGAGCAAATCAATTTCTTGTCCCATATGTCTTTCTCCATTCACTAATCATGACCTCTTGATTGTAGATGATTTAAGCTTTGTGAATATAATCTATCGGCAACGTTTTAAGATCTGCTAACCAACGCTCCACCCAACGAATGGTTTCGTCAATTCCTTCTTCCAGAATAATACGGTCATGCCATTTGAGTTCGCTGCGCAGCTTATGGCTGTCGAGACGATAAGCGGCATCTTTTCCTAAACGTTCGCCTACAACTTCGACACATTTTTCAAAAGATACATTCAAACGTTGGCAAATCATTTCGACTAAATGACGCACAGTGATGATGCGGTCCGTAGAGATGTGATAGGCTTCTCCCGGATTTCCGTTGAGCATAATTTTTTCGGTGGCGTCGGACACGTCACGTATATGGATGAATGACCTTTCAGAATGCCCGCCGCCATGAAGTTGTAGTTTACGTCCTGTTTTAATGAAAAAAATAGTTCTGGGAATGATGCGGTAGAGTTGTTGGCCAGGGCCGAAGACATTGGCGGCACGCGTGAAGACTACAGGAAATTGGTAGGCTGTAAAAAATGTTTTTAAGCTCATATCTGCTGCAGCTCTTGAAACAGCATAAGGTGTGCTGGGGTTGAAAGAGGCCTTTTCGTCAATGAGACCAGTGGTATTGCCATAAACTTCCGGGGTCGTCACATGAACATATTTTTTAAGAAAACGGCAATGTCGTAGTCGTTCGTGAAAAGCAATAGTGGAAACAACATTAGTCATAAACCATTGTTCAGGGTTTTTCCAACTTTCGGCCACCATGCTTTGCGCGGCAAAGTTAATGACATAAGCCGGTTCCTCACGTTGGATCAGTGACATCAGGGCGTCCAGATCGTGATTGAGATCCAGGTGATGAAAATTCAACGAGCGTGATCTTTTTTGCCAGCGGTAAGGCAAAAAAGCTTCATGGGGTTCTGGCGATCGGCTACATCCGATGACGGAATGCCCTTGCTCTAAAAGATAGTCGGCAAAGCTTGCTCCTGAAAAGGAGTTGCTACCTAAAATCAAACATTTTTGAGACATGATTAATTTTTATGAGGGGTGAGGCTGGGGTTTACTCATTAAATCGTTGCATAATCATATGACCCACGACCATCTGCATGTCTTCGGCAATTTGCATGTCATCGATGGCAAAATGAATAGGGACTTGGGCCAGTGTTTTGGCTTTACCGCCGGAAAAACCTAAAACGGCAAATGTTTTCATTCCCATAGTATTGGCTTGTTCTAAAGCCTTAAGGATGTTGGGGGAATTACCGCTGCCGGATAAAGCGATCAACACATCGTCACGTTTGCCTAAAACGGAGAGTTGAAGCGAAAAAATTTGATCATAACTTTCATCGTTGGCCAGACAGGTGAGAATAGAGGCATTAGCCGGCAGCGCATTAACCTTTAGTCCTGAACCGGGCGTTTTAGAAACGCCGTAAAGAAAATCATTAGCCAAATGCATAGCATTGGCGGCACTTCCTCCGTTACCACAAAGAAAAACCTGGCGCCCAGTGCGCCAGCAGTCCATCAGCTCTTCAGCTAAATGTCCTACAGGCGTCCAATCGGCAGTTTGCAATATTTTTTGCAACCGGTTGGCGTAATCGGTAAACGTGTTGAGAATATAACTCATAAAATGCCCCCTTTCTGCATCCATTTCAGGTTGTAAAAACGTTCTTCATCTTTCAACTCCCCAGAATTGAATTTAGCAATAATTTCCCGAATAGCGTCGTTGACACTTTTTTTCGGGCGGAAACCGGTAGATAATAATTTATCAGAATTAATACGGTAGGAACGGGGGTCATTGGATTCGGTTACGATAATTTCAGCGCCAATTTGTTCCGCCGCTCGTTGAGCGATGTCTAAAATAGAAATGTTTTCAAAGCCGGCATTGAAAATACCCTTATGCTCCGGATGATCTAGCATAAACAGATACAGATCCGTAATATCATCCATATGGATATTGGGTCGGACTTGTTTGCCGCCAAAAACGGTGATTTTATGATTGGTGAGGGCTTGCATCGTCAGCATGTTCACTGACACATCCAAGCGCATGCGCGGGGAATAACCACAAACTGTGGCAGGTCGGATGATTTGTACAACCATTTTATCTGAATAACTTAGCAAAACACGCTCTGAAACCATTTTGGTTTTATTGTATTCAGAAATGGGGTTGAGTTCTAAATCTTCCGTTACTTTTTCTTCTTCCTTAACCCCGTAAACACTTCCGGAAGAAGCATAGATGAAGTGCTTAATTCCGTTGCGAGCTGCTTTATCTGCTAATTGCATAGTTGCCAGAGCACTTATTTCCCAGGTTAATTTTGGATCCAAATCGCCGCAAGGATCGTTGGCTACAGACGCTAAGTGAATAATGGCTTCAATTTCTTTTAAAGAAACATTTTGAATATCTCGGATGTCTTGTTTAAGAACTTGCAGCCGTGGGTGTGGTTTTAAAAAATTGCCGAACCACTGTGGGTCGATAACAGTGACATGATGGTTTTTTTCAAGAAGTTTGGGCACCAAAACAGTACCCTTAAAACCGCAACCTCCCGTGACTAGAATATTCATAAATCTCCTTTAATAAAAAGGTTCACCATACCGAACGCCCTCCATCCATGACGATGTTTTGTCCATTGAGATAAGCTGAAGCATCGGAGCACAGAAATTGTATGGCACAACGATATTCATCACGTGTGGCCATGCGACCTAAAGGGATCAGTTGGTTTAAACGGGTTACAAATTCTTGAGGCTGATCGTTGAAAACACCGCCGGGAGATAACGCATTGGCACGCACTCCAGAGTCTGCCCAGTAAGTTGATAAGTAGCGTGTTAATCCAATCAATCCAGTTTTGATGACGGAATAAGTAACGGGCTTAACCGGCTGCTGATGGGCTTGCACATCTTTTTTGGTATAAAGTCTTTGATCGGGAGCCATGACTGAAAGGTCTGATGCGATATTGAGAATGACTCCCCCTTTTTTGTATGCCATGAGGCTTCCAAAAACTTGGCTACATAAAAAAGCCCCCGTCAGCCCCACAGCTATTTGTAAATTCCATTGTTCTAGAGAAAAATTTTCTAAGCGAGAATTTTCAGATACGGTTGTAGAGGCAATTTTAGGGTCAATCGCTGCGTTATTAATTAAAATATCAACATGCTGTTTTTGTGATTGTAAATTATCAGCTACCTGCCGGATGGATTCCAGGCGCGTCACATCCATGATGTGGGTGCTAATTTTTGCTGCATCAAAATTTTTTTTCAACTGATCAACAGCAGAAGAGAGGAGGGGTTGATTGACGTCGGTTAAAATAACAGTGGCCCCATTTTCCAAAAGAGCTGCAGCGTGCTCCATTCCTAATAAGCCGGCACCTCCGGTGATGAGCGCGGTGTTTTTCGACAAATCAAATTTTTTAAAAGAAGAAGTCATGTTTAAGAACGAATTTGGCCTCCGTCGAGTGTCCAAATGACGCCGGTGGCAAAGCTCGCTCTTGGGGAGGCTAAATAAGCTGCTAGCTCAGCTACATTGCGTGCTGTTCCCAATTTTTTAAGAGCCACTTCTTGTTCCAGCATGTTGTTAACGGCGTTAGCGTTTTTATTTAGCTTGTCGGCCCAAACGGATCCTTCAAAGAGAATATTGCCAGGTGCTATTGCATTGATGCGAATACCTTCTTGTCCTAAAGGACGTGCGATGCCACGGACATAAGCGTTAAGTGCGGCTTTAGCGGCGGAGTAGGTGACGGGGGCGCCGGGAATTACTTCAAGACCACAAATGGAAGAAAGACAAACAATGTTTCCCTTGGAAGCGGCCAAACTGGAGCGGGCGGCTTCTACCATATTGGTGGTAGACCAAAGATTAGAAGCAAAAACACGCTGCCATTCTTCGTAATGTTCATTGCCAGGAGGAAGAGAACGGCCGTTCCCCACATTGCAAATTAAAATATCCAATCCCCCTAAAGTGTTTACGGCTTCTCTGACTATATGTTTGGCTTCTTCTGGTTTGGTAACATCTCCTACAATGCCCACAGATCCGGATAATTTTTCTTTAACATGTTGCAAGGCGGAACTATTTCGTCCATTGAGGGCTATTCGACAGCCCTCAGCATGTAATACATGAGCAATCTCTTCGCCAATGCCGTGGGAAGAGCCGGTGATTAAAACTTTTTTGTCCTTTAGTTCAAGCTGCATTGTCATTTAACCAGTGAAGGGTCATGTTGCGATAGAGACATAATGTCTCCACATGATGTCCATCATCGGCTCGTGCTGTTTGTAGAATGTAATTTCCCTTATAATTTATTTTTTTAAGCAAAGAAAAAATCGTTTCAAACAGAGCTGCTCCTTTTCCTAAAGGAACTGTTGTTCCACCCAAGAGCCGATCTTTGACATGGACGTTTTTAATATATTGGCCGTAAGTGGATATTTCTTCTTTAGGATTAAAACCCAGTGAAGCGCTATTACCAATGTCGTAATTAATTCCAAAGACATCGTCATCTAATCTACCTATGAATTGAGCTAAATGTTTTGGATTAAAATCAGACTCAAAAATAATAGTTACTCTTCTCTCTTTTAAAAAATCTTTCTGTGACTTGAGGTAATCGACCACTTCCTCTTCTTGTTCTTGATTTTCCAGCCGACCTTGATCCACAAAAGGAACAACAATCATGCCGATACCAACTAGGCTACAGGCTTTAACGATGGCATTAAAGTCTTGTTGCAGTTTCTTTTTTTCTGGGCCGGATGATTTCCAAAAAGGAGCTTGCATAAAACAATCCCCTGTGAGGGAAGGAATGGACATGTGATACTGGTGGCATAAATTTTTAATTTCATTTTGTCCTGCTTTTGTCATCAATGGGTTCTCATAGAGTCGGTCTTGATCCAAAGTCCACTCCATCAAGTTAAACCCGGCTTGCGACGCTAAGGAAAACTCTTCTCTCCATTGATTCCAGGGGAAGGCTTGAATTTTTCCGTCGACTTTGTCCGTCAGACGCCCTTGCATAAAACCGATGCGCTCTTTCATTTTGTCTTAAAACGATAAGGCGTTGGGGCTGAAGAAATTGTGCTTCGGCTTTCGTCCCATTTTTGGATTTGGCCTTTAATGTCCACGTCTGCTTTATCACTCCATTGCTTGAGAATTTTTGAAAAAATAGGTCCTGGTTTTCCTGTGCCAATGGGGTTTCCATTGAGAGCGGTTACCGGCAGCATGCAGAAAGGGGTGCCTGTCATGAATGCTTCGTCCGCGGTGTAAACATCGTAGGGCTCGATATTTTTTTCGACCACCGGCACCTTCAGTTCTGGGCACAAAGTGGTCATGACATAATCTCGTGAAATGCCGCGAAGAATATTACGGCCTTCCGGGGTGATGACAGTTCCGTCTTTGATGATGAAGAAATTATCTCCAGTTCCTTCCGCAATAAAACCGTCTGGATCCAAAAGAAGGGCCCAATTATTTTCACCCGTTGTTTGGGAGGCTTCGATATTTGCCATCAGATAATGAATGCGGCTTCTATTTTTAATTTTTGGATCCAACAAGGTGGCAGGAATGGCCCGTTGAGACGGGATGACGGCATTAATTCCGGTATCAAATAAAGATCCCATGCCAGCCACGGTCCAACGCAAAGGAAAATCGGCAATAATGACATTGGGTCCTTTGTGCAAACCTTCAATCCCTTGATAAATACCTAAAAGTCCACGCGAGACATCAATCATCAATCGATGTTCATCATCTTCTGCAAATATTCCAGCGTTGGCTTCAATGGTTTGAAGGCAGGCTTGTTCCATTTCTTCCGGGGTTATATCTAAAGGAATGCGCAATATTTTAATGCCCGCAAAAAGACGCAAAATATGTTCGCGCAACTTAAATTGTTTTTTTCTGAAAGAGCGTGTCATTTCAAATACCATGTCGCCAAACATGAGTGCTGAATCGTAAATGGAAATTTTTGCTTCTGTTTCGGGAATCAATTTCCCGTTAAAATAAACAACGCGTCCTGTTTTATGAGTCATGATGGATTTATTTCTCCTTGGGGCCTAAAACTTGGGTTAGCCTTTCGGAGAATTGCGGGTCTTTAAGAAGAGAAAAAGCATAACGGTTATAGTTTTCTGGTGAATCATTAAGACTTTGATAATTTTTAGGATCAATATTTTTTTCTTTTCGGGCTTGAATAATTAACGATGTCAGCGGATCCCTGTCGAAACCTGTTACCTTAAAATTAATTTCATAACGCCCCGACTGGCTGTCGTAACGATGAACAAGTCCGTTCTTTTTGTAGAAATCTTGATTGAGATTTTGCCATACAGCCGGCAAACTTTGGACATGAAGAGGTTCTTGATAGTCCGCAAAATCTGATTCGCAGAATTTCATTTGCTTAATATTTCCAAAACCAGTGCGTTCCAAAAGAATGCGTAGCATGTCAAAATCGTAGGCGTAGATGTGGGCATAACCGGCAATAAACTGATCCAAATTGCGATTCATTAAAACCGTATCTTGCCCTGGGGAGACGATGAAGTTCATAAAAAGTCCCCCGAAGCCCAGGTCGGTTCGGAGGCTTTCGTCTTCTGCTTTGGCTTCTTTGAAAAAATCCGCATCGCGATTCACATAAGCTTCGGCAATTTTTCGCAGATCAGGCAGCAAAATACGCAACACACCTTCTTGGGAAAGAACTCTGTTGAATTCAATCAAAATACTTTCCAGCTTTGTATGAGGAATATGTTCAAACATATGACTGCAAAACACGGTCTGACAGGCTTCATTTGGCAATGAAATAGCGGCGGCATCTCCTGCGATGCTGCTGTGAGAATTTTCTTTTAGTTTATGGTCCAGCCTAAACCAACCCTCTTTTTCCCAGATGGGGCTGGCTCCTACGTTTAATTTAATCAGAGGCATTGTTTTTGGTGTCATACCACTGGATGATATCGGTGATATGGAAGTTAGGATTTTTTGGGTAAAGGTCGCGATAAAGATTTTTCATGAACTCATATTGTTCGGGTGTGTTGACATCAAGGACTAAATCGGGTCGACGAAAATGGTCCGGACATTTCAAAGTACTAATCGGGCACCAAGTTTCATCGACGGCTTTTTGAGTGCCGTAGTCAAAAAAGTTTAAGTGAACATGCTCCCGTTTACGGGCATCTGTATTTTGGGCTCTGGCTTCTTCCAACAAAGAGAAATCAAAAATTTCTGCTCCAATGCCATCGGGGTAGCCTGAATGATGAATGGATGCCAAATTGGAAGAAAACCCTCGGCGACCCAGAGAAAGATGATGTTCAATAATGCGGTCAATTTCAGATGCTTCAGGCGTGGCATTATCAGCCGGCAATCTGACGATGTAATCAGCACGGCTGGCCAAAGCCGCCTGATAATAACGTTCGACAAGGTCGTTCTCCGATCCTGTAAAAACGGTCACCCCGTAATTCTTGCCTAATTGAGCCAAGGGAGCATCTTGAGGCGTGTCGGGAATGGCCAAAACAATTTCGTCCACTTTTCGACATCGTTTTACTCGTTCCAGAATACGTCCTACGAGGGGTTCCCCGGCTAAATCCATCATCGACTTACCAGGCAATCGGCTTGAGCCCATACGGGCTTGAATGATAAGGACTACCCGTTTTGTTTGGGTATGACTCATTCTGCCACTTCGACACGTAATTTTTTTCTTACCCCTTCTTCAGCAGGAGAAATGCGTTTGATGCCATCTCCCATAATAGCCGGAATTCTTCTGACCCCATCCACAAAACCTTTAAGAGCGTGTGTTTCCACAGAGGCCGCCTGGTCGGATCCGTACATAGCACGGTCTAGAGTGATGTGGCGTTCCAAAGAAGTGGCTCCCAAGCATACGGCCGTTACACATACTTTAATGAGCGAGCTTTCGTGACCCGAATAACCCACATTGCAATTGTAACGTGCTTTTAACATTGGAATGCAGAGAAGGTTGGCCGCTTCTTCGGGCATGGGGTAAGTACTGTTGCAGTGCATGAGTTCAAAAGGACAATTGGCTTTGCGGAAAAGATTGACGACTTCATCAATTTCTTCCAGCGTAGACATGCCCGTTGAAATGAAGGTTCTTTTGCCTTCCGAAGCAATTTCTTTTAGCAATGGTTTGTGTCCCAACATGGCGGAAGCCACTTTATTGAAAGGCACATTGAATTCACGTAGAAAGCGTTGTGACCCTACATCCCAAGCAGAAGCACTCCAAGCAATATTGCGGTTTTTACAATGTTGATCAATTTCCCGGTATTGTTCATAGCCAAATTCCAACCCCATTTTCTGCTCACGTTGAGTTTTGCCCCACGGGCTTTCCCGTGGGCTGTCGAGTAATTCTTTAGAATATACTTTTTCTACAGTACGTTTTTGGAATTTGACGGCATCAAAGCCGGCTTCGGCCGCGGCATCGATTAATTTTTTTGCGATGTCTAGGCTTCCGTTATGGTTAATCCCTATTTCAGCAATAAGATATAAGCTCATCGATTTCCCCCTTTGTTAATTTGTTAACTTTGTTTAAGCACAATAAACGTTCAATAAAAGAACGGATAAAACCTTCGCCCCCTTTTTTGTCCAAGACAATTGAAGCCACTTTTTTGACAAGAGGATGGGCATCTTTTGGAGCGACGGAATAACCCGCCCGCCGCATGAGTGGCAGATCATTTAAATCGTTTCCTAAATAGATTAAGCCGGCAAACGGATTGGAAGAGGAGGGGAATTTTTCCCGTAAATAATTTTCCATGAAGGATAATTTATTGTCGATGCTGTGCTGACAATCCAGTTTAAGCTTACGAGCTCTGGCTAGAACGACGGGATTTGTTTCTTTTGATAGAATAAAGAGATCAACATCCCATTTTTCTTTTTTACGGAAAGACCGGATGAGATCAAAGGCTAAACCATCAGCCCGGTCACAGGCAACCAGCTCCCGGCCTTCTTGATCGATCCACACTTTATTATTGGTGAAGACTCCATCGAAATCGAAGGCGATGGTGTGAATTTTTTTAAAAGATGGTAAGCGTTTAGGCAAGTCCGAGCTCCTGTTCAATCAGTTCACACAAAATATGACCGATGAGAATATGCGTTTCTTGAATGCGGGCGGTGACGTCCGAAGGCACTAGGATGGTTTGGTCGGCCATATCTTTGGCCAAACCTCCTCCTTTGCCAAGGAGGGCCACGGTTGTGATTCCCATCGTTTTGGCAGTTTTAAGGGCACGCAAAATATTTTCACTTTTTCCCGAAGTAGAAATGCCGATGAAAACGTCGTTGGGTCGGCCGAGAGCTTCAAGCTGGCGGGAAAAAATATCATCGTAACTAAAGTCATTGGAGATACAGGTGAGCACAGAACTATCTGTTGTTAAAGCAATGGAACGTAAAGGGCGGCGGTTTTTTTTGAATCGTCCTACGAGCTCGGCTGCTAAATGCTGACTGTCTGAAGCACTACCTCCATTCCCGCACCAGAAGAGAGTTCCTCCTTGAGCTAGGCATTGGGATAGAAGATGGCCGGTTTTCTTGATAGGCTCCATCAAAGTCTCACGTGCAGTTTGAATGAGGTGGAGATGTTCGTCCCAATTTTGTAAGATGAGGTTATTCATACAGTGATGTTGTTGTCTTTACGCTTTTTTTCTCATCGGATCAGCGTGACACGGTTTTGTAAAATAGTCGTAAGAACCTTGATCTATAATCTTGCCATGCTCCAGACGTACCAGAGTGTCGCAATGTTGGAGGGTAGTGATGCGATGGGCAATAATCAAAATGGTTAGATCACGGTTAAGTTTTTCGATGGCATCCATTAAGGCTTCTTCAGTGTCACCATCTAATGAACTTGTGGCTTCATCGAAAACAAGAATGTTTGCTTGCTTGTAGAGTGCCCGGGCAATGCCAATGCGTTGGCGTTGGCCCCCACTAAGCCGGATACCACGTTCTCCGACCACGGTTTCATACCCTTGTGAACAACTTTCAATGAAAGTTGCAATTTGTGCTTGTTCTGCCGCATGGCGGACACGTTCTTGGTTGATTTGGTCTTTAGGAATTCCAAAAGCGATATTTTCGGCAACCGTACTGTCGGAAAGATAAATACTTTGTGGAACGTGAGAAATGTTGTTCTGCCAGGCCCGCTTTGAAGCACCATGGATAGGGTGACCATCCACTAAAATTTTTCCTTCAGTTGGTTCAAGCAAAGACATCAAAATATCCAGAGTGGTACTTTTACCACTTCCCGTGCTGCCGATAAAACCTATGCGGGTTCCTTTTGGGATATTCAAATTAATTCCCTGTAATACCCAAGGACCGTTAGGGGTATAACGAAAACAAACGTTTTCAAATTGAATCGTTTTCTGGAATTCTAAAAGTGATGGAGTGGGTTCTGCTGCATCCTGCGCTAGGGGTTGATTGAGTAAATCGAGTACATCCATTAAAGAAGCCTGGTTACCGACCACGATCGACCAATTGCTATAAAGTTGTTGCAACAAAGGTAGCAGGCGCTGGGCTCCTAGAGCCAGTGCGCCTAAAAGAGGAATAGCCGCCGCTACTCCCCCAGGTTGATGGCTTAAGAAAAGAGCTAACAAAGCAATCAAAACCATACCTAACGTTTCCATCAAATAACGTGGCGATAAACTGATGTAAGCATTTTCACCATTAGCCCTTTGTAATTGTTGAATGGCTTTGCGGTAGACATCACAATAAACAGGTTGTGTGCCGTCTAGTAGGACGTCGCGAATAGCTCCAAGTCCTTCTTGCAAGGCTTTAACGACTTGGGTTTGTTCATGTGCAATGCATTGACTATTCAAAATTAATCGGCGGCGTGATTTTAAGACAATGAGCATATAACTTATGCCAAAACTGATAGATGCAAGAGTAGCTACTAACGGACTAATGACAAATAAGGTGGTGAGAACCGCAATAAACAAGGTGATGGAGGTGGCTACGGTAATTAAAGCGGTGAGAACACTGGTTGCGGTAATTACTTTTTGGGTGATACCACTGATAATTTCATTGCTGCTACGGGAAATATGAACATGATAGGGTTGATAAAGAGTACGGCGATACACTTCAATGCTTAAGTCAGCTCCTGTTACACTGGCTAGTCGGATATTGGCCCATAGCAACAGAAGCCTCAATCCTCCCGCCACTAATGCCGCTATGGCAAAAGCCAAACTTAAAGGAACGACCAAGTCTTTGGGAGTCTGTAATCCTAAAACAGTGACGATAGGTTGTATCCAGGGGGTGTTAAATACTTTTTCTGGCTGAGTGAGAATGCCGATGAAAGGTAGAACGGCACCTAAGCTGATGATTTCCGCGAGAGAGCTCACCAAGGTTAAAACAAGTAAGACAATAAACTGATATCGGCGCCGAGGGCTGATATGTTTAAATAATTGAGTTAAGAGAGAGTGAAGGTGAGGCGAAGAAGTCATTTGGTAGAAGTCTATAGATAGGCTACCGCCCTGAGCATTTTAAAAAATACTTAAAAAATAAATGCTTACGAGAGGTACTCGCTTTTGTTAGCCAAATGGTGCTTAATTGTTCCAGAGATTACTTTTGGGATTATTTATTCTAGTGAACTTGCCTAACAAAAGTGATAAGACTGGTCAAATAATAAAAAAATAATCATTTTATTTAAAGAGGCTATGACAATTCCAGAATCTTACCCACAAGAAGACCCTGACCATGAAATTGATCTTAAAGCGTTGATGCTGGCTTTATGGCAAAAGCGTGTTGTGTTTATTTTGCTTTTTTTCGTCGTGAATAGCGTTGTTTTAGTGACAAGTTTTTTGTTACCTAAACAATATCGGGTTGTGGGTACTTTTCTTGTTGTGTCGAATACAAGTCAATTAGGTTTGCCTCAGTTAGGTGGATTGATGGGTTTTGGCTTGGATGTCACCAAGCCAAGCAATGCTCAAATGATGGGTATTCTTGCCAGTCGGCAACTGGCTAAAAGAGTTGTCGAGCGCATTGGTTTTGAAAAAATGGCGGATAATTTTCATCTAAAGCCCATACAAGAAAATGAAGAAGACTTGTTGAAGAGTATGATGGAAAAAATCCAGGTGAAGAAAGATAAAAACGACATTTTTTCCCTTGAAGCCGTTGCGTATAGCCCACAGATGTCGGTTGATATTTGTAATGCTTATTTAGAAGAATTAGGCCGTTTTTTAAATGAAGCTTCTTTAAGTCTTAACTTTAAAGTCATTGATGAGGCGATCCTCCCTCTTCATAAATTTAAGCCCAGCATTCGAAAAAATTTATTTCTTTCCTCTTTTTTAATCGGTGTAATTTTTATCTTTTATGTCATTGGTTTGGAAATGTGGAATCAAAAAACCTTTCGTCCTTTTTTAAAAAAATAATGCTCTTTTCTCTTTGACTCATCGTCAAGACTTGTTAAGGGTCTTGGTCTTATGTCTTATCAGGTTTTTGCTCGAAAATACCGCCCCCAGTCTTTTGAAGACGTGTTAGGCCAAGAAGGGGTTGTCCAAACCTTGACCAATGCTATCCGCTTAAACCGCGTCCACCAGGCTTATTTGTTTTGTGGAGCGCGCGGTGTGGGGAAGACGTCGCTGGCCCGTATTTTTGCCAAATCTCTTAATTGTGAAAAAGGGCCTACCGTTACGCCGTGCCAAACTTGTCCTTCTTGTGTGGGAGTGACTTCCGGACGGTCGATGGATGTGCTGGAAATCGATGGCGCTTCCAACACGGGTGTAGACGATGTGCGTGAATTGCGTGAGCAAGTAAAATATCTTCCTCATTCGGGAAAATATAAAATCACTATCATCGACGAAGTACATATGCTCTCTACCAGTGCTTTTAATGCGCTTTTGAAAACGCTTGAAGAACCACCGCCGCATGTGTTGTTTATTTTCGCCACCACCGAGCCGCACAAAATACCCATCACTATTTTATCACGGTGCCAACGCTTCGATTGCCGCCGGCTTTCCGTGCCGCAGCTGACCGGACATTTGGCCAAAATTCTTGCACAAGAAAAACTGCAATTTTCTGAAGAAAGTTTGTCGCTAATTGCGCGATGTGGTGACGGTTCGGTGCGTGACAGCCTTTCGCTTTTGGATCAAATTGTTAGTTATTGCGGCGATAAACCTACGTTAGAGCAGGTGAGGGACGTGTTGGGGTTAGCTGACCGTGCTCTTCTTTTTGAAATGATGGATGCGATTTTAGCCGGTGAGGTTTCAGATATTTTGCGCTTGTCGGAGTCACTTTACTTAAAAGGCAGTGACCTGAAAATTTTTGCCGAAGGGCTTTTGGAAGTCATTCATCGTCTTCTTCTATTGTCTTCCGGAGGCCAGGTATCTGAAATTTCCCCTGGGGAAGAGGATTTTTTGAAAAAAGCCCAAGCTTTATCGGATCCTAAAAAACTTTTGGTTCTTTTTCAAATTTTAGCCAAAAGTGTGGAGGACATTGCCCGTGCGAGTTTCCCACGCATGGTATTTGAAGTGGCCTTAATCAAAATGGCCCAAGCCAAAGATTTACTTTTACTGCCGGAAATTTTGGAAAAATTAAAATCTGCTCCCCCAGAAGTTGTGTCTCAGCCAAACCGACCTTTAGTTAAAACATCGGTAGGAACTCAGGTTGCCTCTCCTCCCGTTGCCCCTAGAGGTGCCGCTGTGGCTCCAGATATCAGTGGTAATTTAGCCAGTTTTTGGATGGGTTTTGTACGTAAAGTCTGTGAGTTACGTCCTCAAATAGGGGCCATTTTGGAGCATGCTGTTCCCGTAAAACAAGAAGGAGAAAAAATTGTCATCGGTTTCGCCCCCAAAACGCCTTATGCTGACATGCTTAAGGAAAGGATGGCGCTTTTGATGGAAGCCTCGGAATCTTATTTCCAAAAGCCCATGCAATTTGATATTTGTTCTTTAGAAAAAATTGAAAAAGGATCAACTCCCTTTGAAATAAGACAACAGGCGGAACAAAAACGTTCCGCAGAAATTAAAGCCCAAGCTTTGGCAAACCCCATGGTTCAAAAAGCCCAAGAACTTTTGGGTGCCAGTGTCAAGGAAGTGAAGGAGATTAAATGAAAATGAATCAAATTATGAAGCAGGCTCAAGAGCTGCAAAAAAAATTAGCCAAACAACAGGAAGAATTGGCGTCTAAAGAATTTGAAGCCTCTTCCGGTGGGGGTATGGTCACGGCTAAAGTCAATGGACGCGGTGAAGTGTTAGGCCTTGCCATCGATCGCGAAGTGGTGAATCCAGAAGATGTGGAGATGCTTCAAGACTTAGTTGTTGCCGCCGTCAATGAAGCCTTAAAACGTACTCAAGAAGCCCAGCAGGAAGAAATGGCCGGAATGATGGGTGGCTTGGGTTTAAAAATTCCAGGAATGTTTTAATCACTGATGTTATGCGATTAGTGCTCTACCCTTCGACAGAGCCTCAGGGTGTTCGGACATGGTGAGCTTGTTGAACCATAGATAATCGCGTAAGGTGATTTAATCATTAGTCTTTAGTTTATAAAATGAGTCCTCTTGATCGCCTTACTCACGAACTTGCAAAACTTCCCGGCATTGGCCAGCGGACGGCCTTTCGCTTGGCGATGTATATTTTGCGGCAAGAAGGGGAGTATGCACGTTCCTTATCCCATGCACTTTTAGAAGTGGCCGAGCGAGTCAGCTTTTGTTCCCGTTGTTTTCATTTTACTCATGAAGACCCTTGTTCCATTTGTACCGATGGGCGCCGGGAGCCTCATTTGCTTTGTGTCGTAGAAGATTCCTCCGATTTAATGGCTATTGAACGCACTCATGGTTATCGAGGGTATTATCATGTGTTGCAAGGAGCGTTATCGCCTTTGGATGGTGTGGGGCCGGAACAATTGCGAGTTCGGGAATTATTAGCTCGTTTACATCAAGACCAAATTCGTGAAGTGATTTTAGCGACTAACCCTAACGTAACCGGTGATGCCACGGCTCTTTATCTATCTAAAACCATCAAACCGTTGGGAATTAAAGTGACACGCCTGGCCGCTGGTATTCCGGTGGGGGGAACCATTGAATACATTGATCAAATGACTCTATCTAAAGCGATGGAATCCCGTAGGGACTATTAGGTATTTTGTTCCTTATTACTCAATGCAGCACACGCCAAAGTTACAATCACATAATACCAGTTGTCGGTGGCAGGCTTCATCAAAATGGTTTGGCCTATGACCAAAAGAAACATAAGAGCTGAATTTAAACTCCAAGCTAGGCGTGGTTTGATACCTGAAAGAATGAAAAGAGCTCCCAACGGTTCGGTCACAATAATCAGCCAAGCTAAGGCCACATTTAAGACATGGGGTGACCATGTTTTGTCAAAATCGTTAGTAATAAAACCAACAAAATTGTTTGGCCCTATCAAAATCCATTTATTGAGACCTACATAAAGCAGCCAAAGTCCAAAAAAAAGCCGCATCCCCGATAAAAAATAACGTCGAGCATCCATAACCCCTCCCTTGTGGAGGTAGGTTGAGTGTATTCTACAGAAAAGGCAATAAAAAATTGAATAAGTTGTTGACATCAACTCGTCCCCTTCCTACCATAACCGCCTCATGTCCATTATCAACGCTGCAAAAAAAGAAATTAACTTTAAAATTGTGTATTACGGTCCGCCGCTTTCTGGCAAAACCACTTCATTAAATAAATTGCAGGAACAAATGGGTGCTAAACGTAAAAGCCCGATCAAAAAAGCGGCGCCAACAGAACGTACTTTGTTTTTCGATTTTCTTCCGCTGACTTCTAAAGACATCAAAGGTTTTAAACCTCGTATTCAGGTTTATACTGTTCCTGGCCAGGACATGTACGAAAATTCCCGTAAACTTCTTCTTAAAGGAGTCGATGGAGTGGTGTTTGTGGCCGACTCGCAGATTGATCGTTTGCAAGATAACTTAAAGAGTATGGATGAACTTTTGGGTGCTCTTAAAGATATGGGGCAATCGCTTCAAGATGTACCTTTAGTGATTCAATATAATAA
>CAZQCI010000002.1:0-60480 GCA_964592255.1 uncultured Nitrospiraceae bacterium | reverse complement strand
AAAATTACAGCGGACTTTCGACAGAAGCCAAAGGCCAATGGGGGTTTGGTTTTAGTGTAGGGTGGGCTTCGCACAGAAAAAATCTCACTTCCAGCCTACCGGTATTGACGACGCCAACAACACAAGACTCTGCTTCTACAATACCAATAACTCCCAGACCGACAGGCTCTACAGCGACTCCACCTTCTATTCCTTACACACCTATTCCAGCAGAAGGCGGGAGAACAAGCGCCAACCCTAACTATACAGAAGAAAATAAATGGATCATCGAGCGCCTCGATAGTAAAGATACGTATCTCGAGAATTCAAGCGACGAGGAATTTACACAATATTTTCAAAAATGGACTCCCGAATTCAGCAAGGCCTTTGCCAGCCTCAATCAAGACGGAAAATACGATAAGGCACTCAAGCGATGGATTATTCCAAACCTTTTTCTGATGAGCAAGAATCAATTGCTTAGTGACGTGTGGGACACAGAGTTGTTCAATATGCTGCAGCCGGTCGTGCGGAGCCAAGAACCTTTGCCTGAAAACATTACTTTAATTCTGCAAGGCATGCACGAACGCCAAAGAAACACGGCAATCCAAAAAGGCTTGCCGATAACAGGCGGACGCGATTCCTCTAATCCAAATTATAATAATCCAAACAACCAATATCTTTTAAGAATGCTCGATATCGGCGCAGCTTATTGGGGCTATAACATTGATGATTTCATGGCCGAGTGGACTCCCGAATTCAGCAGGGCCTTTATCACCCTCAATCGGGACGGAGCTTATGATAAAGACTTTTTATATTGTTTTATGTCCATTATTTTCCAGCGTCGATGGGAAAACTATGATAGTTTGGATGACCATGGTCTTCTTGATACAAGAATAGCAGAACTCAAATCGGGAACAATCCCTATACCCCCAGATCTTCAAGCAGTTCTTGATGACATCAAAACCAGAATGCCGGACCTCAAGCCGGAGGATTATCTTTTCTAAAACTCTTCTTCATGTAAGAATTTGACCCTTGATATCAGCCAAAAACTCGTGATAGGTCTTTTTGTTCTATGAAGAAAACCCTTTTTGACAAAGTATGGGAATCCCACGTCGTTAAAGAACTTCCGGATGGGAACACCCTTTTATACATCGATCGGCATTTAATTCACGAAGTTACTTCTCCGCAAGCCTTTGAAGGGCTTCGTCTGGCGGGTCGTAAGGTTCGCCAACCCAAGCTGACCATTGCCACAATGGATCACAACGTGCCCACCATCAACAAATTAAATATTACTGATCCTATTGCCAAGGAGCAGGTCTCCACGCTGGAAAAAAATTGCCGCGAGTTTGGTATTACGCTCTACGGGCTCGACAGTGAGAAGCAAGGGATTGTGCATGTAATTGGCCCGGAACTGGGGCTAACGCTTCCCGGTAACACCATTGTCTGCGGTGACAGCCATACCTCCACTCATGGAGCTTTTGGAGCCCTTGCGTTTGGCATTGGAACGAGCGAGGTGGAACATGTATTGGCCACGCAATGTTTGGTTCAGAAAAAACCCAAAACCCTGCGGGTCGTTTTTAATGGGAAAATCCCCCAAGGGGTTACTGCCAAAGATTTAATTTTAAAACTCATCGGTGTCATTGGCACTGCGGGTGGCACGGGTTATGTGCTGGAATATTGTGGTGAGGCTATCCGTAGTCTTTCGATGGAAGCCCGTATGACAGTCTGTAATATGACCATCGAAGCCGGTGCCCGTGCAGGCCTGATTGCGCCGGATGAAACGACTTTTCAATATCTTGCAAATGGAGACAGGCCTTTTGCACCGAAAGGAAAAAAATTAGAAGAAGCAATCGCGTACTGGAAATCTTTATCCAGTGATGAAGGCGCCACTTACGATCGCGTTTTAGATATTGATGTTTCACAGATGGCACCCCAAGTCACGTGGGGCACAAGCCCTGGCATGGTGATGGATGTCAATGGCATCATTCCCAAGCCTGGCGAAGTTCCTGGTTTAACGTCTTCAGACGTAGAAAAAGCCCTTCAATACATGGGATTAACACCAGGAACAAAATTAACCGATGTCAAAGTGGATGTTGTCTTCATCGGTAGTTGCACCAATTCTAGAATTGAAGATCTCCGCGCCGCTGCTTCTATTTTTAAAGGAAAAAAAGTCGCCAAAGGGGTTACAACCATGGTGGTACCTGGAAGTGAAACAGTATTGCGCCAAGCGGAATCAGAAGGGCTGCATAAAATTTTTACCGAAGCCGGAGCCCAATGGAGAAGTGCCGGATGCTCCATGTGTCTAGCCATGAACCCAGACAAACTAACAGCCGGCCAACGATGCGCCTCTACGTCTAACCGTAATTTTGAAGGTCGCCAAGGAAAAGGCGGACGCACACATTTGGTAAGCCCGCAAATGGCAGCCGCGGCCGCCATTGCCGGGCATTTTGTAGATATTAGGGAATGGAAATAATTTTTTAACTCCCCCTAACCCCCTCTTATACTAAGAGGGGGAAAAGAAATCTCCTCCCTCTTAATCATAAGAGGGGGCCGGGGGAGGTTACTCAACTCTTATGGACTCATTTAAAACACATACTGGCCTAGTGGGCATTCTCAACCGAGGGAATATCGATACCGATCAAATTATCCCAAAGGATTTTTTAAAATCGATCAAACGCACAGGTTACGGTGAACATCTTTTTGAAGATTGGCGTTATCTACCGGATGGAAAACCTAATCCGGATTTTGAACTCAACAGCCCACGTTTTAAGGATGCCTCCATTTTAATCACCGGCAATAATTTTGGTTGCGGTTCTTCCCGCGAGCACGCTGTTTGGGCTGTCGTCCAAGCCGGATTTAAAGTCGTCATCGCTCCAAAAAAGAAAAATGGAAACGACACTCTTCCGGGTTTTGCCGATATTTTTAGAAATAACAGCACCAAAAATGGACTGTTACTCATTGAGCTTTCGGAAAAAGAAGTGGAAAATATGATATCTCTCGTCAACGCTAATCAAGGATTAAAAGCAACCGTTGATCTTCAATCTCAAAAAATCACTTTTCCTTCTCAAGAATTTTCTTTCTCTATCGATCCAGGAGTGAAACAATACTTTTTAGAAGGTTTGGATGAAATCGGCCAAAGCCTACGCTTTGAAGCCGACATCACCCGGTTTGAAAAAACTCATTCAGCTCAAATCAATATATGAAATATTTTTTTTCAACTGTCATCCCCGCGAAGGCGGGGATCCAGAAAAAAATGGAACTCATGGATCCCCGCCTTCGCGGGGATGACATATTTCAAACTTTATTACATTTCTGTCTGCTCTCTTTTTTCTTTTTTTCGATAACGACTTTAGCCCAAGAGGCCCCATCCGGCTACGACATTGCCAAAAAGCAACAAGATGTCGACAACGGGTATCATGACGAAAGCTCCATCGGACATATGTACCTCATCAGCTCCTCTGGCGGAAGTGTCGAACGAGAATTTGAAAGCCGTAAACTGGAAAAAAAAGGAAGTGACGGCGAGAAATCGCTCATCCGCTTTATCAAGCCGGCAGACATTCAAAATACCGCGCTCTTAAGTATCCAAAACAAAAACCGGGATGACGATCAATGGTTCTATTTGCCCGCCATGCAAAAAACACGACGTATTTCCGGAAGCGGTAAAAACGGGTCTTTCGTCGGATCAGAATTTAGTTTTGAAGATTTAATCCCTGCCGACATCGATAAATATTCTTATCAATACAAAAATACTGAAGCCTGCGGGGAGTCCACTTGCTTTGTGGTAGAATCTATCCCTAAGGACACCGACTCCGGTTATTCCAAAACCGTGTCTTGGATACGCACTGATATTTACAAAACAGTGAAAGCAGACTTCTACGACAAAAAAAGTCGTTTGGAAAAAACAGCTATTTTTACTGATTTTCAAGTCATTAACGGCCGCTTCAACCGTCCCTTCACTATCGTCATGGAAAATCACCTCACCAACAAAAAAACAAAATTGACGATGGAAAATTTAAAAATTGGGACCGGCTTAACCGACGCCGATTTTTCAGAACGCGCGTTGGCGAGGTAAAATTCTACACTTCATAATGCGCATAGGCTTTAATCACTCGTCTATCCGGGCCAAAATAAAAAACTTCTGCGGCAAGCCCGCTGGGGCCTTGATAATACAAGGTGATACTTTCTACTCCCACCAAATTGGTCACTAATTCAAAACGAAGCCCAGGCAACAAACTCAAGGCTTTGGTCCAATAAGCACGGGACTCTTTGCCCTTAAGAACACAGGAAGGCTCATTGGCAATACTGGGGTCTTGGTGTGGTTGAACAATTGGCAAATCACCTTTCTAAAAAATTTAATGATCTTAAAGGTTTTAACAGAAGAGGTCTTTATCGAATGAAACAATTTTATGAGATTTATGAAAATGATCAAAAAGTGTCACCAGTGGTGACACAAATATCTATGAATTATCCGCTCCCGAATTATCCGTTGAAAAGCAATCCAAGGCATGGTCAACTTAAGGATAATGAACCGCCTCCCCTATTTGATTTTAATTTTTCTGTTATTCCCGCTCAAGGTTTTTGCTTACCTTCAGTATAACAGCGGGCTTTCTTATGAAAGCCGTGATTTTATTCCGCACCGGTCCCTTTATTCCATCAACGACAACGAAACAGTGGAATTTCATTTCGACCTTATCGGTGACAACGAAAAAAATTTTAAATGGGAAGTGGATCCACGCATCAAAGTCGATTTCTTCGATTCCAGCCGCAACCGTTTTACGCCCAACGCAGCTTACTTTTTGATTTACGGCCCCCATTTGGAATTTTCTGCCGGCCTAGAAATGATCCGTTGGGGAGTCGCCAATGCTTTTAACCCTACCGACATCATCAACCGGATGGATTTTGAAGATTTTTATTACGACCCAGATCGATTGAGCGAATTGGTCACAACCTTTCAAGCCAGCATTGATCAAGCGGGGCCTTTGTCCCAACTCACCTTTCAATTGGGTGTGCTTCCTTTACTCCAAGAAGCCCCACTCCCGGAGGACGACACTCGTTTTTCATTGGCAGGCAATGCAGGCGGTATCCCTTATTCCCCTCTACCCGATCAGGAAAAACCGGATTATATCGACACGGTAGGGGCTTTTCTTAAAATCTCTACAACAATCAAAAATACAGATATCGCCTTTGACTATTATCACGGTCCAGAACGAAGCCCCGCTTTTCAGTTTGTATTGGATGACCGTGGTAGACTACGTTTGAATCCGTTTTATTACGATGTAGAAATGCTGGGGCTCAATATTTCCAGTGTCGTTAAAAATTGGGGCTTTCATCTGGAAACTAATGTCGTGATTACCTCTCTTAACGATGCCCAGCCTCATGACCTTTCGTTTGAGGACAACAACGCTATTCCATCTAACCATATCCAATTTGTACCGGGGGTGGACTATACCATCCACAACATTGGTCAAGGTGACTTGAAACTGACAGCGGAATATTTAGGCGAGAACAATCACGAAAACAGTTTGCGCGACTTTCGTCCCTTTAAAAACGATGCCTTTCTGGGGCTGCAATACGACTTTAACAATACCTTGTTCTCTTTAATTAAATTAGGGGTTATTAAAGATTTAAACAATCGGGAAACCATTGGAAAACTAGAAGTGAGCACTAAAATTTATAAAGAACTTAAACTGGATGTGGAAGGTTTGTTGATTTTAAAATCATCCTCGCCCAATACCCCCTTGTCTTACTTTGAAAATAACTCGTCGATCATGACAAAATTATCATATTCGTTTGGAGCTCGCCTGAAAGGCAAAGAAGATACTCCTCATCAAAAAATTAAATATCGCCAATATTAACAGCAAGAAAGTCCTGGGCCTAAATTTCATAACAAGCCAGGCATTTCAAATGATCCCGGAGCGTATGAGCGGAGGAAATAAAAATCCCCTGCCGTAAATGACGACAGGGGATTTTTTTAACAGAACCCAGTGATTTTATTTTCAATCATCATCATCACCATCGTCTTCACCCGTATCTCCATTATCGCTTTCACTATCATCGATTTCGTCTTCCGCATCACCTGACGTACTATCAGAAGTCATGGTATGCCAGGTCCAAGTCCCCGCTGTGACCGATCGACCATCCAGACATCTTACCCCATCAATGGTAGCCACATAAGTGGTATCCACCAAAAAGGGATCGCTGTCATGCTTACATACGACACGATTTCCGGTCTCTCCGGAATCTCCAAATTCATAAGAACAGTCAATGGAGGAAGACATATCTTCTGTTTCCACACGGAAGGTGTCCGCAGTCACTGTTGACTGGTCAATCTCGCACGAAATACGGGCTTTTACTTCTTTGTCGAGATCGATCAAATCTTCCCCACTTTCTGGATGAGGATCATTGCGTGGTTTCACTTCTGTCACCCGCGCCACCGTGTTGTCGGATGACAGATTATCACACGTATCATTCTCTTCATCATAGTCGTTGATAATACCATCCAGATCGCAATCCGGTTCGTTGGCATCCGAAATATCGTCATTATCGTCGTCAGTATCAGTGAAGTCAGAATCTCCGTCATCATCCTGGTCTGTCTCAGACATTGGGTTATTCCCAACGGTTGCCACGTTTCCGCTGATGGTAAGCTGGCCTAAGTCAATCAGGCTGGAGCTTCCATCAATTCTAAGGACCGACGTCGTAAATCCGGAGATTCCGCTGTCATAAATCAGCGTGGCCACAAAATCACCGTTCAAAACCAGGCTTAATATGTAGGACGTATCCAGTGAGAGCGTAAGACTAAACGAGCAATCATCCTCCATGTCTGCCGAAATGGAGGCTCCTGTCGTATCTGTCGCTATAATGGTATCCGCCACACAATTAGCGCTGGCAGTCACATTTTTAACCAGCGCCGCCGGAGTCGCAGGCACATTACCCGTCACCGTGGTACCGCCGGACCCTCCCCCAATACTTCCGCTACTGCCCCCACAGCCGGCCCATGCCAAAACTGCGAGAAAAATGAGTGAGTATTTCTTCATACTTCCTCCTTGAATGTGATTTTCTCGCAGGAGCCGGTCTGCCGGCCAAACCAGCTCCCGAAAAAAAATCAGTTAAGAAACAACTTTTAAAATTCTAATCGTCCCCGCTCCCTGAGGATTGAGTGCTCCACGACCAATCACGTGCCGCGATGGGAGTACCATCTTCACAGGTGATCCCATCAATCACGACACTGTACTCGGTATCGGACAAAAAATCCTGGGAGTCGTGTCGGCACTCAATAGTTTGTCCCGAATCTGAAAAGTTGAAGTCGCAAAGAAGTGTGTCTGTTTCGGAACTCACGTTAAAAGTGTCATTGGTGACTGTTGATTGATCGACCGGGCAATTGAGACGAACGGATATTTGTTCAGTTAACAAAACATGTTCGGCACCGTCTGAAGGGGAAACTTGAATAATGGAAGTGTCGGATGCACCTCCCGAACCACCAGAAGAACCCCCTCCGGAACCGGAGCCACAAGTACTATTGTCAGAATCATCGTCATCTTCAAAACCATCCAAGTCACAATCCGTTTCATCCACATCCGAAATTCCATCGTCGTCATCGTCATCATCATCAAAATCATTAATACCATCTCCATCGCGGTCGTTTTGTTCCGCAGGCTGATGTTCCGGTGTGGCCTGTCCGTTGCTAATAACAATAGTACCCAGATCAACCGTCGTATCCCCCGGAGCAAGATAAATAGTTTGTGTGTTAAGTAATCCAGTATTGTTGTCCACAATCAATGTCGCCACAAATTGCGATCCCTGTGTAAAGCTCAAAACGTAAGCCATTTCCGTTTCTAGAGATAAATCGAAACTGCAATCGTCATTGACGGCCACAGAAGTGGTTTCTGCTGTAGAATTGGTGGCAATAACCGAATCGGCCGGGCAACTACTCGTCAGTGCTTTAGTCAGTGCCCCGCCCGCGCCTGATGTCACTATTCCCGTTAGTCCACGCGTTGGATTCCCAAATTCACTCCCACCTGTTGCGGAACTACCAGAGCCACCACAAGCTGGTAAAGCGGACAGAAGGATTAACAGGACTAGAATTAAAAAATTGTTTTTCATAAATCCCCTTCAATTTTTGTCAGTGGAAACATTTGCATATTCAATTGAATCACAATCTGTGGATCCGGATCAGTGGACACCAGTTCCAAAATCTCCTTCCTAAAATTCTTTATTTTTTCCTTCAGGTCCGGCAGAAGATTTTTTTTGATCCCAAGAGTAAGGGCTGACACGTCACGGTGATGAGGTAAGACGGAATTAAACACTTCTTTAGTCAAGTCGAGCATGCCCACATGATAATTGACCAAGTCAACAGAAGTAACTTCAGCTCCGGTAGACACCAGGCTTGAAACCTGACGCAATCGACCCTCTGAGTCCCGCTCTAAAAATTTAAGCCTCTCCAACATACTGAGTGATTTTTGAACTTGGCCGGGAGTAACAACAGGATGAATTTGACTTGAAACCCATTCCGGAGTTCCATCAAAATTAGATGAGGCTACCAATTCACGTACAACAGAATGATACCATTCAGAACAATACTCATATTGGTCTTTGTGAATGGGTTTTAATTCGACGAATTTCCGTGATTGCAATAAACGTTGGTAATAAAAATCTTTTCTCTCATGACTTTTGGCCTGATTGAAAAAAACAAGATTCCTAAAAAATTCCTGCTCTTGCTTGTTCAAACCCAAACCCGTCATGAAAGGAGGCAAACTGTCCTCAGTGAGGTTCCGGTCACCTTCCATCACCAATTTTAAAAAATTAGGCGATTTAAATCCGGCTTTCTTGGAAAAATCCCGAAATGAAAAAGAGGCATGAGTTTTTTTGGAATGATTGTAGAAGTCTCTTAAATACTGTCGATAATCCAGATAATCGAAAAGATTGATCAGTGGGCCTTTCATACCTTCAGCTTAGCGCCAAGCCCAGTTCGACCACAAGCTTAAAATATATTTTTAGTATTCATTTGAATACATTTAAATATATAAATATTTAATATTATTAATTATTTTATAATATTAAAATTTTAATCATAAAAATTTGAATACATTTTGGCCCATAATAACCATGGTAAACCACACACAATCCACCCACGGTCTATGCCATAAGTTAGCATCGACAATGACAGTAAAATTATTCCACTACAATAAAGTCAATTTTATGGGTAGGGACGAGAATTTTCTTGAAAGGAAGATTATCAAGCATGGCTTTTTCATTACCAGCTGCCTTCATCTGAATCAAAAGTCCGGAAGCTGTTTCCTCCAGCACTTTCGCTTTGATGATTAAAATATCCACTTCCCCCGCTTGACGGGGCTTGATAGAAACTAACGGTGTATTTAAATAAAGGGTGACTTGCTCGTTGTTGATGGCCATAATTTGCATCTTTTCCATCAGGCGTTGTTTTGTCAACTAAGAAAGAACTATGTTACCCCAATTTTCTAAAAAATGGTTGATCGTCATTATCGCATCCGTCATCACTCTCATCAGTGGTTTTTTTGCGGTCCAATTTCTTCTTTCAAAAATGGCAAAGCCCGCCAATGCTGACTTTAAAAAAACTATTCTTCACTTAGCCCCCAAAAACACTCTTTTTATCTCGTGGTTTGAACTTTCAGAAATTTTTAATAAGGATGAACAACAAAAATTGATCGATGCTCTATTCGAAACTTATTCTTTCTACACTACAAACTTGAAAGATGAAAGCAAAGTTAAGTTTCTAATTCAAAACATGTCTCGTTGGCTAACAGGGTCTGCAGCTGTCATCATAATTCCTCAAACGGAAGAAGATTCAAAATTGCAATTTCAAGGCGTCGCTGCCCTTGGAATCACAGCCGAAGGAAATGCTTTAGGATTTTTGGTAGATCTGGAAAAATTGGATTCAACTCATTTTAGCAGTCAAAAATATCATCAGGCTAAAATTATTACTTACAAAAAAGGAGAACATACCCACTTCTTAAGCATGACAAAAGGTCTCTTATTATTGGGATTAAAAGAAACGGATATCAAATGGGCCATTGATCGACTCAAGAACTCGGAGAATCTGCAAAATGACACTTCAGATTTAGAACATAGTCCTCAATATCAAGAAGCCTGGGAATCACTCAAGTATAAGGACATAGGATTTACATACATCAATCTACAACGCTTGGGGTCTCAGTTATTAAGCGACCCGAAGATGATGCTGGCCTCTGCTGATTTTCAAGGTTTAGTTCAAGAAACACCTTACGGGGTACGTGGCCTAGGTAAAGAAGGCAGCCAAATGATAAGTGAAGGACATATCAAACATATCAACATAGGAACCCTTGGTCAAAAGTTGTTTAATCCATCTTATAATATTGCTCCCAGTTCCCTACGTTTTGCCAATGCTGAAAAAACAGCTTCCGTCACAGTGGGGCAAATCAGTTGGCTATGGGATTTGGCTTATGAAGTGGCTGGAGTTTTTCCTCAAGGAGAAATCATGCGTGATTTCCCCGCAGAAAAATTAAGCCAATATAAAATTGATCTGCAAAAAGACATTTGGGACAATTTAACAGGAGAATTGGCTTACATCAGCCAATTAAAAGGAGAAGATTTTACCTCTAACTTTATTGCAGGCATTAAAGATGAAAAAAAATTTTCTACTGTATTCACTAAAATAACACCACCCGGTTTTTTTACTCACAGCCTGGACAACAAAACACCAATGTGGATTTCTAAAAACAACAAGCAAGCTTACACAGTGTTGGATCATCAATTTATTTTTTCAATAAACGGCAGCCAAGCCCTTCAAGACTTGATTAAAAATGAAAACAACCCTCTCTCGCTTCCAGGCTATCAAAAATTACAAGAATTAAACCACGGACAAAATAAATTCGTTTTTTTCAGCTACATCAACATGAAATTAAAGGCTCTCAAATGGGAAAAATTATTAAATAACAGTCGAAATTTAGGCCTATTAAAAATACTTCACGTGTTTTCGGATAAATTCAGCACTCTTTGGGGAGAAACCCACTTAGGCCCGGATGGACTTGATGGATTTTCTGTTCTTGACCTTAAATAAATCAAACCTTTTCGTGTGGATCGAATAATTTTTTATACTCATCCAAAGCAAAACGATCTGTCATGCCAGCAATATAATCACAAACAATACGTTCCTTTTTTTCTCCTTGTAAGGGAACAAAGCGAGAATCATCCGAGGTTTCGTAACGTTTAACAAAATCGGGAGGAATAATACGGATATTTTTAAGATAAGCCTTAAATAATTCTGTCATGATACGTTCCGCTTTATCAGCCATACGTGTCACCCGATAATGACGATACATGTTTTGCAGTAAGAATTTTTTAAGAACAATTGTCTGTTTACGAACAGCTGGGGAAAAACTCACACACCCCTTGCCTTTTTCACGCACGTCGCTCACATGGCGCAAGCCCATGGCCTCAATATTTTTGGATGTCTCGGCAACTAAATCGGTAACTAATGTATTAATCAATTCTTTAACCGTTTCCGAAATTTGGAGATGCAACATAAGGCGAGGATATCTTTGTTGCACCTGTGAAAAATGACTTTGCCATAAATCGACTTCGGATAATTTTTGTAAATCGATCATTCCGGATTTTAAACCATCATCGATATCGTGATTGTTATAGGCAATTTCATCGGCAAGATTGCAGATTTGGGCTTCTAAAGTAGGGTAGCCTTTCTTTTTAAATTTAATACCTTGAGGCATATCGTATTCACTGGCGTGCTTGGCAATGCCTTCTAAAACTTCAACCGTTAAATTGAGTCCTAAAAATTCCGGATAACGATCTTCCAAAAGAGTGACAACACGGAAAGATTGACGGTTATGCTCAAAACCACCGTGCTCTTTCATCAACACATTCATCACGTCTTGTCCGGAATGACCAAAAGGGGTATGTCCCAGATCGTGAGCTAACGAAATGGTTTCGGTCAAATCTTCGTTTAAACGTAACATACGGGCAATGGAGCGAGCGATTTGCGCCACTTCTAAGCTATGAGTTAGCCGGGTACGGTAGTAATCCCCTTCATGATTAACAAAAACTTGAGTTTTATACATTAGTCTTCGAAAAGCGCGGGAATGAATGACACGATCGCGATCCCTTTGAAAACAGGTACGGGCCGGATGTTCTGCTTCGGAAAAAAGACGGCCTTCGGAATCTTTACTGGTAACCGCATAAGGGGCCAAAAAACTTTTTTCAAACTCTTCAGCTTGTTGACGATTTCGCATTCAGAGAACATAACTAAAAAAAGAAAGCTGTTCAATCAATTAACTTCATCTATATTAAGGATATGCGCCTATTAATTTTTTCTCTTAGTTTATTCTTTGTATGGAGCCATTCCTCTTTTGCGAAGGATCCCTTATCGTTAAACCACATTGACAGTTTTGCCATGCCTCCTGGCACGCATCGCCCCGAAATAGTGGCCGGACCCGATGGAGATCTTTTTGTTGTCGTGGTCGCTCCTGCGATGAATCCAAGCCAGCCTGATAGACAAATCAAGCATCAGGCCTATCATTATACGAAAGACTTAAAACAAGTGGGCAATCCTTTTCCCGTTACAACTATCACAACCCAATATGGGGATCCTTCAGATCATCGTGCCCTGATTGCAAACAATCAACTGATAGTCGTCTACCAATCCAATGTTTGGAAAGGCGGTCGCTTTCCTATCCAAGCGAGTGGACCCATGGAAGCTTATGCCGAAAATCAATCGTTGATGCTCGCACGTTTTGATCTTCAGGGAAATGAGATCACACGGGTTCCTATTGTTGCCAACGCTCTCCCAGGCACGGGAGAAAATTTTCCGGACATGGCTATTGCATGGCAAAAAGATCATCTTCTCATCACCACATCAACGGGGGCACAAAAACTTAAAATTCGGGAAGTCAGTTTAGATGGGAAAATACTGAGTACCCATGAATATCCCGCTGGTCCGGGGCAAACATTATCCAGTGATATGGGCAACAGTCTTGTGTGTACCGCAGATGGTTATGTCATTCTCATTTCCGGAAATGGCCCACAAAGTATAAATTCCCTCACATTAACTGCATTCAATCAAAATGGAGAGATTGAAAAATCAATTACGTTACCATCCAACCAGCGCCAAGAAACATTTCCAACAGGCATCAATATCAATGGAAATATTTGGGTTATCACCTATATCTCACGTCTTTCAGGTATGGGAGATTTCAACCAAAATCCTTATAGTCCGTATATCAAGATCATCGACAACCATGGAGATGTTTTAGCCGACGAAAAAATCGGCGATTTCGGAGTAGGCCATGTTCATCCAACGGTCGCTTTTTTGGGAGATACTTACTTTATCGCTTGGAGCCGGCGTTTAAGTGATAACCCAACACCGGGAACACCCTTCTCTCAAGTGCAGATTGAGTCTTATCAGATTAAGCCGGCTACACCTGATGCTCCATCAGCTCACCCCTAAAAATTTGTGTGTTTGGGGAATAAGTCGAACCTGAGCAGGATGACGATTTGAAAAATAAGAAAATAATTCCAAAATATTTTTCATATCACGATGCGCTAAAGGTGAAACCGGTTGAAAGATAAAATTAAGCTGGGGAAATTTTTCCATCAATAATAGAATCTTTCCTTTCTCTTCATCTGTCATCTTTTCATTAAAAACAATTTTGGCATAAGCTGGGCGGGACATGGCAATCCGAATAAAAGATTCGTGCATATCCCACAAACTTGACTCCCCCGTGGCAGAAGGAATTTTAACATCCAGGCTAACTATATCGATCCAGTTTATTACTTGCTCAAGAGCTTTCACCTCCACACCGCTTGTCTCCAACAAAATGGTGTAGCCCAGTTTTTTAAGGCTTGGAAACCATTCTTTTAAAAAATCAACTTGTTCCAGAGGCTCACCTCCCGTTACGGCTATAGATGGAATTTTCAAACGCTGGAGTTGTTTGTTGATATCATCAATGGAAAATTCAAGAGGATGTTTTTCAAAATTTTTGCTGTAAGGAGGAAATTCCACACGGGATTCTTGAATCGCCATATGGGTAAGGGGCGTATCACAATAAGTACATTTCAGACGGCAGCCTTTAAAGCGGACAAAAGTTTGGGGCAGACCCACCCACAAACCTTCTCCTTGAATGGACGAAAAAATTTCGATGATCTTGGCTTGAGACACCATGGATAATTTTAGAAAACTCCTCTTACTTTACATCGGGCCCAATCAACACTTTTCATTTCTTCAATAAAACGATTGATAAGACCCCACCCAAAAGCCACAGGATTGAGCCCAAAATCTTCAAGCCCCTGTGTGGGCACGGGTGTATTACGGCTGATGATGTTAATCCCGGTGTGGATAAGGGTTGAAACTGGAGAAAGAGTTGCAATGGAAACGGATAACTTGAAATGATCGACAAAAAGATCATTCCCTTTGCGAACAAACACGGTATCGGGAACTTCTCTCATCAACTCTTCCTGCATCAAACAAATAAGCAGCCTTTGGCGTAAAATCATTTTTTCAAGATCATGATCAAAATATTCGACGATAAAATGCAGCATTTTTTCTGAAAAGATCGGTTTTTTTTGGAGTACATCTTCCAAATCAACCATATGGGACAAATCAACACGGCATGGGCCAACAAAGCTCACAATAGAATTCCCCTGAAGCCCAAAGTTTTCATACATCCAATGGGACTTAAGCTGTGTTCCATCGTAAGTGATTTCTTTTTCAATAAATTGCGATTGCATTAAAATAACCTCTTCAACCAATCTGTTTCTCCGGCCTCTTCAAAGGCTCGGATGGCTCTAAGACACGACTCACAGGTTTTACACATACTATCTCCACCCCGATAACAGCTCCATAACAGAGAAAAGTCGACGTTATGTTTAATGCCCCACTCTACAATTTGCTTTTTGGTTTTAGTCGCCATGGGGGCTTTGACAACAACGCTGGCATTGGTGGAATAATGTAAGGCTTGGGTGGCCGCACTGAGGTAGTCGGGGGAATTATCCGGAAACGTTCTCCCTTCTTCCTTGTTAAAACCAACAACTATCCAATTAGCCACCATCGCCTCGGCTAAAGCTGCTGCGACGTTAATCATCACACCGTTACGGTTAGGTACCCAAACGGCCTTCGCAGATTTATCGGTAATTTTGGAATTATCTAATTGGCTTTTATCAATTTCCGGCAAAGGCAAAGTAGAATCTAAAAGAGCCGAATTTTTCATCACTTTATACCAAGGAAGCTCAATAACACGGTGCTGAATATCATGTTTTTTACAAAGCAAGCTGGCAGCTTCAATTTCACGCTCCACCGCTCTTTGGCCATAATCGAAAGTCAAAGCCAACATAAGGTCGGATTCTGCCAAAGCCCAATGGAAAGCTGCCAAAGAATCCAAACCACCCGATAACAAAACGATAGAAGAAGAACGCATAATAATTATTGTATTGAAAAAGAACTTTCTGTTTCTGCCGTCACTCCGGCGTTTTGGTCATGGACAACGATTTTAACCTTGTACTTCCCACCCTGGGTAACATCAAGCCGATTTTGTAAAAGCAATGAATCTGTCGTAGTCCAGCCTTCATTAATAGTCAAAATACCCGGTTGAGACAAAACAGTTTTTCCAGACTCATCTAAAACATATAAATCCTCGACACAATTAATGGAACCATTCGATAATGTCACACCGGCAAGATTAAAATTAAGAAAAACCGGAGAACCTAAAGTATAGACAGGCTCTTTCTTCACGGGTCCGTCGGGAGCAGCGTCCCTATAAGATAAGCCGTAGATTTCTAATTTATCGGAAGAAATAATTTCAATCCGATCCTCACGCTCCACTTGTTTACCAGTCCACACATCAGTAATTAAAGTTTTCAATAAGTAAGTGCCGGTGGAAGGAAGACTGGCATGATTTTCAAAAAATAATGTATCTGTGGATACGGCATCTTGATAAGACGCCAATTGAGGGTTAGAAGCCACAACATTTCCTTGGGCATCTAGAATAGTCAGCCCTTCAATGAGATGAGCTTGGCCGTCTTTTTTCATAAAATTCACCACACCGACAGTCCAATAAAGAGACTCCCCCAAATGATAACGATGATCTAAAACAAGGGGACCAGAAGCCGATTCGTGATGAAAATCCACTTTCGTCACAGATAAATTAAGCAAAGAGCGGGGATCGGACGATGATTCTAAAAGCCAAGCATTGTCTAAAACCCACTCACCTTTTTCATTCTCCAAGAAATGGGTATGAACAGAAGCGGAATGCTGCTCACCGACAACTTTAATCTTTAAACTGGTTTTCGCCCTACCTTCTTGATTCACACCCATACGAGCAGTAGGAAAATATCCAAACCGTTTTACAGCCCCTAACGATTCTATCACGACAGGATTTTGCTTAATAAACTCTGTACTCATTTTATAGGGCTGGGAGTTCTTAATAAAACTAAAAACTATAAATAAAGCCCCTACGGCCAAAAAAATAACAAAAGCCGCAATTCCTAAACCAATTTTAAAAAACATGCTTTTTACAGAAAACATAAAAACCTCTTAGTTGAAGATAATCAAAGTATGTTTCATCCTGGTTAAGAATTAAAGATAAAAAATAAAAAGCCCGCCGGCTTCAACCTTGTGAGTTGTCGCCAACGGGCCTTTTTAGAGGGAGGTAGATTTGTTACTGCTTAAAAATTAATTATGCTGCGTGCTTATTGCCAAAGTTTTTAATTCTTTTTTCCAGCCGGCTTACTTTTTGGGCTAACTGGGTCACATCTTTTTGTGAAGGGATGTGAAGAACAGTTAAAAGCTGGTCACGGGTATCTGCCACTTTATCTTTGGCTTTTTCAACAAAACCGGCCTTTTGAATTTTATCAAACAATTCCTCAACATTGCCGCGTAAATCTTTCAAAACAGGCTTAGCGACAGTTAAATCAAAGTTTTTGAGTTTGGAAATAACGTCATCAGCTAAACGACGCACCTCACGCAAAAGGTCTTCACCTTTTTCATTAGCCCGAGAATAAATATCGGACTGGCTAATCTTTTCCACCACTTCATCCAATTGCTTTTTAAGAACTAAACTGGATTTTTCACCCCGCTTCATAAAGCGCGACACCGTTTTTTCAACTTCCGTCTCAAGTTTTCCCAAAACCTTATTGATTTTGGTCAAACGGTTTTTCAAAAAATGAATATCTAACCCTTTTTTTGTTTTTTTGACTGATCCTACCATGACTCTCTCCTTAACTGATTGAAACCTTTCACCAACAATTCTTTTAAATCGCTAACACGTCGCGTCAAAATGTGTCAACACAAAAATAACGCGCTGCATAATAATAGAGTCATCCCCGCGAAGGCGAGGATCCAGTGTCTTTAGCTATTCGATATTCCTGGATCCTCGCCTTCGCGGGGATGACTATTTTTTATATCTTTAATATTAAGTTGAACGGTATTGCGACCTTGGTAGGTATTAAGCTCGCATGCAAAAGCCAGATTAACTGAAGACGGTAAAGGCCAGAAATCCGCCATACCAAAAGCCATGGCCGATAAAGTGTTATCACGGGTAGTCACATTAAATTTTAAATGTTTTTCTCCGACAATTTTTGGGTAAAGGGGCAAAATACCACGGAGAGCAAAAAGCGGCTCACGGTTGCCTTGGCCAAAAGGAGCCAGCTGACTAATATCTTGCAACAATTTCAAGTTAATGGCCGAAGGATCCAGCCAATCATCAATTTCCAGTCGAGGAATACAATCGTCAGCAGATAAAGAAGAGGCCACTTCTTCCTCAAAAGCTTTTTTAAAGGCATCAAAATTTTGCGGCTGTAACGTCAACCCTGCGGCGGCCTTATGCCCTCCACATCGCAATAACAAAGAAGAACAGTTTCGAAGAGCTTGCACCAAGTTTAAGCCCCCATACGAGCGAGCCGACCCTTTTATCGAATCACCATCTTGACCCAAAACAATCACCGGACGATGGAGCCGACTTACTAAACGTGAGGCCACAATCCCCACAACTCCCGGATGCCAGTCTTGGTGATACAACACATGGCTCCAGCGTGTTTGCGACAAAGGATCTGTAGCAACTTGGGCTAAGGCGGCATGAAGTATTTTTTCTTCCAAAACCTGACGTTCCCGATTAGCAGCATCCAGTTCTTTAGCTAATAATCTCGCTTCTTCCACACGAGAAGAAGTCAAAAGACGTACGCCGGTAGAAGCATCATAGAGTCGACCACACGCATTCACACGTGGGCCCAACCTAAAACCCAAATCAGAGGCTTTGACAGATTCAACCCCTGCTACTTCTTTAAGGGCTTGCAACCCGGGTCGTGATGTATGTTCCATTTCTTGCAAACCAACGCGCACAAAAACACGATTAATGCCCGTCAACGGCACCACGTCGGCCACAGTAGCCAAAGCCACCAGGTCGAGATATTTTTTCATATTAGGTTCAGGACGCGTGGCAAAATAACCTTGTTCTCGCAACTTTTGTCGCAGGGCCAATGCCAAATTAAACGCCACACCACAACCACAAATCACTTTAGCCGGATACGCACATTCTTCTTGTAACGGATTAATTACGGCATAGGCAGAAGGTAGATGAGGTGGCACTTCATGATGATCGGTGATGATAAGATCTATCCCTAACTCACGAGCCACCTCCGCCTCTTTTTGTGCAGCAATGCCATTATCGACAGTAATCACTACCGAAGCCCCTTCTTGTTTTAATCGCTTGAGAGCCTCAGAATTAAGCGAATACCCTTCCTTCATACGATGCGGGATATAAAAGCGAACTGGAAAACCCAAATCTTGAAAAAACAACAACAAAAGCGAGGTAGAAGTAGTGCCATCCACATCGTAATCACCATAAATGACAATGCCTTCTTTTGTATGAATGGCCTGGATAATCCGATCTACAGCACGGTTCATGTCTTTAAATAAAAAAGGGTTGGGAAGATCTTTTAAGGAATCGAAAAGAAAGGAGTGGGCCTGTTCTGCCGAGTTCACCCCACGATTGATGAGAAGTCGAGCCACCAAAGGAGACACACCCATTTCCGTGGCCAGCTTATCGACTGTTTCCGGCAATGACGACGTAAGTCTCCACTGTTTCATAATTATTTTTTAGTAGACCCACGGGCTAAACCTTTACCTGGAAACCATTTTTGGCAAATTAAATAGACAGGAGAAGCAATGAAAATAGAGGAATAACTTCCAACAATCACCCCGACGATCATGAAAAAAGCAAAATCATGAATAACACCACCACCAAAAAAGAACAGTACCACCATAGCAAAAAGAACGGTTAAATGAGTAACGATAGAGCGGCTTAAAGTTTCGTTAAGAGACAGGTCGATAAGTTCAGTTAAAGAAACGTTAGAGGACAGTTTACGCAAATTTTCCCGCACACGGTCATAGATGATAATAGTATCGTTGTTGGAATAACCGATGAGAGTTAATACCGCCGCTAGAATAGGAAGATTAAACTCCTTATGAAAAAAAGTGAACATGCCCAACGCAAACACGGTATCGTGAACGAGAGCTAAAACAGCCCCTGGGGAAAAAAGAAAATCAAAACGCCAACCGATGTAAATAAGAATCAGGATAAGAGTGAGCACAACGGAAAAAATCCCGCGTTTACGAAGATCTGCTCCCACTTTTGGACCCACAGTTTCTTCAGAAAGACGAGTGACTTTATCAGCCGATAACTCTTTATTAAATTTTTCGGTAATTTCCTTAACGGTATCACGCCCTTCTTCATATCTAACTTTAATCAAAAAACTATGTTCCGATACATCCCCAAAACTGGCGACTTCAGCATCTCCCAAGCCCAAATCGGAAAGCATACTACGAATTTTATCGTCACCGATAGGGTCTGCAAATTTATAAACTAGTTTAATACCACCCATAAAATCGACGCCAAAATTGAAACCATGTTTCACAATAAAGAAAAGGCTGGCAAAAACAAAAACCGCCGACAAAACAAGAAAAAAGTTCCGATACTTCATGAACGGAAAATGAAACAGTTGTCGTGGGCTTTCTGAAGCAGATTCTAATTTGGAAATTTGTTTAGCCATGATGTCCTTTAAATGCTCACCTTATTTATTTTTCTTACGTAAATAAAATAATCATACACAACGCGTGTCATAAACACCGCCGTCACCATGGTAGTGACGATACCAATCATCAGAGTTGTAGCAAAACCTTTAATGGGTCCGGTACCAAACTGATATAAAACCACTCCGGCAATGAGAGTTGTAAGATTCGAGTCGATAATAGCGGACATGGCATGTTGATAACCAGCCTCAACCACAGCTTTGGCAGTTTTACCCAAACGGAGTTCTTCGCGCATTCTTTCAAAAATAATCACGTTGGCATCCACCGCCATCCCCATGGTCAGCACAATTCCGGCAATACCAGGAAGGCTCAGGGAAGCCTGCAGAACAGCCAACAACGCAAACAAAAACAACATATTAATAATCAAGGCCACATCGGCCAAAATACCACCCCAGCGATAGTAGACAGCCATAAAAAGAACAATCACCAAAGCAGCTATCACCATAGAAGTAAGCCCTTGCCGGATAGAATCGGCTCCTAAGCTAGGGCCAACAACAGTACGGGTGGCCACAGTGAGAGACGCTGGCAAGGCTCCTTCGCGCAACAATAAAGCCAAGTCGTTGGCTTCTGTCAAAAGAGACTGGTAGCTGCCGTAACCAAGTGTAATTTGAGCTTCACCGTCCATAATCGCACTTTGAATCACGGGTGCTTTGGACACAAAGCCATCCAGAATAATGGCCAGTTTTTTTCCAATATTATTTTTAGTCAACTCACCAAAATTTTTGGTTCCAATTTTATTAAAAGAAAGGCTCACATGAGGTTCGTTGTTATTAATACCCACTTGGGCATTGCGCAACATGTCCCCGGTCACATCCGCACGTTTCTTCACAACATAAGGGACACCGTTAACAATTTCTTTAGTAATAGGATCACGCTCTACTTCAAACAAGACCTCATCATCGGCAGGAATTTTTCCTTTAAGGGCTTGATTGATTTTTTCCACTGCTTCTTTTTCGTAACGGCCAGCCAAGTTATTTTGGGTTTGTGCCTCTTTCACCCAAGTAGACACATCATTTTGTTTGACGTCTTCATCCACTAAGCGGAATTCCAGCAAACCTGTCTTACGGATAATATTAATAACCCGGTCTGGATCTTTAACACCCGGAATTTCAACAATGATGCGATCCTCACCTTGCAACTGAATACCAGCCTCGGACACACCATAACGGTCAACACGGTTGCGTACTGCTTCCACAGCCTGTTTGAGTGTTAAGTCCCGCAGGGTTTTAGAATAAAGCTCTGTCACTTGAAGAATGGTAATACCAACAGGCGTTTGAGACTTTAAGTTGGCGGCAAAAGGAGAATTTTGCAAAGCTGCCAGAATAGAATCTTGGCTTCCCGGCTGGCGTAAAATCAGGCGTAAGGATTGATCTTGGACTTCAATATCCGCCACACCTTGGGGATTAAGAAAAGTTTGAAGCTTTGGGAGAAAATCAGATAGGGAGCTCACCCCTTCAACACGGTAATGTAATTCCGAAACAAGAGTAGCTTGTTCAAAAATATCTCCAAAATTATCACGCAACTCATTAAGAAAATCGCCTTTTTTATCATCAGGCAAAGTAACACGTACACGATTAGCGGCGGCAACACGTTCAAGTTTAAGTCCAGGAAACTTAGGACCCAATTGTTGCTCCATTTGTGTTAGCAAAACACCCAAACGATTTTTAAGGGCTTCTTGGAGATCAACATTAAGCTCAACATAAAGACCGCCACGTAAATCAAGCCCCAGATTCACCCCTTTTTTAGGAAAGAAAGAAATATAACTTGGTACTGGAACACCAGCTCGATTGGCTGCCTCGATGCGTTCTTGAAAATTAAACAACGAAGGAGTCAAAAAGTAAAAAGAAAGCAATATCGAAGCTAAAATAACAAGAGTCTTCCACTTAAATGTATTGGACATGATGATTTAGGATTCTTTGGCGACAACCGAGTTCACTTGAGCTCGATCGACTTTGATGGTGACATTAGATGCAATTTGCAACATGACAATGGCATCGGTTAAATCAGTGATTTTACCATATACCCCCCCATTCGTAACCACTTCATCCCCTCTTTTAAGCTGACCCAGCATTTGCTGGCGTAACTTTTGTTGTTTTTGTTGCGGACGAACCAAAAGAAAATAAAAAATGAAGAAAATAACAACCAAAGGAGCCAAGGAACCTAATAAACCTCCCGGAGCCCCAGCTGGTGCAGCGGCTGCCTCTTGTGCATAAGCCGTAGAAATAAACATGATATTTAATAACAGAACACAGTGTAATGCTTTCTTGAAGATTGAATTCATAATTTAGTTCGACAGTGTTTTAAGTTTCAGTTGTGTTGTTTTTCAAAAAATTCTTTTTTAAATTGAGGAAACCGATCCTCATCCAAAGCAAGGCGTACTTGGCTTAACAAATTCAAATAGTAATGTAAATTATGAATTGTAGATAAAATAGAAGACAAAATTTCCTTAGCTAGGTGCAAATGGCGAAGATAGGCACGTGAATAATTCCGGCAGGTGTAACAGGCACACGATTCATCAATGGGACGTTTATCCTCCGCAAACTGGGCCTGCTTGATGTAAATAAAACCGTCAGGGGTAAACAACATCCCATTGCGGGCATTACGTGTCGGAATTACGCAGTCAAACATATCGATACCTAAATCAATACAAGTAATCAGATCGCGCGGCATACCCACACCCATGAGATAACGGGGTTTGTCTTGCGGCATCCAGGGGGTACACACATCGACCATTTCATACATTTCAGCCATGGGTTCACCGACGGAGAGGCCCCCCAAAGCATAGCCGGCAAACGACCCTCCCCCTCTTAAGTTAAGAGGGGCTTGGGGGGAATTATCAGATCCCATCTCTATTAATCGTTCCAAACATTGTTTTCTGAGCTCCGGATAAAGTCCCCCTTGAACAATAGCAAAAAGGGCCTGTTTTTTTTCAATCGCTTTATCGGCCTCCAGCATTGATCTCTTTTCCCATTGTAGAGAACGCTCCATCGATTTTTGTGCTTGTTCATAAGTCGCCGGATAAGGCGTACACTCATCAAAAACCATCATAATGTCGGAACCTAAAGCTTGTTGAATTTGGATGGAACTTTCAGGAGTCATGAAATGCTTTTGACCATCAATGTGCGATTGAAATTCCACACCGTCATCATTGATGCGAGCCAATTTAGTGGTCCGTAAAGCAGAAAGATTATCTTCATCTCCGGATTCAGGATCAGAAGAGGCTGCTTGTCTTAGTTCTGGAGCGCGGCCCAAACTGAACACTTGATAACCGCCACTGTCGGTCAGGATAGGCCCCTTCCAACTCATAAATTGATGCAACCCTCCTAGGCGTTGGATGAGTTCATGACCAGGTCGCAAGGCAAGATGATACGTATTTCCCAAAATAATTTGGGCACCCATTTGGCTTAACTCATCAGGGCGCATGGCTTTGACGGTACCCACGGTACCTACAGGCATAAAAATAGGTGTTTCAATCACGCCGTGGGGTGTGGTGATACGTCCCCGTCGGGCCCGGGTATTTTGCCCTTGTTTGGTAATTTTAAAAAATTCCTTCATGAAGAAGAAACCCTATATAGAAGGAAAAGAGAGAGGTCGAGGAAAAAACCGGCTTTAAACCAAAGGATTGATAACTTTGAGAAAACCAAATTTCTTAAAATCCATGTCAGCCGTCACGATTTCCTGAACGGAATGTTCCTTAAGAAGAGCCGCATAATGGCAATCATGAATAAAATTTCCCCTCGCTTTGGGGACTTCTTTAAAAAGCTCTTTCACCACTTTCTGGTGGTTTTCCGTTTCTACAAGCATTTGACAACGGGAATCTTCCAGATAACAGCGCATATCTTCAATAGCTTGAGCCACAGTCAAAGGCAGGCGATGAATTTTAGGATGGGTTACAATGCGTATGTACTCATAGTAAACTTGCCAGCTCAAATAGAAGGGATCCGGTAAGGAGAACAGCTGTCGCAAAAATGATTTTGCCTTTTCGTGTTCAGGATATTGGTCAAAATGGACGTAGATAAAGATATTGGTATCAAGAGCCACAGCCACAATTATTCCTCCATTAAATCATAGAGGGCTTGTCGGTCTGCTATGTCAACACCGGGAAGAGGCCCATTTTTCCTATGAAGTGGAAAACAAATTTTTTTTTCTGGGGTTTTCTTTACAAGATTTTGTAGGGAAAACCGCAAAAGATCATTAAGAACTTCTTTGATTGTGGTCCCCTTCTTCACACTTAAAGCCTTAATATGGTCATAAAGGGCATCTTCCAATAAAAGAGTAGTGCGTCTCATAAGAAGATTTTAAAATAAAACATATCGTATGTCAATTATAAGCATCTGATATGTTTTTTTAAAACCCATCATTTCTTTGAACTCTGTAATCGATTAAAAGCAGTTCGCTGCGCTCTTTTTGAATCGGGGGCACAAATTTTTTTAACCGTTTCAATTTCGATACGTGGAGAATGTTCCTGGATGAATTGTAGAAAAGGGGCTTGTAAGGCCTTCTTTGAATGGGCGTAGGCTGTATAGCAATCTGGGGTAATCACTAAAGCTTGCTTGACCGCTTCAGTAATCAGTTGATCGGCGGCAACGATTTTTTTGATAATTCCCAACTTAAGGGCAGATTCCGCATGATAAACTTCTCCGGAAAGAATCGATTCAGAAGCAGCCGGATTACCCAAACGACAACGAATAATTTCTGTATAAACGCTCGGCATAGGGACGCCAACAGGTACTTCGTTGATACTATAACGCGCCGATCCCCCTACCCCAATTCTGAAATCACAACAAAGAGCCAAAATGGCTCCTCCAGCAAAAGTATGGCCATTGATGGCGGCAACTGTCAGACGTGGCGACTTAAAAAGGCGGAGCATCATACCGCTGTAATTTTTAAACCAATCATGAACTTCATCCTGATTCCCTTTTTCAAAAAGATCAAAGCAATATGAAAAATCAATACCGGCACTAAAAATAGCTCCAGACGCGGTAAAAATGAGAGGAAGACTCGGAAAATCTTTATCAACTTGATCGAAAGCGTGATGAAAGTCGGCAAAGAAAGCGGGATTATGCAAATTCGCTTTGTTCGAGTTCATTTCTACAATCACAACCCCTTCTTTTTCTGAAATATTCCAAGCCATAATTTCCTTTATGTAAAAATACGGTATGGTTGATTAACTTTCAATTGGTACAGTCTATTTTGTGCAACCATAAGTAATATCTGACTTTTGCCGGGCACTGACGTACTCGGCAAAAGTCGAATTACTATAATAAAATTTTATATATAAATAAAAATGAACAGAAAAGAAAAAAAGCCCTGTCTTTTTAAGACAGGGCGACCACAGTGTGGCTTATCACACTATGGATTGATGGGTCCTACTTGCATACAACTCTTATAGATTAAGGTTTTTTATCAAAAGTGGCTTTACAATCGGCACTGAGGGAGGATTCGTGTGATTTAAGACAGTCACGGATGCGACCTTCTCCTTTTTGCACATCCTTACACAGTTTTTCCACATCGCCTTTACATGCCTCTTGTTTGGCATCATGATGTTCCTTAGCTTCTTTCATTCCTTCCTTACACTCGGTACTGAGCGAGTCTTTATGATCCGCCAAGCATTTATGAATATTGCCATCTCCTGGTTTCACGTCTTTACAAAACTTCTGAACATCCCCATGGCAGGCTTCTTTTTTCCCTTGATTGGATTCATGATCAGCACACGCCTGCGCCAAAACAGGGGACAAAAATAAAAATGCGGATAAAGCAATGATATATTTAATCATAAAATCAGGATAAGAATCAGAAAGTGCCGAGAGAGCCTCACGTCCACTCTGTTTCTTATCCAATAGCTTTGTGCCCGTTATGGGTTAGACAAACCTGAGAATAATATTAAGATTTGTTAAGAATTATTTTCTTCGTCCCATTAAACGAAGCAGTTTAAGAAAGAGGTTTATAAAATCGAGATAAAGAATTAGAGCCCCATGAATCGCTTCTTTATGATCTTCTTCGGTTCCTTCATTACCCAAAATATTCATGGCCTTTATTTTTTGAGTATCATACGCCGTAAGACCAGAGAACACGAGAATACCAACAATGGCATAGACTTGGCTGGTGGTATTATTCATGAGAGTCGGCATAAAAAAACTGGCCACACCAAAGCCAACCAAGCCCCACAAACCCATCATACAAAAAGAACCTATGGGTCCCAAATCGATTTTAGTAAAATAGCCAAAAGCAGAAAGACCTGCAAAAGCAAACGCCGTCAGAATAAACACTTGAATAATACTTTCCTGAGTATAAACGAAAAAAATCACGGATAGAGTCAACCCCGTCAAGAGAGCATAAAAAAGATAAAGGGCCGTAGCCATCAGTGCATTGATTTTTTGGATGAGGAGAGAAAAAGATAATACAGCACCAATTTGACCAATCAATAGAGCGTAAAAAACAACGCGGTTGAAAACAATAGCCTTTACCCATTGAGGATTGGACGCCACCGCATAGGAAGCGGTTGCGGAAAGAAGAATGCCAATGGTCATCCACATATAAACCTTCGACATAAAACGAGCTGTTTCTTGAGCATGTTCTTCAACACTAAAAGAAGTACGAGTTGGAATATTCATAGTCTTTAAGAATGAGTATTGACCTGCCACTTGTCAATGAGATTTCTTCCCTGTATAAGTTTTTCATGCCTCAATTTCCTGTAAGCCCAGCAAAACAAGCGCAGTTGGAAAACCAAATGCGGCACTATGGGATTAAAGAAGAGGATTTGGAGGAAAACTTTATTCGTGCTTCGGGGGCTGGAGGGCAGAAAATTAATAAAACATCCAGTTGTGTACAGTTAACCCATAAGCCTACCGGCGTTCAAATTCGCTCTCAAACCAGCCGGTCACAGGCATTAAACCGTTTCATCGCCAGGCGTCTGCTGCTGGAAGAAATAATCCGGAGAGTGGAAGGAAAGAAAAGTTTAGAAAGACAACGTATTGAAAAGATCCGGCGACAAAAAAGAAAACGTTCGAAAAAAGCCAAAGAAAAAATGTTAGGAGAGAAGAAAAAACAATCCGAAAAAAAGAAAAACAGGAGGGTTTCATTTGAAAACTAAAAAAATATTTTGGATCGATATGGAGATGACAGGCTTGGATGAAAAAAAAGAAGTCATCCTTGAAGTCGCTGTGCTCATTACAGACTTAAATTTTAATATTTTGGAAGAATACGAACAAGTAGTCTACCAACCCCAATCCGCGTTGGATGGCATGGATGATTGGTGTAAAAAAACACATGGGGCCAGCGGGCTGACGGCCAAAGTACCTCATGGCAAAGCACTTCCTTTAGTGGAAGAAGATTTATTAGGCATCATCAACCGTCACTTTGAATTAACACATAAGGTAGTTCTCGCCGGTAATTCCGTAGGCAATGATCGACGTTTCATCGACAAATATATGCCCCGCTTTGCCGATCGCCTCCACTACCGATTGATTGACGTCAGTTCTTTTAAAGAAATTTTCCGTGATAAGTTTGGTGTTGATTTTAAGAAAAAGAAAAGTCACAGAGCCGTTGACGATATTCGGGAATCTATCGCAGAACTTCAAGCCTATCTAAGCCTGATCCCGCAGTCTTAAAATTCCAGCCCTGTCGTCAAGCCACCATACCAAAGACGAGATTCCGATTGGGCTTGTCGAAGGTTTTTATCTACGATGGCAGTAAATGCCAGATGGGGTTTAAAGGAGAGATGCTCATTAACTTGCCAAAGAATATAAGCCGAACTTTCCATCAAATTAAGTGCCCCCTGTGACAAACCTCCATAAGCCTCATTAAACCGGTTGGACCCCCAACCAATACCGGAATAAATTTCCATAGAAATTTTTTTATTAAATTCGTGTTTAAAAGCCATGCCGGCATCGCCGTAATAGGCCCCATCATAGGACAAAAAATCCATCACTTGTGTGGTCCGCGCCACAAAAGGACCAAGTTGATAAGCAAGCTTTACAGCCATTTCGCCCGTATCAGGATCGGGAAATCCAGGATAAGTATAAAACCATAAGGAAGGAGAAACAGTTAAATTCCCAAATTCATGCTCGTAATCGAGATAAAGGTCTATCTCATTGATTTGACCCTGGGCTTCTTCATCATTGAGGACTAAGTTATTCCAAACTGTAAATGTAAAATCGAACGCCGACACCCAAAACGCAGGTTGAAAAACAACTCCTTCGCTATAAAAAAAACCGCGCCAAATATAACGGGAATTCAATTCCAAATCGGTCCCAACACTCCACACTTTTTCTTCAGCATGAAGAGAAGCGGCAGCAAAAGTCAGGCTGAGTAAAAATAAAACTCGGGCAAGGAAAAGTTTCATGCGTGGGGTTCCCCTGCGTCACAAGGAAGAAAAAACCAGAAAGAAATGCCTTCCGCCTGGTTGTCGACTCCAATTTTTCCATGATGCAATTCAATAATTTCTTTAGAAATAGCCAGACCTAAACCAGTCCCTCGATAGCCTGGCTGAGATTTCGCCCGCTCAATTTGTTCGTATTTGTTAAATAAGCGAGAGCGGTCTTCCGGGGCAATACTCGGTCCATCGTTGGCAATAGATACTTTCATGCCTTGGACTGAAGACACTGAATCAAGCCGGTATGGCTCGACAGTAATTGAAATATGTTTTTTAGCAAAACGCAGTGCATTGCTAATAAGGTTACAGATCACCCTAAAAACGAGAGATTCATCCGCATACACGTCCTTTAATCCTGGTTTAAAAGTAGTATCCATATGCAAATGCCGCTCATCTAGCTCTTTTTTAAAATCGTGAACCAGCCCATCGATTAAAGACTTGAGAGAAATTGATTCCCGATTAAGCCGGGCTTTACCCGATTCTAATCGGGCCAAATTGAGCAGATCATCCACCATATGAGCTAAACGATCGACATGCCGATTGGTGGACTCAATGGCTTGGGACTGCTGTGGAAGAACCTCTCCCATCACTCCCAGTTTAAGATTTTGGAGGGCTCCTTTAATAAGGGTTAAAGGCGCTCTTAATTCGTGGGAAACGGTCCCTATCATTTCATCTTTCATGCGCTCAATGTGCTTACGATTTTCAATATCCAATTGCAGTAGAGAAATGGTGACAGAAGAAGCCCCCAAAACCACAAATACAACGGCCAAAAAAGTCATTTGTGCCAAACGTCCATTTAAAATAGCTGCAAACCACTCTTCAGCACTGTAATCGATACCAAGAACGGCAGAAACCATTCCAGAGGAGTTATAAAGAGGGTAGTTAGCGCTGATCCAGGTTCCCCAGCGATCCGTCACAGGTTCTTTATCGAAATTAGGCAACCCTGCAAAAGCCAAATCCAGGCCGCGGTCATTAAAGTCGTAAGATTCCCCAATGGATGTACGAGTTTCGTTTTCCTGATCGTAAAGACCATTTTTATTATAGTCCGTTTCGGAATCGACCAAAAATACCTTATGACCATTCACTTTTTTTAAAGTATAAATGTCGTGCACTTCTGGGTTGGAAGCAAGCCATCGTTTTTCAGCATCAATCAGGGACAAATATAAAGGATCTGTGGGAGAAGTCTGAAGGGTGATTTTTTCATGGCCCATGACTTCCAATTCCTGGGCATAAAAGGGGGCAAACAACATCAGCATTTTTTCAACCCTTTGGCTTTCATGCTGACCAGCCATTTGAACGGCAAACCAGCTAACGCCTAGGGAAAAAAAGAAGGTCAACCAGACCCATAAACCCAAACCTTTTTTTAGCCCTTTTTTACGGACCCAAACATGGAGCAATAAAAAGATAAGCCATATCAAAAGGCCAAAAAAAACAAAATCCAACTGCCATGTGACCCCTATTTTAAGATAATCCATAAACTTCAAAAAGGAGGTATTATAGAGAATAATTTTAATAATAACCCATAAATTCAACACTTAAAACCCCAAAAAAATGGAAAAAAGTCCTTTTCAGCCCTTTATTTCTATGGCAAGGTTTTTCCCCATTTTTATGCAGTTAAAAGCGGAAACCTTTTTAGAGGGAGGCGTCGTTTAAACTGCCGGTTTCTTTGCGTGGTGCAAAAACCGACACAACCATCATCAACAAGGAGAGACATATGAAGAAAACCATTATCGCCCTGGCCGGGTTGGCCTTAGTCTTGACTGCCGTCAAGGCTCAAGCCGTCCACCTCGACTGGCAAGGCACCAAATGTGTGACCATCGATAACACATTTAAAGTCTGCAAACCCAACAACAACTGGGATACCCAAAGAACTGCAGATGATGACCGTCCTGTAAAATGGGTTTATCACAAGAAAGATGTAAACCCAGTCATCCGCTTAAACTATGATGAAAACGTCAGCGGACAAACTGCGCATGACTATGCCAAAGCTCTTAAGCCCAAGTTGTCTCAACGTGGGATTAAGATCAAATCCACCACCGACACCGTCATCAATGGTCGTAACGTATCGTTGATTACCGGTAGTAACGAAGAAAACCAACTGACTTACTACATTGGTGTTTGGAGAAACGCTGCCAAAGGATTCTTCCTTGAATGCACTGCCAATAAAGGGGAATTCTCTAACTTTAAATCTCAATGCCAACAAGCCATGAACTCTGTAAAAATCGTGAGCGAAGGCAAGTAAGTCATATTTGAAGTAAAGGGCCCTGTCACAAGCAGGGCCCTTTTTTTTTTGGGCAAAAAGGGGGAAGACATGGACAAAAAAGATTTTGAAAAAACCGCACAACGATTAAAAGAAGCCTTTGAAACAGGCATGACCTACCTAAAAACCGGAGCCCAAGAAGCTGGTTTCGTCAAAGACAAAGCGATGGAAGCCATAAAATTGGAAATGGCCTTAATTAAAATCCGGAACAAATTAGAAAAACAATACCTCACTTTAGGACAAGAAGTAGCTGTTAAATTGCTGAAGGGACGCTCCTTAACCATTACAGCATCTCTTAAAGAAAAAGCTGAATCCATTGCCGAAGGAGAAAAAGAAAAAACAGATTTGGAAAAAACTCTCAAGAGCTTCAGTGTCATCCGAAAATAAAAATAGGTCGCGTCTCCGTTTGATTTTTTTGGGAGGCCTGAACTCACCGCTCAAGTTTTTAGCCATGAGTTCCGGGATGACGTAGGTATAGGGATTGTGACGGAGTCACTGGGGATTTGGGCAATAAAAAAGGGCTTCTCTTTCTTCAAGAGAAGCCCTTTTTATTTTTAACATCTACTCGGCTTAGGCAGCGCCCGAAGCCCGATCTAAGTTACGGGCGGAACCAAGATATTCTTCTTGCGAAAAATCATCCACAGTCACCGCGTCTAAGCGCAGCTCATTGGATTTCTTGAGATTGGCAGCTTCCGTATCGGAGATAATACCTTTGCGGAGTGCTTCTTCAACAAGAGCGGGAATTTTATTTTTAGGCAATTGCTTAGACTTGATGGCAGCAACAATTTTCTTCTCAGCCGCTTCAGAGCTTTTAATAACTTTAAAAGCCACTTCCAAACGCTTGAGTTGTTCTCCTTCTTTGGTAGGGAAAAACAAACCATCTGTTAAGCGATCGCGTTGCTCACCTTCTTTTTGAATCAGGCTGGCCACTTGATGCCCAATCACATCATCGGCTTCCTCACCCAAAGAATTAAGATGGGACCACAAACGAATGGGGCCAGAAAACAACCAACCCAAGCCAGGAACGCCGATATTTTCAAAAATACCATCAAAGGCTTTTTGAATTTGAGCCAATGCATAGCTCATGCTGTAATGAACAAAGGGCAAATCTTCCGACTTGCGACCTTCGGCTTCAAAACGGCGAAGAGTAGCAGAGCCTAAAAACATCCATGAAAGAATATCGGCAAAACGGCCGGTAATTTTTTCACGGAATTTAAGGCTACCGCCCAAAGAACCCATGGCAATATCCGACATGATAGCAAATGAAGCGGAAGCCCAAGCGAGACGGCGATAATACTTGGCCACCGGCCCACCCACTGGGGAACTGGCCAAATGTCCACGTGTGACACTGAGAAGAACGGAACGGAACGTATTGCGAACCACGTGTCCAATATGTCCCCAGAAGGCGTTATCAAAGCCCTTCAAGTCATTCTTATCAATTGCATCCACTTCTTTAAAAGCATACGGATGAGCCCGTAAAGCCCCTTGACCGAAAATAATCAAGGTACGGGTCATGATATTGGCTCCTTCAACGGTAATACCAATGGGCATCCCGATATAAGTATGAGCCAACAAGTTACGAGGGCCACGTGAAATACCGGAGCCTCCCAAAACATCCATACCGTCGGTAATAATTTTACGAGCCAATTCGGTTTGGTTGTATTTTGCAATGGCGGTAATGACAGGCGGCTTAATTCCCTGATCCAAGGCGCCGCACACATAACGACGAGCGGCTTCCATCAGGTAAGTAAAGCTACCAATACGGGCCAAAGGTTCTTCAACCCCTTCAAACTTTCCGATAGAAACACCGAATTGTTTACGAATGGTGGCATGAGCTCCAGCGACACGGGTAACCATTTTGGCACCACCCACGCTTTGTGCAGGAAGCGAAATACCGCGACCGGCCGCCAAGCATTCCATAAGCATTTTCCAACCACGACCGGCACCATTCACTCCTCCAACGATGCAGTCTTCAGCATCCACGACCACATCATGGCCTTGAGTAGGACAATTGTAGAAAGGCACGCCCAATGGATCGTGACGACGTCCAATGACCACACCTTTGGTACTGGACGGAACAAGAGCGCAGGTAATACCTACATCTTCACCCTTACCTAAAAGGTTACCGGGATCTTTCAAACGGAAAGCTAAACCTAAAGTCGTTGAAATAGCTGCGAGAGTAATCCAACGTTTATCCCAGTTAAGCTTGATTTTAAGGCGACCGTCATCTCCTTTAAAAAGAACACCGTCGGAAGTAAGAGAGCCCGCATCACTCCCTGCCATCGGTTCAGTCAATGCAAAGCAAGGAAGCTCTTCACCACTAGCTAATTTAGGCAACAAGCGTTTTTTCTGAGCTTCTGTTCCATAATGGATAAGAAGTTCCGCAGGTCCTAAGGAATTAGGAACCATGACAGTGACACAAGCCGGTGTGGAACGAGCCCCTAACTTCATAATCACTTCACTGTGAGCCAAGGCGGAAAAACCCAAGCCGCCATATTCCTTGGGGATAATCATCCCTAAAAACTTCTCCTTTTTAATGATGTCCCATGCTTCTTTAGGAAGCTCACGTTCGTTCCAAATTTTCCAATCATCCAACACTTCACACAAACGATTAACAGGACCATTAAGGAACTCTTGTTCTTCTTTGGTAAGTTGCGGGTAAGGTTCGTTCAATATTTTTTTGAAGTCGGGTTTTCCGGAAAATAAATCTTTTTCCACCCAAACTACCCCTGCTTCCAAAGCGACTTTTTCGGTTTCGGAAATTTTTGGCATAAACCCCTTCATCACTTTCATAAGAATACTTGTGATTAAAGTACGACGGAGAGGTTTGACGTTAAACAACACCGCCACGCCCAGGAAGGCATACAGAAGAGGAAGCGGCACCTTAAATCCAACAAGAATGCCAGCAATCACCAGCGACCATACTAAAAATGGCGCACCGGTAAAGCCGATCACCAACACCGCCAAGACCGAGCCCACAATGGCCAGGTTGAGGTTGGATAAAAATACACCGTAAACCGTATTAAAAAATTCCATAATCCCTCCTTAAAAAATAAAGTTCCTTAAAAAGGCACAAATTGCCATCCCTCCTTTTTACAAAAAAGAAAGAGACTTAAGCAAGTAAAAAATGAATGGGTATTCATTCATTTTTTAAAAAATCATAAGTACCTGGAAATAATGATTATTTTTGAGTCATTCACCCTCCGTCTGGGAAAAAGATCAAGCCGTTCCTTCCAGGATTCTGTCCCGGGAAAGTGCTTTCTGAAAAAAATGGCCTGGATAAACTTCTGGAGCTTCCAAATCTTTTCGAGTTTCTCAATATTATTAATGATACTCATCGGTAGGGTTTATTTTTTTAAGTCAGGATTTTGTTTGAATACCAGCTCATTTGCCAATATGGAGACCAGAAGATGAAACGTATGTCTCTCCCTATCGATAATTTTATTTCCCGCATTCTGGAACTAGTAAAGCGGGAGAGCAATCTGATCATTAAAGCCTCACCCGGTTCAGGAAAAACCACACGGGTGCCTCCGGCTTTGTTAGATTTTTTTCCAGTGGATCAGGAAATTCTCATCCTGGTACCTCGACGCTTGGCCGCAAAAATGGCTGCACGGCGGGTAGCCGAAGAGCGTGGAGAATCTTTAGGCCAAATCATCGGTTATCAATTTCGTCATGAAAATGTGACATCATCCTCCACTCGCCTTTGCTTTATTACAGAAGGCCTTTTATTCAGACGACTGTTACAGGATAAAAATTTAAGCCGAGTTGGGTGTGTTATTTTAGATGAATTTCACGAGCGTCATCTGCATTCCGATGCGGCTCTTTCTTATTTAAGACATTTACAAAAAACAAAACGAAACGATTTAAAACTCATCGTGATGTCCGCCACATTGGACACCCAAGCTGTCCAAAACTATTTGGGAAACTGTTCCGTCATTGAAATTGAAGCGCCTTGTTATCCTGTTACTGTTTCTTATCTTCCCACAGTCCCCAGCCACCCTCTTCCGAAATTGGTGCGCATGGGTGTGATTGAAGCCATTCAAAAAAACAAACAAACAGGCAACATCGGTGATATTTTAGTTTTTCTCCCTGGCATGGCAGAAATTAGAAAAGCAACGGAAGCGCTTGAAAGCTCTAAAATTCCCGGCATACTCATTCTTCCACTCCATGGAGACTTACCTAAAGAAGAGCAGGAAAAAATTTTTTCAAAAACAACTGAGACAAAAGTCATTCTGGCCACCAATATTGCAGAAAGCTCATTGACCATTGATGGAGTCACTACCGTTATCGACAGCGGGCTTTATCGGCAAGCCAGCTATTCTTTTTGGAGTGGAGTTCCTACACTTAAAACACGGCCTATCTCCAAAGCCTCCGCTATTCAGCGTGCCGGACGAGCCGGAAGAACAGCTCCAGGGCATTGCTTGCGTCTCTATACCCAAAGCGATTTCATGGGGCGTGGCGACTATGATATTCCTGAAATCAGAAGAGCAGATTTAACACAAATCTTATTGGAAATCATGAATCTGGGAATTTCCAATTTGGACATGTTGGAATGGTTTGAAAATCCTCCTCCCAATTCTGTAAAAAGCTCTTGGGACCTTCTCAAACATTTAGGCGCACTTTCGACGAGCGGACAATTAACGGATAGAGGCAAAAAAATGACCTCGCTTCCCCTTCATCCACGCTTATCTCGGATGATGATTGAAGCCGAAAAAAAAGGAATTTTAAAAGAAGCATCTCTTTTAGCCGCGTTGATCAACGAAGATGAGTTGGGGGAATTGGATGCACTGGAGTGTTTGAACAAAAATCACATGCCCGATAGCGCAAGAAAAATAATGCATCAGATTTTATCTAACTTTGATTCTCCTGTGTCGCAGGCTAGAAAAAATAAAAAAGAAGATTTGTGTTTTGCCCTTCTCACGGGGTTTCCAGACCGAGTGGCTCAAAAAAGAAAAATGGGGAAAAATCAGGCTGAATGTGAACTACTTCTCTGTCTTGGTGGCTCTGGCTCTATCAATGCCACTGGAATTGTTTCCACAAACGATTACTTTGTCGTCCTGGATATTCAGGAAAGAACCAACACAGGTTCCACCAAAGGCAAAACCCATATTCGCTCTCTCTGTTCGATAAAGCCAGATTGGTTATTGGAATTGGACAACGACCTTTTAAAAGAAAATGAAGAGATGCTTTGGGACAACAATCAAAAGAAAGTGGTTCAAATTTCCCAAATCAATTACGGAAACCTTGTTCTCTCCGAAACAGTGGGGCCTATACAAGACAATGAGAAAGCCATAGAGCTCTACATCAAGAAAGGATTAAATATCGATGTGGATGACACGCATCTAAGCGTTGAAAAGGTTCTTTTGAATATTTCCCAAAAAACAGATTCAGGACCGCTGGAATATTTTTTTGGAAAAATCCGTTTGATGAAAGAACAGTTTAAAAATCTGGAAATTCCGGATCTAACTGGAAACTCTTTAAAAACAATTCTCAAAAAAATATTTTCCACACAACCTGATCTCAGCAAGTTTTTACCAGAGCAATGGGACGCTCTTTTTTTTACAGCTCTTGATTATTCCCTGATCGCGGATATGCAAAAAAAATTGCCCGATCAGCTTACTCTTCCTTCGGGTCGAAAAGTAAAAATTCATTACCCGTTTGCAAAAAGCCCATGGGTGGAGTCGCGGCTTCAAGATTTTTTTGGTCTTGAAACAACACCTAGCCTGCTTCAGGGAAAAATACCGTTGCTCCTTCATTTGTTAGCTCCCAATAGAAGACCTGTTCAAGTCACGCATGACTTAAAAAGTTTTTGGACTAATATGTATCCTCAAGTCCGTAGAGAGCTTGCACGGCGATACCCACGGCACAAGTGGCCAGAAAAGCCGAATTGACAAGTAGCCCGATTATCGACATCATTTATATTTAAATGAAAAATATTTTTTTAGGATTTTTAATTTTATTTTTCTGCATCCACTGTGCACCTTCCGCCCTGGGCCCTGGTCCACGGACCACTGAAAGTGTTTTGGCAGAAATCAACCCTACGCGCGAAGCCGCCATTAAGCACGAATTTAAAAAAGCCAAAGTAGCCTACCCTCCACAAGAAACCAGTTTTTTATTCTTTAAAAAAGAGCGCCGCATGGAATTATGGGCACATGATACAACAGGGCCCTGGACCTTCATTCGCAACTATAAGATTCTTGCCGCCAGTGGGATGGCTGGACCCAAACTAAAACAAGGCGACATGCAAGTTCCGGAAGGAATTTACAGTATCGAATTTCTCCATCCTAACAGTAACTATCACTTGGCGATGAAAGTAAATTATCCCAATTCTTTTGATCAAGAAAAAGCTCATCGGGAGCGAAGAGTAAATTGTGGAGGAGATATTTTCATTCATGGCCAAAGAGGATCCAGCGGCTGTTTGGCTATGGGTAATATCAATATCGAAAGCTTATTCACTATCGCTGCTCGCACAGGCATTGAACACACCAAAGTCATCATTGCCCCCAACGACTTGCGCCATGCGCCACCCATAACTAGCCCCAAGTCAGAAGATATTCCTTGGTTGGGGGAACTTTATGAAAAACTCATCCAGGAACTATCCGTCTATAAATAGCACAAATGAATACAGCAACTCTGGAACTTGTTCTTAAAATCTTAAGACATGAAATTAAAAAATGGAAAGTTCCCGTTGTGGGAGTGATTGCTGAAGAAGCCGTTGATCGTCCTTTTGAAACCTTGATCAGTACGGTTTTATCCCTCAGAACAAAAGACGCAGTGACGATGATGGCGTCGCAGAAATTATTTTCAAAAGCGCGTACGCCGCAGGACATCTTAAAACTTTCTCAAAATACGATTGAAAAATTAATCTATCCTGCCGGATTTTACAAAACCAAAGCCAAACATATTTTGGAAATTTGCAAAATCTTGATCGAAAAACACAACGGACTGGTTCCCAAAACGATGGAGGAATTGCTCTCGCTACCCGGAGTCGGAAGAAAAACCGCCAACCTCGTGTTAACCGTCGGCTTTGACGATTACGGAATCTGCGTGGACGTCCACGTCCACCGCATCAGCAATCGCCTCGGCTATATTCGGACCACGACGGCAGATGAAAGCGAAACGGTTTTGAGAAAAAAACTCCCGAAAAAACATTGGAAAACCTACAACGACATTTTAGTCACCTTTGGCCAAAACCTCTGCGTTCCCGTCTCCCCTTGGTGTAGCCGGTGTCCGGTGGATCAATATTGCGAAAAAGTGGGAGTTAAAAAATTCAGGTAATCTTCTTCTCCCCTAACTCCGCCCAACGTTTGTAGAGGGTTTCCACTTTTTCTTGGGCTTCTTTTAATTGTAGGCAGATTTTATTGAGTTCAGTGGGATTGGCGACCACTTTGGGATTTTGCATTTCTTCCTCGTAGAATTTCACTTGTTCTTCGGCTTTGAGAATAGTGGCTTCCATCTGCTGTAATTCTTTTTGCTCTTTATAGCTTAATTTTTTAGCCGGTGGGGATACTTGAGATGTGGCAAGTTGGGGCTTGTCAGATTTGGGAGTGTCTTTCTCTTCTTTTTGGGCTTGTTCCCACTGGGCGTAGTCGGCAAAAAATTCCGCACCGCCTTTTCCGTCAAGTGCCAATAAATGAGTAGCAACACGATCAAGCATATAGCGGTCGTGAGTCACCAAAAGCATAGCGCCTTGGAAGTCTTGCAAACTTTCTTCCAGTACTTCCAGCGTGGGAATATCTAGATCATTTGTAGGTTCATCTAAAATTAAAAGATCCGCTTCTTTTTGCATTAAATTGGCAATTAAAATCCGAGCGCGTTCACCACCGGAGAGATCTTTAATAGGAACTTCCAATTGTTCGGGTTGGAATAAAAATTTCTTAGCCCAGCTAACAATATGAACGGGTTTTCCCTGATACGTCACCTGATCACCGTGAGGAACAAGGGCACGTCGTAAGGTGAGCGTGTTGTCCAACGTTTCGCGATTTTGGTCAAAGAAAACGATGCGCAAATGTTCGGCACGCTCAATCGTGCCTACTTGAGGCTTGAGAGAACCGATAAGAGTTTTGATCAGTGTGCTTTTGCCGCTACCATTAAGGCCCAAAAGACCCAGTTTCATTCCCGGGGAGAGAAGAAGGTTTAAGTTTTTGAAAAGAAGTTTTCCGCCTCGCGACATTTCCAGGTTTTCCGCTGCGAGAAGTTTTTTAGCTTTGCGGTCGGAGCCGGTAAAATCAATTTTGACACGACCCACCTGATTATTGCGGTATTTAATTTCTTCCAAATTATCAATAAGCTGATGAGCTTGCTTAATACGGGCACTGGACTTTGTTGTGCGCGCCGGTGGACCTCGTCGAAGCCATTCGACCTCTCTGCGCACCCTGTTTTCGAGAGTTTGTTGATTACGAAGTTGGCCTGCGAAAAAATTTTCACGCGCTTCTAAAAAATCGCTGTAAGAACCTTTGGCGGAGAAATGCCCTTCGGGATAGCGGCGGTTGAGCTCAATCACCCGCTTACTGATATGTTCTAAAAAATAACGATCGTGGCTGATAATCAGATACGCGCTACGGTTTTTTTTGAGAATTTCTTCCAGCCACAAAATTCCTTCGATATCGAGATGATTGGTGGGCTCATCCATCAACAACAAATCCGGTTTTTGAATGAGTTGACGACAAATGGCCAAGCGTTTACGCCAACCACCGGATAAGTTTTTTGCTTTTTTGTAAGGGTCATTAAAGCCAGCTTGGTCGGCAAGCGTGAGCGCTTCCAACTCTTTTTCGTAATCTTCTAAATGATGTTTTTTGAGAGCCGCCACCAAAATATCGTGGACAGAACTGTCCTCCTCAAAAACATCCTCTTGGGGCAAATAACAAATGCGGGTGTTACGCGTGACGGCAACTTCTCCATCGTCGGGAGTTTCCAAACCCGCCAGAATTTTAAGAAGAGTGGATTTCCCCGAGCCATTGGGCCCAATCATGCCAACTTGATCGTTATCAGCAATGCCGATAGAGATGTCCGTAAACAAAGGTCGTGAGCTAAATGATTTGGCCAGAGATTGAGAACTAAGAATCAGGGACATGAATTAAGTTTTTTTATGACAACATCGTCCACAAAGTGCATCCAACGAAATTTTTCCAGGGCCAAATATAAAAACAATCAAGCTGGCCATAAGGAATAAAAACGGCGCTGCAGAGACAAAATCGTCCGAATTATTAAAAATGTTAACGACAACCTCACGATGAGCCGTGAGATAAGCAACACACATGTTAATGATAAGAGGAGCGGTAATCCAGCGTGAAAATAAACCAGCCAACAGAAGAAGCCCACCAAAACATTCCAACCCACCTACAAAAACAGCATTAGCATGGGGAAAAGGAATTCCTAAACTGGTAAAAAACTCTGTCACTCGTGTGATGTCCATAAGTTTTCCTTTTCCAGCTATAAAAAACTGCCAACCCCAATAGAGGCGCACAGCCAATAAAAAAGGATCTGTCAGTTTGGATCCTATTTTCACAAGAAGCCCATCGATTTTTTTTAATAATGTTTTCATAGTTCCCCCTTTGTTGATCGTTAATGATAGAGACGGCCAGGGTCGCTGCTGTCCGACTCGAAAAGCGGTTTGCGTTCAGCAAACCCTTCATCCACTTTGTGCCAATAGCGAATTTCGCCTTCCCCTAGCTGCCAACAGAAAAAAACCTCTTCCCCTTCCATAAAACCGTAAAAATCCAAAAGCCCTAAATCCATGTCCTTGACGACACAGCCATAGCCTTGGATTTCGGCCAATAATCCTTGTAAGTCCAAACCCAATTTTTCAAGCTTCTCTTTGATAGCCAATTGATCTTGGTCTAAATCGGAAGAAGCCAGTAAATTTTCAACGCGCACCCCTTGTCCTACAAGCTGGGTCACGTAAGCACCAAGTTCTTTTTTCAATTTAACTAATTTAGTTAACTTGCCTTCTAAAAGCGGCAGAAGCTGAGAGGCTTCTTCAATACTAAAATATTTTTTACTCATATCCTTTCACCTCTCTCACACCGTCAGGAACATTAAAATTAAAAAGCTCATCTTTCAAACCCGGATTTAACTGAATAGAAGAAAAAACATAATGTGTGGTATTGCCAGATACATTAAAGAGAATCATTTCTTGAACCAGTCCTGTTTGGGAATTAATACCCAGAATCAAATGGTCAATGGTAGAATCCATCGTTTTAGGTTTAAGAGAAAGAAGTTGAAGCTGGGAGTCACTCATAGAACCTTCCGCTTGGGGGAGAACTGAAAATTGTTCATTAATATTTCCCAAACCTTCCAAGAAAGACAAAACCTGTTTATCCATTAGGTTGGAAATTTTAGAATAAATTTCCACTTGTAAGTCGACAGGCGAATAAACCCACAGTTTTTTTCCATTACTAACGTAAGTTTTTGCATCGTCATCCTTATATTCAATACGTAGCTTACCCGGTTTGCGAATTTGAATAATACCTTTCTTTTCAACATTTCGACCCAACAGGTCTACAAAGGTTGCTTGAGTAAAATCGGCCTGCCAGTCGACGATAGACTGATACGTTTTTTGCAATTGTGTCACTAAGACATCTGCCGAAAATGAGTTTCGATTAAAAGCCAGGCAGAGCAGAAGAAATAAAAAAAATTTCCAACAATTTTTCATGTATCACCTATTATTGAGGAGCCTGGAAGGAATTCACCAACACTTGCCGGTGTCCTGCCCCAGATGGGGGTGAAACAATTCCTTCCGATTCCATCTTTTCGATCATACGTGCAGCGCGGTTATAACCGATCCGTAATTTTCTTTGGATCATGGAGATGGAAGCCTGGCGGGTTTCAGCCACAATCGAAACGGCTTGGTCGTAAAGGGCATCCGTCTCTTCATCTCCGCTGCCACCTTCTCCTTCAACGGCTTCCGATTCAATAGGTTTTAGGATGGATTCATCATAAATGGGTTTAGCTTGTTTTTTGAGAAAATCAACGACACGGGCAATTTCCGGCTCGGTAATAAGAGCCCCGTGAACACGTATCAAACGCGAGATCCCAGGAGGGATGAAGAGCATATCACCGGCACCTAACAAATGTTCAGAACCAACCGTATCTAAAATAGTACGCGAGTCGTGTTTAGAAGAAACTTTAAAAGAAATACGAGATGGAAAGTTAGCTTTAATGACACCGGTAAGAACATCTACAGAAGGACGTTGTGTTGCCAGAATAAGATGAAGACCAGCTGCACGGGCCATTTGAGCCAAGCGAGTGATGGCTTCTTCCACTTCACGTGAAGACACCATCATCAAATCGGCCAGTTCGTCGATGAGAATGACAATGTAAGGCAATTTACCTTCGTGTTTAATAATATCTTCTTCAGCAACGGTAGCCCCCCCTTCAATTTGTTTGGCTTGGCGGCTTTCTATATTCCCTTTTGTAATTTTAGCATTGTAGTCCAAAATATTACGGGCATTAACATCGGCAAGCAAGCGATAGCGTCTTTCCATTTCACGCACGGCCCAACGGAGAGCTAATGCGGCTTTTTTAGGCTCTGTAACGACAGGCAATAAAAGATGAGGGATACCTTCGTAAATGGATAATTCTAACATCTTAGGATCCACCATAATCAGCCGCACTTCTTCAGGTGAGGCTTTGTAAAGAATAGAAATAATCATCGAGTTAATGGATACCGATTTTCCAGCTCCCGTTGCTCCGGCCACAAGAAGATGGGGCATTTTGGCCAAATCACTAACGTAGGGAATACCTTCAATATCTTTTCCAAGAGCGAAGATAAGTTTCGATTCACTTTTTTGAAATTTATCATCAGCGATGACATCTTTAAGCCAAACAGTCTCACGGACATTATTGGGAATTTCAATACCAACAGCGGCTTTATTGGGAAGAGGCGCCACAATACGAACAGAGCGACCTCCCATAGCTAAGGAGAGATCATCGACAAGATTAGCAATGCGCGACAGCTTAACACCGGGGGCTGGTTCAAATTCAAACATGGTAATAACAGGGCCCGGATGAATTTCTGTCACGCGGCCTTCAACATTAAAATCCAACAATTTTTTCTCCAACATGCGGGCCTGCATTTTAAGGCTTTCTTCGTCGATAGTAGTGTCTTGAGCTGCTTCAGAATCCAACAATGAAACCGGCGGCAGATGATAACCCGCACTTAATTGTTCCAATTCCAATTGAGGAGAAATATTTTTGGATCTTTTCTTATCAATGCGGTCGAGAATTTTAGGACCTTGAGCTCCTGTAGATAATGACGGCTCTACAGCACGAGGCTGGGGTTTTTCGATCGTTTTAGAATCGGCACTAGAGGAGGGTTCAACACTAAGTTTCGGGTTTTCTTTTGCTATAGGACGCTGGGTAGGCGTAGAAAACGGAGTGGGTTTATTAATGCGAACTTCTTCTACAGGGACTTGCTCTTTTCGTCTTTCACGAAAACTTTGCCATAATTTGGCCACCATCTTTTTGGTCCGTGCATAATAAATAGAAGTCCACTGGGCTATCCATCGACCCACACTCATAACAACTGAGTGAATGCCACGAGTCATTTGTTGAATTGAAAGGTGAGTGGCCCAAACAAAAGTTAACAGGGCCCCAAAGAATACAACCAGATAGGTGCCTAATTTTCCAAAAAAGGCCACACCGATTTGGGCGGCCATGCTTCCTAAAAAACCACCAGCAGCAAGTGTGGCATTGGCAAAAGTGAGTTGTCCTAAAGAAAGTTCAAAAACAACAGACATCAAAACAACAAAAACAAGAGTTACAGCCATTTCATGCAAACGAAAAGAGCGGCGGATTCCTGAAAATAAAAGAATGGAAATAACGAAAAAGAATGTGCCGATTAGATAAGCGGCACCACCAACGAGAAAAATAAGAAGATCTGCCAGGTAAGCCCCAACAATCCCACCGCTATTATTAACTTGTTTGGCATGGGAAAAAGTTGAGAGAGAAGGATCAAGAGGATCGTAAGACAAAAGACAAAGTAAAATAAACACACCAACGGCAAGAAAAAAAAGGGCAGTAATTTCCCGGACTAACAATGAGGGTTCTGAAGATGTTTGAGAATCATCACGCGCTTTCTTGGGTTTAAGTGCCATAAATCAATCTGCGCGTCTTCGGATGAAGGCGGGGATGTCGTATTCTTCGTCACCGACATCAGTAATTCCAATTTCAGCGACAATTTTTTTCAACTCATCACCACCCACTCGGTTAAATTCGCGCCGTTTAAGAGGCGGGTTTGGGGCGCTTTCTGTTAATTGCATATCACCCCTTGCTTGAAAAAAACCTTCCCGTAACACTGGCTCCCTCGTAATAGAAGGACGATCGGTAAAAAGAGGTGTTTCACTTTCCAACGAAAATGAAGAAGTGCTTTTTGAAGAAGTATTTTTTGAAGGAAAAAGCGAAGCACTTTCAAAACGGTCTGAGGTTTGGCGGATATTACCAGAAGTGGGTTCAATTTTTTGAGTATCCACTGAACGAGTAACAAATGTACGGCTTTCGGCTCCGCGAGTTTCAACGCCGCGAGTTTCGAGACCACGGTTTTCGGGGATACGACCTTCCATCTGAATATCGGTACGAAAATTTTCTATCTGGTTCACTTCTAAGGATCGAGGTTCTGTTCCATAAATATCTACGCCGCGAGTTTCAACTCCACGAGTTTCAACTCCACGAACTTCAGGAGTACGTGTTTCAACGCTACGGCTTTCTCTTGCTTTTTGATAATCAACCCAGCTTTTAATGCGGGGTTGTTGCGATCGATCCTCGTGCGATCGCGTATCCAACGTTTTTTGTTTTTCTTCACGATTAAAACCGGTGGCGATAACAGTCACACGGATTTCATCTTTCATAGAGTCATCAATAACCGCACCAAAAATAATATTCGCATCTTCATGAGCTTCTTCTTGAACTAATTTACTAGCTTCATTGACTTCAAAAAGAGTCATGCTGGAAGAACCTGTAATGTTAAGCAAAATACCTCGAGCGCCAGCGATGGACACATTTTCAAGAAGCGGAGACGAAATAGCCATTTTGGCAGCTTCTAAAGCTCTGCTTTCTCCATGGGCGGAGCCCGTGCCCATAAGGGCCATACCGGTTTCTCGCATCACTGTTTTTACATCAGCGAAATCGAGATTGATAAGTCCTGGGGTAGTAATTAAATCCGATATTCCTTTAACGGCTTGAAGAAGAACACTATCGGCCATTTTGAACGTATCGAGAAGCGCCGTTTCTTTTCCGGAAACACTCAATAATTTTTCGTTGGGTATCGTAATGAGTGTATCCACTTCATTTTTGAGGGCCTCCATACCTTGTTCCGCTTTTTGGCGACGTTTTTTTCCTTCAAACGCAAAGGGCATGGTAACAACCCCTACGGTGAGGGCACCCACTTCTTTGGCAACGCGGGCAATAATGGGTGCAGCACCGGTACCGGTACCACCGCCGAGGCCAGCAGTAATAAAAACCAAATCAGCTCCAGCAAGGGCTTCTTGCAAGGTACGGACATCTTCAAGAGCAGCATCACGTCCTACTTCGGGATTACTACCGGCACCCAAACCTTTGGTGAGCTTGTTTCCTAACTGAATTTTCACCATCGCTTCGTGGCTACGCAACGCTTGGATATCGGTGTTGGCGGCAATAAATTCTACCCCATCGAGTTTAGAACGGATCATGGTACGGACGGCGTTGCCTCCCCCTCCTCCAACTCCAATCACTTTAATGGTGGCGTTTCCTGCTAAATTATCTTCAAATTCAAACATAAGACCTCCGGTATACAGACTATTCGGTAGTAGATCAGTTTAAAAATTTTTATATGTATAAAACCCCCTCGGGGGATTTAAAAAATTTCCACAAACCAATTTTTCATTTTTTCTTTAACTTTATTATAAACACCCGCTTCTTGGATTTTACCTTTGGAATTTTGGAGTATCTTGCTTCCATGCAAAACCAAGCCCACGCCAGTGGCATACATCGGGTTTTTCACAACGTCAATCAATCCTCCAATACCCCGAGGAAACCCACGGCGGACGGGGAAATCAAAAACTTGTTCGGCCAACTCGGGCATTCCTTCCAACATGGTGGAGCCCCCGGTAAGCACCACTCCGGAAGCAATCAGTTCTTCATAACCAGAGCGAACAATTTCTTGGCGAATGAGGGAGAAAATTTCTTCCACACGTGGTTCAATAATTTCGGCTAAAATATGGCGTGATAGAATACGTGGTTTACGCCCACCAACGGAAGGCACTTCAATCGTTTCGTCTTGGGAGACGAGGGAGGAAAGAGCACAGCCATATTTCTGTTTAATTTTTTCCGCTTCGCTGGCTGGTGTTCTCAAACCGACAGCAATATCATTGGTAATATGGTTGCCACCCAAAGAGAGAACAGAGGTATAGACGATACTCCCTTCGGAATAGATAACAATATCGCTGGTGCCTCCACCGATGTCGACAAGCACAACACCCAATTCTTTTTCATCGGGGGAAAGCGTAGCCTCGCTACTGGCGAGAGGTTCAAGAACGATGTCGTTGACGTTTAATCCACAGCGGTTGGCACACTTGATAATGTTTTGGGCAGAAGTAACAGCAGCGGAAATGATGTGAACCTTAGCTTCAAGACGCACACCGGACATGCCCAAAGGTTCTTTAATACCGTCTTGTTCATCAACAATAAATTCTTGAGGAATCACATGAATAACTTCACGGTCTAGGGGTATGGCAACGGCCTGGGCGGCATCGATGACACGGGTGATATCGTTTTCACTGACTTCTTTATTTTTAACAGCCACAATGCCATGGCTGTTAATCCCTTTGACATGACTACCAGAAATACCGGCTGTAACAGAAGTGATATCACATCCGGCCATCAGTTCAGCCTCTTCAATGGCTTTTTTGATGGATTCAACTGTGGCTTCGATATTGACCACAACACCCTTGCGTAAACCACGGGACGGGTGGGAACCGATGCCGATAATATCAATACCATCGTGAGTCACTTCACCCACAATGGCACAAACTTTGGTGGTGCCGATGTCAAGGCCTACGACCAGATCATCTTTTCTCGCCATTTTTTGCTCTCCTTGGTGATGATAAGAGTATAGAGTTTCCCCTATATCACTTTTTGTTAAATGAAACCAATGAAACTTACGAATTTTCCGAAAAATCTTTTCGGACAAAAATTTTACCAATCACATGCAGGTCTACTTTTTGGTAAACGACCCCTTGATTCTTCATTTCTTGTTCTAATCGTGAAAACGCCTTCAATTTTTCCTGCCAATGAGAAGGTTGGTCAGGATCTTCGGGACCAAAAAACAATTCCATGGGAGGATTTTGGGTAAAAACCGTAAATCCTTCGGCTACATCAAAATGAATTCGCGATAATCCAGCGTCTTTCATCTGGGGGGTAAGGCGATTGAGAAAATCCAGGGTGTCTTCGATTTTTTTTCCAAAAAAGGTTGGATATTTTTCCAATGCTTCCTTTTTAAAACCACTCACAACAGGATAATGGCGGTCATCGGAGTCATTCAACTTCCTAAAAATACGTCCTTCGTGGCTCACATAGTAGAGATCCCCAATATCGAGAATAGCCAGGGGAGTGTATTCCTCCACTTGCAAGGATAATCCTTGGGGGAAAAGGCGTTTAGCTTGGACGTCTTTAACCCAGCTATACCGTTTAATACGGGTCGCAATATCTTCGAGATTAACAGAAAAAAGATTGGCCCCATAAGGAATGGCCGCAAGGGCTATAATTTGCTCTTTGGACAAGTGGGGTGTAGACGCAACAACATCGACTCTTTTTAATGTAAAAAATTGAATTTTAGATAGAAAACGAATACCTCCCAACACAACAAAAGAAGAAGCCCCTATTAACAGAAGCAACTTGGCCCAATCGAAGACACTTCTCTTCATACGATAGAGCTTGGGCTTGGTTTTTACCCTTCGGTTGACTGGTTTTCGTTTTTTAAAAAACATTTTTTTAAAGTAACTCCACCTGACTTCCCTATATTAAAAGAGGGAAAGTTATGTAATTTTCAATCGCGCCGTCTTTAAAACCATGTCACACAAATCTGGAAAAGAAATACCCACACAAGCGGCAGCCTTAGGTAAGAGCGACGTCTCGGTCATGCCTGGAATGGTATTTACTTCCAGAAAGAAAGCTTCTTCAAAGGAGTTTTGAGGATTTTTTTTCAGCATAAAATCCATACGAACAGCTCCTTCTAGTTTTAAAAATGCATAAATAGCTTCACACGCCTCCGCTAGGGTATCATCGGAAGACTCATGCAAAATGGCGGGCACAATGTATTCCGTTTCTCCTTTGGTGTACTTCGATTTAAAATCATAAAATCCGCTTTTGGGTTTTACTTCCACAGGGGGCAACGCTTTACCGTTGAGAACACCAACGGTTACTTCACGTCCCAGAATCATCTCTTCTACTAAAACCTCTTCGTGGTGCTTCAATTCTTCTGTGAGGGCAGCCTCCAAGCTGACAACATCATACACCCGATGAACTCCGATAGAAGAACCTTCACAGCTCGGCTTAACAATAAGAGGAAAAGGTAAAGGTGAAAGTGAGTTTTTTTGAAGCCACCCCTTTACACCCTCCCGTCGGGAACACGCTGAACCCAAGGGCATTCGTAAATTCATGAGAGATTTGATGACTGCCTTGGTCATCACTTTATCGTAACAAAGAGCTGAAGCCGAAACAGAAGGACCTGTGTAAGGAATTTTGAGCCATTCCAAAATAGATTGAATAGTTCCGTCTTCCCCAAATTTTCCGTGTAGAGCTAAATACGCCGCGTCGGGTTTAATTTTTTCCAATTGCTCGATAAGGGACTGTTGCGTATCAATTTCAACCACATCATATCCTTTAGATTGAAGGGCTTGGGCAACAGCCGCACCGGAACGCAAGGACACGTCACGTTCTGCAGACACTCCTCCTTTAAGAACAGCAATTTTCACAATTTGAATTGAATAACCCCATGTCTGCCCCCCTCTTAAGTATAAGAGGGAGTTAGGGGGAGTTACTCACCCATTAATCTTCACCAATAATTTTGACTTCCGTCTCCAAGGCAATTCCAGTCATATCTTTTACTTTGTCACGAATGAGATTGATAAGGACGATCACATCTTTGGCTGTGGCTTTATTTTCGTTAATGATGAAGTTAGCATGCTTTTCAGAAACCCGAGCCCCGCCGATACGAACATTTTTTAATCCGGCGTCTTCAATCAACTCACCTGCCGATGGGAGTTTAGTTCCTTTTTTAGGGGGCAGAGGATTCTTAAACACCGACCCTAAATTGGGATAATCAAGAGGTTGTTTTTCAACGCGCCACTTTTGAAAATGCTCCACTTTTTTATTGATTTCATCGGGATGGGCTTTGTTTAAACGAAACAATCCAGAAAGAATAAAAGAAGTGCGTGGAATTTTAAGTTTGCGGTACTCAAAATCAAGTTTTTCACGTGATAAAATGACCTGCTGCCCCTCTTTATCCATAAGAGTCAGGGAGCGAAGAATATCTTTTATTTCTGTGCCATGGGCTCCTGCGTTCATGCTGATAGCGCCACCTATACTTCCTGGAATGCCGATAAAATTTTCCATGCCCGTCAAGGACTTCTCACGTGCAAAATTAACAAAACGCGTGATTTTAACTCCGGCTCCGGCTTCCACATCGGCAAAGTCATCCGTTTCTTCCACAATGCGACATTCAAAAGTGCTGGCAGGAGAAGCAATAACCAAGCCACGGATACCGCCATCTTTAACCAGTGTGTTACTACCGGCACCCATAAGAGTGATGGGAATATTTTCTTCACGGGCCAAAAGAAAAATTTTAGCCAAATCATCAGAGTCGACCGGTTTTAAATAAACATCCGCGGGGCCTCCCACACGCATGCTGGTGTGTTTATCCATCGGCTCACGGTAAAAAACTTCCCCTTTAAACTCTCGTGCCAGACGATCACGTAATCCGTCGGAAACCGAAAAATTCTTTTTGGTCTTATTCCATTCTTTCAAAATTTCTTCCTGCCAGTCGGCGTTCATAAAATCCTTTGCGTCATTCCCACGTAGGTGGGAATCTAGAGCTAATCTTAAATCCCCGTCTTCACGGGGATTACGGTTTAAATTTAAATTGATCTTTTTGATTCACCTTTCAATCGTCTTGCACATTCTTTCCCCAATGCTGTTACATCCCCAGCCCCTAGTGACAACAATACGTCCCCCGGTTTAATTTCTTGCAAAAGTTCATCGAGCATTTTTTCCCCACGGGGCAAATAGGAAGCCTGTTGCCCCTGTATGGCCTCCACCAATTTTTTGGAGGACACCTCATTTAAAGCTTTTTCTCCGGCTGCATAAATATCGGTGATAAAAAGCCGATGTGCCTGGGTGAAAGAATGAGTTAATTCATCAAATAAATCTTTGGTGCGGCTAAAACGGTGAGGCTGAAACAAACAAACCAGGCGTCTTCCGGGATAGGCTTCACGGATTGTGGAAAGAGTCGCTTGAATTTCCGCCGGATGGTGCCCGTAGTCGTCGATCACTGTCACTGATTTAGTCTGAAGTAAAATTTGGCAACGTCTTTCAATACCTCGGAATTTTTTAAGCGATGCCATCGCTTTCTTCATTGGAATTTCCAACTCATACGCCACAGCCAGAGCGGCCAAAGAATTAAGAACGTTGTGGCGACCGGCTATATTGAGTGTCACTTTCCCGGAGGGTTTTCCATGAATCATAAGTTCGTAAATCATTTTTCCATGATGGGGAGTAACATGTTTAGCACTGAAGTGAGCGTCTGATGCGAAACCATAAGTCACAACCCGTTTTTCCATCTGAGGGATCAGTTTGCGAACAACCGGATGATCCACACAACAAATGGCCGCTCCATAAAAAGGAATTTTATTCACAAAATCGAGATAGGCGTGGCACACAGAATGAAAATTTTTGTAAAAATCCATGTGTTCACGGTCGATGTTTGTGACCACAGCAATCGTGGGAGACAGTTTAAGAAATGAGCCGTCGGATTCATCGGCTTCCGCCACCATAAAATTACCGCGCCCCAGTTTGGCGTTGGACTTAAAACTGTTGACCTTACCACCAATGACTAAAGTAGGATCCAATCCTCCTTCATCCAACACAGCCGCAACCAAAGAGGTTGTGGTTGTTTTTCCGTGGGTTCCTGAAACAGCGACACCATAACGAGAGAAGCGCATCAGTTCCGCCAACATTTCAGCCCGTTGAATGATGGGAATTTTTTTGAGCAAAGCCGCTACCATTTCAGGGTTGTCTTTACGAATAGCCGAACTCACCACCATCACTTCCGCATCACCGATATTTTTTGCGGCATGTCCGTAAGAAATGCGCGCCCCTTTTTTAACCAAGCGGCGCGTGGTAGGAGAAGACTTGATATCGGAACCTGAAACAGGATAGCCCAGCTTTAAAAGAACTTCCGCAATACCACTCATCCCCACACCACCAATACCTACAAAATGAATTTTGTGTTTTTTATACATGACTATTCGCGCATCAACTCATCCACAATATCTTTGGCCGCATTGGGTTTAGCCCAAGTAAGAGCCGCCTCGGACATTTTTTTTCTTAAATGTTCGTCAGAAAGAATTTTTGAAATTCGCTCTTCTAAAAGGGACGAAGTTAAATCTTTTTCTTGAATCAATTCGGCTGCACCACATTCCCAAAGCGCCTCTGCATTTTTCTGCTGATGATCGTCAGCGGCAAAAGGATAAGGCACAAGAATGGAAGGCAACCCCCATAAGGCCAATTCTGTCACAGTACCAGCACCGGCGCGTCCAATAACAAGAGATGTGGTGGCATATTTTTCCTCCATATCGTGAAAAAAAGGCGCTACCACAACATCCGTTTTTTTTTCGTCCCATTTTTGTTTCACAACTTCAAAATCACGCTCTCCAGTTTGATGATAAATCTTTAAATGAGGAAAGCGGTTCAAAATTTTTGGAGCAGCTTCTAAAAACACTTCATTTAAACGATGGGATCCTTGGGATCCACCGCACAACATTAAAGTTAGTTGTGATAATTGGATTTTTTTTCCGGCGTTTTGAACAATTCTGTTCATGGCCGGATTCCCTGTCACTTTCACAGTCTGAGACTTAAAAAAAGAAGCCGCTTTTTTAAATGTAATAAAAACATGTCGAACAAAAAATTTAAGCCAACGATTCGTCAAGCCAGGCACCGCATTTTGTTCAATCAATGCCGTTTTGATCCTCAACATCCAAGCCGCTAAAACCACAGGTCCGGAGGCATAACCACCGATACCTAAAACAACGTCCGGTTTTTCACGCTGGAGTAAAATTAAACTTTTAAACAAAGCCCGGGGGACGGTCACTAAAACTTTGAGACGCTCAACAAAACCTCCACCTTTAAGAATGGAGGCTGGCAACAGCGTTAAAGCAAAACCATATTGCGGAAGCAGTTTTTTCTCCATCCCACGCGCTGATCCTACAAATAAAACATTCCCTCCTCGTTTTTGCCACTCTTCTGCTACCGCCATTCCGGGAAAAAGATGACCTCCGGTACCGCCGCCCGCCAAAATCAGTTTTTTCTTCATTCACTCTCCCCTTCTTCAGTAGAAATATTGAGGAGAATTCCCACAGCCATAAGACTGGTGAGCATCGAGGAGCCCCCATAGCTGATGAAAGGCAGAGCCAAACCTTTAGTCGGCAACAATCCCATGACTACCGCCATATTGAAAAAGGCTTGAATGCCAATAAGACAAGTAATACCAAAAGCCAAATACATGCCGAACAAATCACGGGTTTTAAGGGAGATGAGTAATCCTCGAAAAATGAAGAAAGTAAATAAAGCAATCACCAGTAACACACCCAAAAGCCCTAGTTCTTCTCCTAAAACCGAAAAAATAAAATCGGTATGAGCTTCCGGAAGATAAAATAATTTTTGTTTTCCTTCCCCCAACCCAACTCCTGAAAAACCACCCGAACGGAAGGCAACAAAGGATTGAATAATCTGAAAACCCGAACCAAGTGGATTACTCCACGGGTCAAGAAAAGTTAAAATTCTTTGGCGTCGAAAATCGACCGCAAAAATAGCAAAATAAAGTACAGGAAGGGACGCCAAAAGTCCTCCTATAAGATACATGGGGCGAGTACCAGAAACAAAAAGCATGAGAAAAACTAAAACACCAATAATGAAAGCGCCCCCTAAATCGCGCTGGGCTAGAATAAGAACAATGTAGGCACCACTTAAAATAACAACCGGCAAAAATCCTTTGGCAAAATTACGAACTTTTTCTCCTTTTTTAGCCAAGGCATAGGCGGCAAAAATCACAACCACTAATTTACCCATTTCGGAAGGCTGCAAAGAAATGGGACCCAAACGAATCCAACGGTGCACTTCTCCGGTAGTTCCTCCCTTACCAATGAACAAGGTGATGACAAGAAGCCCCATCATACCGAAAAAAACGGGATAAATCATTTTCCAGTAAAAGCGATAAGGAATCTTCCGCATCACAAACATCATCACAAGTCCCAAACCAACAAAAAGAAGCTCTCTTTTTAAAAAATAATAGGTGTCGTGATAATTTTGCTTGGCCAGCACGGCACTACTAGAAAAAACCATCACAATACCGATGAAAACCAAAAGAAGGGTAACAAATAAAAGAGAAATGTCCGAGCCATGGGCTATGGGTTCTTTTTCTTTATTTTTTTCTACTTTATTTTTTCGTAATGAAAAACCCATTTTGAAAAATCATTCCCCCGTTCAGCATAATTTTTATATTGATCAAAACTAGAACAAGCCGGCGAGAGCAATACCGTATCGCCGGGTTTTCCTAATTCATAACTTTTTTCCACAGCCTGTTTCATGTTCTCCACCAGATGGAGTGGTTTGATGCCCTCGAGAGCTGTTGCAATTACATTTTTAGCTTCTCCCAACACGATAACATCTTTTACTTTAGCCCGGATGAGTGATTTAAGAGGAGAGTAATCCCCACCTTTATCACGTCCTCCTAAGATCAAAATCACAGGGCCTTCAAAAGAAGCTAAAGCCATGACCACCGCACCAACATTGGTTCCTTTAGAATCATCGTAGAACTTCATGCCTTTAAATTCACCAACTGGTTCCACTCGGTGAGAAAGCGCTTTAAAATTTTTAAGTGTCGATCGAAGATTTTTTTCATCAACACCCGCCAAAGTAGCTGCTAATAACGACGCTAGCATGTTCTCTTGGTTATGCAGCCCTTGCAGAGCACAATCATTGAGCGAATAACGGGCTTCTCGTCCTTTCACTCGAACCACCATGTCGTTTTTATCGACAAAAGCACCTTCATCAAAACGATTGACCAAGCTAAAAGGATAAGTCCGACACAAAGCGTTGCGACTCATGCGCAAGCAATAAGAATCATCGGCGTTATAAATAAAGGCCTCATCTTCTTTCTGATTCATAAAAATACGGGCCTTAGCTTCAGCATAGGCTTCCATATCAGCGTAACGGTCGAGATGATCAGCAGTAACATTCAAGTTAACGGAAATTTTAGGACGAAACGTTTGAATCATCTCCAGCTGATAACTACTTACCTCGACAACATAAAAAGACTTAAGGGGTTCCGCCAACGCGGTCATGAGTGGAGATCCAATGTTTCCTTTAAGGCTTGAGCCAAAACCTCCCGCCTTCAACATCGCATCGATTAACGTTACCGTGGTCGATTTCCCATTCGTTCCCGTAACGGCAATCATCGATCCTTGAAGGAATCGGGAGGCTTCTTCCAGTTCACTAAGAACCGGTATCTTCTTCGTGGCCGCCTCTTGGACCCACTTTTGTGTCAACGGAACCCCCGGGCTTACAAAAACACCCAGGCACTGCTCTAAAATATTTGGGGATAAGTTCTGAAAATAAAAATCCCCTTTTCCTGAAAACTTTTTTTGAAAAATTTCAAAATTCTCTCGAGAAAACTCTTCAAAAGCCACAAAGGTACAATTTTGAGAGATCAAAAAATCTGCCACCGCCGTGCCTGTAATGCCCAGGCCAAGAATCAAATATTTCCCTCGTTTGAACATGATGCGGTCATCGCGAGGCCCATCGGGCCGTGGCGATCCAATAAAATTTTCTGGATTGCTTGTCCCTGCGGGACTTCGTCGTTACGCCACACATGGCTTCATTCCTCGCAATAACATAATCAAAATCATCTAAGCTTCAGCGTCGTTAATGACAACAAAGCCAAAATGAAAGAGACAATCCAAAAACGCACAATAATTTTGGGTTCCTTCCATCCTTTTAATTCGAAATGATGATGTAAGGGAGCCATCTTAAAAATTCTTTTCCCCGTCAGTTTAAAAGACGCCACTTGAGTAATAACCGACAAGGTCTCTAAAACAAAAATGCCACCGATGATAATCAGCAATAATTCCTGTTTCGTAATCATGGCCACCAAGCCTAACAAACCTCCCAAAGCCAAGGCGCCCACATCGCCCATAAAAATTTCCGCAGGATAGGTGTTAAACCATAAAAAACCCAAGCAAGCACCCACCACGGCCCCACATACAATCGCAACTTCACCCGCATCACGGACATAAGGTAGTTGTAAATAATTGGATAAAACTGAATTGCCGACAATGTAGACAAACAAGCCATAAGTCATAAAAGACGTCATGGAAGGAACCGCCACTAAGCCATCTAAACCATCGGTGATGTTGACGGCATTAGCCGTACCAGCCACCACCAAAATCGTGAGAATTAAATACCAGAACGAAAGATCCGGCTGGATTTCCTTAAAGAAAGGAACATAGAGACGTGTATCCAAGCCTTTATGGCCATACATCCAAAGGGCGGCGACCAAACAAATGATAACTTCTAAAATAATTTTATAACGCCCAGGAAAACCGTGTGGGTCCTTCAGAATCACTTTCCGATAATCGTCGATGAGCCCAATGGCTCCCATGGATAAATAAACTAAAACACAAATCCAAACATAATCGTTGGACCAATTACCCCAAAGAAGAATCGCCACCAAGGAAGCTCCTATGACCAAAACACCTCCCATCGTAGGAGTGCCTTTCTTCCCCAAATGAGTTTGTGGACCATCAGTACGAATAGTCTGCGCCATGGCTTTTCTTCTTAAAAAACCAATCCACCATTGACCCAGCAAAAGATAAAGTGTGAGGGCTGTTAGCAAAGCCGCAAAAGTACGGAACGTAATATATTTAAGAACGTTAAACAGTTTGAGTGAATCGTGTAAGGGATATAAAAAATAATAAAGCACTAGAATCCTCTTTATGGTTCAACAAACCCCAGTGTGGTTTATCGAACGGGTTAAATAGATAAAAAACTGATCACTCTTTCCATCTGTGCGCCCCTGGACCCTTTGATAAGCACCACATCTCCCGGGCGAATTTTTTTGTTCAATACTTCACCAAGCTCATCTAAAGAATCAAAGGCTTGTGATTTTCCCAAAATTTTCTTTTCAAAACCTTTTACCATGAATGAAGCCATTTTTCCCAAAGCCAACAATTCTTCAATTTGGGATTCTGCAGCCACAGTGCCTACTTGTTCATGTAACATTTGGGAGTTTTCCCCCAGTTCGAACATATCTCCCAAAACTGCTAACTTTCTTCGTTTAGGAAAACGTTGAGCTAGCGATTGAAGAGAAGCAGCCATAGAAGTAGGGTTAGCATTGTAGGCATCGTTAATAATCAACACAGAATTTGGGAGATTGATTTCCTCTCCACGCATTTTTTGCGCTGTAAATTTCTTAATCCCCTCCTGCGCCTGATCGGCAGAAATCCCTAAGAGATAACAAACCGCATAAGTGGCCAACCAGTTACTGACATGATGATCGCCAACGACAGGTAGAAAAAAATCATGCTTTCCCTTAGGATCAGCCACTTTAATTTCCATGCCAGACTCACGAATTGAAACATCAAGAACACAAATATCGCTTCCTGCTTTTCGGCCATAAGTTATTTTTTGGGCCCGGGTAGGCATCACAAAAACCCGAGGATCATCATTATTTACCACCGCCCAAGAGGAAGATTCCAGCCCTGCAAATAATTCTCCTTTGGCTTGAGCTACTCCTTCGATGGTTTTTAACCCTTCCAAGTGGGCCAAACCAACATTAGTAACTAAACCCACAGTGGGTTGTGCAATTTCCGTCAAACGTTTAATTTCACCAAAAGCGTTCATTCCCATTTCACAAACACAAAATTGGTCTTCTTTCTCTAAACCTAAAAGAGTAAGAGGAAGACCGATGAGGTTATTTAAATTACCTTCTGTTTTATGAACCCGACCTTTTTCCTGAAGACATAACGCCAGCATTTCTTTAGTGGATGTTTTTCCATTACTTCCCGTAATTCCCACAATTGGTATGGAAAAACGGTTACGCCACGCCTGGGCCACTTGGCCCAACGCATATAAAGTATCGTCCACCATCACCCTAGGCCAATCACCTAATGAGGTAGATGCGGAAGAAACCAAGGCACCCACCGCTCCTTTATCCTTAGCTTCTTCAAGAAAAGCGTGACCATCAAAATGCTGTCCTTGAAGAGCCACATAAAAATCTCCAGGCTGTAAGCTACGTGTGTCTTTGGAAAAACGCTGGACCGTTTTTTCAAAATTTTTGCCCAGCTTTTTGCCTCGGCACGCTTGTGCAATGTGTTCAAGAGTTAAGTCCAAAATATTCCTTCACAACATGTTGATCGGAGAACGGATATTTTTGCGCACCAATCATTTGGTAGTTTTCATGCCCTTTACCGGCAATAAGCACCACATCATTAGGCCCTTTAAGATGCAGGGCTGCTTCAATAGCTTTTTTACGGTCCGGTTCTTTTATAATTTCTTTTTGTCTCAATCGCTTTAAGCCCGGCATAATATCACCCATAATTTTTTCCGGATCTTCCATTCGAGGATTATCACTGGTGACAATAACAATATCGGAAAAAACACCGGCTTCTTTTCCCATTTGGGGCCTTTTTGTTTTATCTCGATCGCCCCCACAACCAAAAACCGTAATCAATTTTCGGGGCGATAAAGCGCGCAAAGTTTTAAGCACATTCTTAAGAGCATCCGGAGTATGCGCATAATCTACAAAAACTAAAGGAGCTGGCTGTTCAAGACGCCCAGGCACCCCTTTAAAATTTTCAAAACCTTTCACAATATCCGGCTCTTTAAGTCCCGAATGCATCCCCACCGCAACCGCGGCCATGGTATTGAGCAAATTAAAACGTCCAATCAGTTTTGTAGAAAACTCAAGGCTTCTGTTTTTAATTTTTAAAACCACACGTCCCGATTGAAGACCCAGCTCAAAATGTTCCGGATGCACATCTGCATGATTGGAAAATCCATACGTCATCAAAGGCACCTTGGCTTTTTTAAGAGAGTCCGCCAAGCGTAGACCATATTTATCTTCCACGCATACAACTGCTAACTTATCTTTTTTGGAACTTTTGGCCAGGTGATGCAAAAAAAGTTTTTCCTTAGCACGGTAATAACTTTCAAAAGTTTTGTGAAAATCGAGATGATCGCGTGTCAAATTGGTAAAAACACAACTATTGAACTGGGAAGATTCGACACGATCTAAATCCAAACCATGGGAGGATACTTCCACCACGGCATGACTCACTTTTTTCTTTTTCATCAAGAAAAAATAATTTTGAAGATCTAGGGATTCGGGGGTTGTCGCTTGAGCTTCACGGACAACCGTTCCATTAATGCGGTAATTAATTGTCCCCAAAACACCCGTTTTTCTTTGAGCCGCCTGCCAGAGCGCTTCCATCAAATAAGTGAGTGTCGTTTTCCCGTTAGTACCGGTGACACCACACAGATAAAAAGCGTTCGTCGGATGAGCAAAAAAAGCGGAAGAAAGCCGGGCTAAAGCAAGCCTAGCCCCCGAAACCCTGATCTGCGTCGCTCTTAACTTGTCAAAGAACTTTCCTTCAAAAACTATGGCGATGGCTCCTTGTTCCATTGCTTGAGCAACATAGTTTCGGCCGTCAGATTTAAAACCAGGTATGGCAACAAAAATATGTCCCTTCTTCACATCAGAAGACCGATAAGTCAGGCCGCTCACGGGAATGTTTCTACTTTTTCCCAAAACTTGAGCGTCCCCCAAAACCGTAATCATGTTGTCGAGGCTCATCACGTGTCATGCCCCGCGGGGCCCATACGGGCCAATGTTTTACCCGTTACAGGGGGCACTCCTTTTAAAGCCAATGCCTCTTTAGCAATTTGACGAAAAACAGGAGCCGCTACAACACCACCAAAATAAACAGGTTGAGGCGTGTCATAAACTACATAAATAACAAAATCAGGATCATTAGTAGGCACATAGCCGATGAAAGAGCTGACAAATTTTCCAGGCGCATATTGCCTTGTTTTCGGATCCACTTTTTGAGCCGTTCCTGTCTTGCCAGCTACCGGATAGCCTTCCAGCCCAGCTTGAATACCTGTACCACCTTCTTCAACCACCCCTTCTAACATGTGGGTTAATTGAGAGGCCGCTTGTGGTTTGACGATTTCTCCCAAAGGAGTGGGCTTGTTTTCAAAAACAGTCTGACCTTCGGAGCTAATTGCTTTTTCAACTAAAAGCGGTTTCATTTTCATTCCGTGATTGGCTAATGTCGCATAAGCAGACGCCATCTGAAGACCCGTCACGGCTAAGCCCTGGCCGAAGGCAATATTGCTGTGGTCAATCATCGACCAATTTTTCACATGACGCAGCAATCCTTTTTCAACACCTGGAAAACTAACATCCGGTTTTTGCCCAAAACCCAAAGCGATCATCGTATCGTAGAAAGTTTGTTTTCCAATTTTTTGCGCCACCTTGGTCACACCAATGTTAGAAGAGAATTTCATGATATCTGAAAAAGAAAGATTGCCATAAGCTCCATGATCATGAATCACTTGGGTCCCAATTTTATAACTCCCTCCTTCACAATTGAAAACATCCGTCGGTTTAACTTTTCCTGTATTTAAAGCAGATGCCGCCAAGATCGTTTTAAAAGTAGACCCGGGTTCGTAGGTATCAATGACGGCATGGTTTTTCCAACTTTCAGGCGAGTAATCGGCATAAACATTCGGATTAAAGGAAGGATAATTGGCCATTGCCAAAATCTCTCCCGTCTTAGGATCCATAACAATGGCAAAACCGCTTTTTGCCTGATACTTCTTTCCATTTTCTTTCAAATATTTTTCCGCTAGATATTGAACATCCAAATCAATACTCAGGTTGATGTCATGATAAATTTCTCGTGAATCGACAGGAGTAAATAAGCGCCCTTTGGCATCCTTTTCGGCAACAATAGGTGTCGCTGATGATTTAAGATAATTATCTAACGATAATTCCAAACCACCCAAAGCCTGTGCATCAAAACCGACGGCTCCTAAAAGATTACCAGCAATTTCTTTATTGGGATAAAAACGTTTGTATTCCGAGGCAACCGTAACACCCGGCATTTTTAATGCTTTAATGGTTGCTCCCACATCTTGCGGCACACGACGCGCTACCCATTCAAATCTTTTTGAAGAAACTAATTTTTTTCGAATTTGATCGGCAGGCATGTGCAGCAGAGAAGCCAACTGGCTTACAACAGCTTCGACATCTTTAATTTCTTGAGGATTAACCGAGATGGAAGCCACTTGAACATCCATCGCCAATGCTTTTCCATTACGATCGTAAATGGTTCCACGCTTAGCAGGAGTAGCTAATTTGGTATTATATTGATTTTCAACTAAACGATTAACACGACCATTTTCTGCACTTTGGAGATGATAACTTCTAAAAAGTAACAAACTCAAAAAAAT
>CAZQCI010000001.1:0-83113 GCA_964592255.1 uncultured Nitrospiraceae bacterium | reverse complement strand
TCAAAAATTATTTACCCACGCATCCGGTTGTGTCTACTGGAGGCTCTGAGGCCATTGGTGCCGTCTCTGCGGCTCCGTGGGGTTCGGCTAGTATTTTACCTATTTCTTATACTTATATCCGCATGATGGGTGCTAAAGGATTGAAGCTAGCCACGGAAGTAGCGATTTTAAATGCCAATTATATTGCCAAACGACTCGATGCCCACTTTCCTGTTTTATATAAAGGCAAAAATGGATGGGTGGCCCATGAATGTATTGTCGATTTACGTCCATGCAAAGCAACCAGTGGTGTGGATGTAGAAGATGTGGCTAAAAGACTTATGGATTATGGGTTTCATGCTCCCACGGTTTCCTTTCCGGTGCCAGGTACGTTGATGATTGAGCCTACTGAAAGTGAAAGTAAAAAAGAATTGGATCGTTTTTGTGAAGCTCTTATTTCCATTCGCAAAGAAATTGCCGTTATTGAGTCGGGAAAGAGTGATAAAGACAATAATCCTCTTAAACGGGCCCCGCATACAGCTTTAAGTGTGACTCAATCTCAATGGGATCGCCCTTATAGTCGTGAAGAGGCTGTGTATCCCGCCCCTTGGCTCAGAGAACACAAATATTGGCCACCTGTTTCCCGCATCGATAATGTGGCCGGAGATAGAAATGTTGTGTGTAGTTGTCCGCCTATCGAAGAATACGAATCATGAGTTTTTGTAAAATTCGTTTTTAATCTTATCAGCTTCCTCTTTTAAAAAAGCTCTAAAGTTAGGGTGGGCAATGGCGATTAATTTTTCAGCCCGTTTTTCATCCGGTACTCCATATAAATTGGCGATGCCAAATTCGGTAATGACATATTGAGTAAAATGACGTGGCGTTGTGATGATACTTCCGGCGGGTAGGGTGGGGGTAATGTTAGATATGAGTTTGCCGTTTACGGTGGCTGTAGATTTAATACACATTAAACTTTTTCCATTTTCAGCATGATAGGCGCCCTCCACAAATTGGAGTTGTCCTCCCACACCACTATATTGCTTTAGTCCAATGCTTTCTGAGGATACTTGCCCATTAAAATCGATGGTGAGCCCTGAATTAATACTGACCATGTTTTTATTTTTTGCAATCAATGCCGGGTCATTGACCGTACTGACTGGTAGGCAGATATGTTTCCGTTTGTTTTTTTCTTTTCGTTCATCCAAAAAATCGTAAAAAGCCTGTGAGCCAAAGGCGAAGGTAAAGATGGATTGATTTTTAAAAACTCCCTTATTGTGGTTTGAAATTTTACCGGCTTCTGCCAATTGCATAAAACCATCGGAAACCATTTCGGAATGAATGCCAAAATCGGAAAGGGAGCTTTGCGCCAATAAACCGGCTACATGATTTGGAATGCCCCCGATGCCGAATTGTAATGTGTCTCCATTTTGAATCAAGGAGGCCACATGTTCTGCAATTTTCTTTTCAACGTCGCTGGCTTCCATGGTCGGCAATTCCACTTGGGCTTGGTCTGTTTCAAAGGCGTATTTTAATTCACTGATAGGGACTTTATTATCCGCTAAATCGGGATCTCCGTAAACGATAGGCATTTGCGAATTGATTTCGGCAATTGCAATTTGGTCTGGATTTTTTAATGCGGCCAGAAAGGGTTTTAGTATCGCTGCACCGTGCGTACCAAACGTACAAAAACCGTCTTTGTCCGGGCTTGAAAGCGTGGTTGCAATAATTCGGGGTTTGGTGCGGAGTGCATAGCTTTCAAAACCGGTGAAATTGGCCGGAAGATAATCAATATTAGCCCCTGACTCGTTCAAGAATCGTTCGATGGGTCCGTAGTAACCGCTCATAATATGCACATTGGGATGGGTGAGGATAGGATAAGGGAAACTAAAAAGGCCGGAGAAAATTTCTAAATTTTCCCAATCTTTTTTTTCATCCAAGGCGTTGAGTAGGGCCATGGGTTGTCCGGTGGCTAATGGTACGGCCAAATGATCGGTAGGGCGGAAGAGTTTTAGGATGTCACTCAAATTTTTCATAACTCCCCTCCCAACGGGATCCCTTCGGGACTAACCCCCTCTTACCTTAAGAGGGGGAATACATACTTATCCCCACAAATAATTTACATTCACTTTTATATCCGGATGTAGCGATTTATAAACAGGACAAGTTTCCGCGGCATGTTGTAATTTTTTTTGGTTTTCAGGGGAAAGAGGTTGAGGGAGTTCAATTTTTACATTGAGTGTTCCAATTCGCCGCGTTGGTTTTGTTGTCATTTCTTTTTCCACTTTAATATTTAATCCTGTGAGATTGATGCCGTCACGTTCGGCCACAATTCCCATAATAGTTCCCATGCAGGCCCCTAAGGCTGTGGCGACAAGGTCTGTGGGGGAAAAGCTGCTTCCTTTACCATGATTATCCACGGGGGCATCGGTCATGATGACGGTGCCGGATGGCTCATGGGCCGCACGGAATTGTAAATCGCCTTCATAATGTAGATTTATTTTTGTCATATTTTCCTCACAATCCTGTTTCTTTAGCAATGATCTCGCGCATAATTTCACTGGTTCCAGCACCAATCGTTAATAAACGCACGTCCCTAAAAGCACGTACCACGTCGTATTCTTCAATGTAGCCATAGCCACCATGGATTTGAACGCATTCGTTGGCAATTTTATTAACCAGTTCAGTAGTGTAGAGCTTGGCCATGGAAATTTCTTTGACACAATTGATGTTGCGATTATGTAGGTCGCAAGCATGGTAGGTAAGCGTGCGTCCTGCTTCCCATTCCGTTATTAATTGCGCGAAGCGATGCTTCCATACTTGAAAATCCATGATGGCTCTGCCGAAGGCTTGGCGTTCTTTGGCGTATTTTATGGCGTCTTCTATCAGTAATTGTCCGGCAGCAATGCTCATGATGGATGCGATAAGGCGCTCCCCTTGGAAATTGTTCATGATGTAGTAGAAACCCTTGTTTTCTTCGCCTAACAAATATTTTTTGTGGATTTTGCAATCTTGAAAGGAAAGCTCCGCCGTGTCGGAGGAATAATTCCCCATTTTTTCAAGTTTACGTCCCACGGTAAATCCGGGTGTAGGTTTTCCATCTTCTGTTTTAGTTGGAAAAATAAAAAAACTTAAACCAGTGTGAGCCGATTTGAAATTTTCTGCCGTTAATGGTGTTCCAGTGCGAGTGGCCAAAAGAATATAATCGCAACGTGATCCGTTGGTAATAAAAGTTTTGGCACCATTGATGATGTAATAATCACCATCTTTTCTAGCTGTTGTACGAATATGGGCGACATCCGATCCGCCGCCTGGTTCGGTGACTCCGAGAGCACATATTTTTTCACCTGTGATGGCAGGGACTAAAACCATCTTCCGTTGTTCTTCATTACCTATTTTATTGATGACCGGTGTTGTCATGTCGGTATGAACGAGCACGTCCATGACAAATCCGTTCATGCGGCAACGTACCATTTCTTCTGCAAAAACGACTTTATACCAGTAATCACAACCACTCCCACCTAGGTTTTCCGGATAATTAATTCCCAAAAAACCTTGGTGGCCTAACTTTTTAAAAATATCTTTAGGAACGAATTTTTCTTTTTCCCATTTTTGTTGATGAGGAAGTAGTTCTTTTTCGACAAAAGAACGAACTGTTTTGCGAAAGATATGATGATCTTCAGTAAAAAATTGACTAGTCATGGCGCGATGCTGACACAGCCATGATTCATTCGTCAATTTTAATGTTTTATTTCCAAAAATTTCTTGATTTTTTGAGGTACTCCCTCACTATAGGACGATATGACTACTCTTAAAGAACTCACTCAAAATTATATTCAACAAAAACAAGAAACACTTACTTTGGGTGGGAAGGAAGCCATTGAAAAACAACATGCACAAGGCAAGTTGACCGTACGGGAACGGCTGGATTTGCTCTTTGATTCTGGATCGTTTTGCGAATTATCTCAACTAGCAGAGCCTGATCCTAACGATCCCTTGCTTAAAGGAAAACCGGCTCCTGCCGATGGTGTTGTTACGGGGCATGGGTTAGTGGATGGACGACGTATAGCGGTTATTGCCTATGACTTTACTGTTATTGCAGGAACGATTGGTGAAGTAGGGGAGAGAAAAGCGGAACGTATGCGAGAAATCGCTCTTCAAGAAAGAATGCCTCTTGTCTGGCTGCTTGATTCTGCCGGTGCCCGGGTTCAGGAAATTGCCAGCAGTAAATTTGCTATTACGGGCAAAATGTTTTTCGATCAAGTGATGATGTCGGGTGTGGTGCCTCAGGTGGCAGCGATGATGGGGCCCTGTGCGGCTGGCACTGCCTACATTGCAGGGCTGGCGGATTTTGTTCCGATGGTGAAGGGGACTTCCTCTATGGCCTTGGCAGGCCCTCCCTTGGTAGAAGCGGCTATTGGTGAAAAAATTTCTACTGAAGATTTAGGTGGAAGCAAGGTTCATTGTGAAGTCAGTGGTGTGGGTGATTTGGAAGTTGTAGATGATAAAGCCTGTATTGAAGCGGTGAAAAAATATTTAAGTTTTTTACCCAGCCATTGTGGGGAAAAACCACCGACTCTTCAAAAATCTGCATCGACTCGGGATCAAAGTGATCGTTTAAGTCGTCTTCTCACGGGTTCCTCTCAAAGTGAAGAGCGTTTAGATGATGATATTCTTGATTGCTTGCCGGAAGATTCTAAAAAACTCTACGATATGAAAAAAATTATCGAAAAAATTGTCGATGGTGGCGATTTTTTTGAAATTAAACCCAAGTTTGGACAAGGATTGATCACGGGTTTGGCACGTATTGGAGGGAACTCCGTCGGTATTGTGGCGAATCAACCTTCTTTTATGGGTGGGGTGATTCAAGTTGATGAAGCTGATAAAGCCGCCAAGTTTATTAATTTATGTAATGCTTACACGATCCCTTTAGTTTTTCTTGAAGACTGTCCTGGATTTATGGTGGGTTCTAAAGTGGAAAAGCAGGGGATTATCCGGCACGGTGCGAAAATGTTGTGGGCGGTGAGCCATGCGACAGTGCCTAAAATGACTATTATTATTCGCAAAGCCTATGGCGCGGGTTATTATGTGATGTGTGGTAAGGCTTATGGTCCTGACTTAATTGTCGCTTGGCCGAGCGCAGAAATCAGTTTGATGGGAGCGGAAGGTGCGGTGAATATTTTGTTTCGTAAAGACATTGAATCCTCTCAAGACCCAAAATCACGTCGTAACGAATTAGTAAGCCAGTTTCGTGATCGTATCAGTTTACAAATGGCGGCAGGTGGGGCTTATATCGACGATGTGATCGACCCACGTGATACGCGGCGAGTTATTTTGGATACTTTGAAAATGACCGCGAATAAAAAAGTGATTATTCCTGAAAGAAGAAATGGAGTGGTGCCTGTATGACGAATAAAGTTATTATTACTGTAGCCATCACTGGCTTGGCAGCCAATCGTCAGCAATGCCCCGCTATACCTTATACACCCGATGAAATAGCAGAGGATACTTATCGTGCCTGGCAAGCAGGGGCTTCTGTTGTCCATATTCATGCCCGTGAAGATGATGGACGACCTACCCAGCGTGTGGAAGTTTACGAGGCGATTCAAAAGAAAGTTCAAGCCAAGTGTGATATTGTCATCAACTTTTCAACAGGTACAGTAGGGATTCCTAAAGAAGAACGCATCGATCACATTACGAGGCTTAAGCCAGAGTTGGCGGCGCTGAATATGGGTTCGATGAATTACGCCATTTATTCTGAAAAAAGAAAATCGTTTATCTTCGATCATTGTTTTGAAAATAAATTTGAAACCATCGAATTTTTTCTACGACACATGGTGAATGCTGGGGTTAAGCCCGAGCTGGAATGTTTTGACGCGGGCCATGTGAGCAACGTCTATCCTTTCATCGATATGGGTCTTCTCAAAACTCCTATTCAATACTCGTTTATCATGGGAGTTCTGGGTGGTATTGCAGCGACAAAAGAAGCGCTGGCTTTTCAGGCCTCGCAAGCCAAACAGTATGGTCCTCACACATGGGAGGTGATTGGTATTAGCCGAGACCAATGGCCTATGATCCGTGCAGCGCTTGAGTTAGGTGGTAATATTCGGGTTGGTTTAGAAGATAATTTTTATCGTGTAGATGGAACTATGGCCAAATCGAATGCGTGTGTCGTAGAGGACGCCGCTAAGATGGTCCGGGAATGTGGCCGGGAAGTGGCTAGCCCCGCAGAGGCACGCAAGATTTTGTCGTTGTGATCCAATTTTTCCTCCTTGATTCTTATATTAAGTTGTATTACAAATTAATACAGTAATGAGACAAACTCTTACAATCAGTTTGCCATCCCAAATCAAGAAAGATCTCGACAAAGCGTGTCGGGAGGAGGGTGTTGGTAAAAGTGACCTTATTCGCGAGTCTCTTCGTGATTATCTCTTTTTACGTCAATTCAGAAAAATCAGAAAAAATATCTTATCGAAAAGAAAACAAGTCGTGACTGATGAGGAAGTATTTGAAAAGGTTTCATGAGAATTGTTTTTGACACTAATGTCCTCATCTCTGCCTTTATTTCCAGAGGGGTGTGTACCGAATTATTTGAGCACTGTATTGTAAATCATTCCTTAATTAGTTCCCATTTTATTATCCAGAAATTCCAAAAAAATCTGAAAAAAAAGTTTGATTGCAGTGCTACTGAAATTAGCCAGATGACCCATCTGCTTCTTTCAAAGTTTTTGATAGTCAAGCCGGAAAAGTTTGCTGTCTCCATAAGCCGAGACCCGGACGACGATATCATTTTGGCCACGGCCATTACTGGGCAATGCCAATGCATTATTACGGGAGACAAAGATTTGCTCGTTTTGAAAGGATATCAAGGAATTTCTATTCTGAAACCGAAACAATTCTGGAATTATGAGCAACACCAAGTGAATTAAATAAGTTTTTCACCTGTCTTTTCGTAGATTCAACTCTTTTAGAATTATCAATAATCCAGTCGGCTTTTTTCTTCTTTTTTTCAATTGAAACTTGTGAGGCAATTCTGTTTTTAATTTCTTTCACAGGTAGCAAATCTCGTCTCCGTACTCGCTCCAACATTTTTTTCGCAGGAGCATAGACGACAATGACTTCATTGCACAAAGAATCTAATTTTTCCTCGTAGAGCAGGGGGATGTCTAAAACAATCAACGGTGTTTTTTTCTTTTTGTGAGATGCTAGTTGTTGGCGAATATGTTTGATGACGTAAGGATGAACAATTCGATTGAGCTGTTTTCTTTTTGTAGCGGAGCCAAAAACGAGCTGTCCTAAGAGTGTGCGGTTAAGGCTTTTGTCAGGGTTGAGAATTTTTTGTCCAAAATTTTTGATGATTTTTCTGTAAGCGGGTTGACCTGTTTCGACAACTTGCTTGGCAATGTGGTCCGCACAAATGACAGGGATACCCATTTTCCGAATTATGCCCGAAACGGTGGATTTGCCGGAGCCGATGGAGCCTGTGAGGCCAATGATTTTCATGCTTTGTTTAGACGTTTGAATTGAAGAATAAATTCTACCAGAGGATAGACAGCTTCTTTGCCATAAGCCGAAATTTTTTCCACAAAATCGGTTTCTTCTGCTTCTTCTTTCGTTTCGAGCAGAAGCCTAATTAAACCATTGATGCGTTTCCATTCTGGGGTCATTTGAGCGTGTAGACGCTTCATTTTGGGATTTTCCAGTTCTTGTAGTTTCATGGTCCACTCCAAGCTTTCGGTAAAATCGGTTTCATTCCATTCTATTGTGGCTTTTTTATGGGTATCGACCAGTTTGGAATAAATTTCTTTATTTTCAGGATCTAAATCTTTGGCTTTTTTATATTCTTTAAGCGCTTTATCAAATTTGTTTTTAGAAGCGTGTTTGTCGCCTTTGTCAACGTGGGATTGGAATTTGGATTTCATATTTATGGTTAGACAAGCTCACCATGTCCTGTAAATTATGGACACCCTGAGCTTGCCACATTGTGGCTTGTCGAAGGGTTATCTGGATTCCCGCCTACGCGGGAATGACGCTAAAATTCTCCTTAATCAATTGAATTAGTTTTTCTTTCTCATTCAACCCAGGTTCATCCAGTACTTTTTCCATGAGAAACGCCTGTATCTTACCAATGATGGGGCCAGGTTTAAAGCCTAAAGTCATAATCTCATGACCGTTGATGGCTAAGTCTTTGGGTCCGAAGGGTGGCTTTTTATTGATTTCGGCACGAATCACGTCCCTGAGTTTAAGAATGCCTTTCATGCTATCTGGGTATCGTCCACCTTTTTTGTCCGCAATACGTAGATCGATGAGCTTGAAAATAGAGTCTTGCCCTATTTTTGAAACAAAACGGCGAATGGCTTTTTCACTATAGAAGGATTTAGTTTCGAACATGTGGTGTTCTACTAGACTTAAAACTTGATCAACGTTTAAACCGATGGTGGAGGCTTTGTATTCCTCCAGCCAACGTCGGGCAATTTTTTTAGAAACGATCTGATGTGCGTAAAACGTGGTTTTACCAGTTTTAGGATCAATACGATGGGTTTGGGGTTTACCGGCATCGTGAAGAAGGGCAGAAAACATCATTTCCATTTCGCCAGGATGCTCCATTTCGGAGCTGTTTCTTGCAGCGTCCAAGACTTTCATTGTATGAAGATAAACGTCTTCATTTTGTTTCATGGGTTGCAGAACGCCGATCATTTTTTTGACAAACGGAAAGATGTGCTCCAAAATGCCTGTATTCCGCATAATGTCAAAGCCGTGTGAGGGTTTTGGAGCAGTCATCAATTTTTGTACTTCAATAATAATTCTTTCGCGTGAGACTGTTTTTATTTTTTCAGCGTGCTCTTTCATGGCGTTTAAGGTGTTAGGTTCTATGGTGAGCGAAAAACGCGCTGCAAACTGGACTGCTCGCAGTAGGCGAAGAGGGTCTTCTTCAAACGCTTTGGGAAAAACTTGTCTCAAAATTTTTTGTTCTAAATCTTTTTTTCCGTCAAAAGGGTCTACCAGTGTTTCTGTTTGCAGATTGTAGGCCATGGCGTTAAGGGTGAAATCCCGTCGGCCTAAATCTTCTTCTGCGGTTAAAAGATGATTAAAATCTACTTGAAAATCGCGATGGCCTACACCTGTTGATTTTTCTACGCGAGGTAGGGCAATGTCGAATTCAAATTCTGAAAATTCGTTGGGACGGAATTTGAAGACACCAAAAGATTTACCTACTTCTTTGATATATCCCAACGGCTTTAAAGTTTTTACTAATTCTTCGGGGGGAAGGCCTCTAACCAGAAGGTCATAATCTTTATGGGGTAATCCCATAAGGATGTCTCTTACCGTACCTCCTACAAGATAAACTTCTCCTTGTACGCTTAAGAGGCGTGTTATGAAATTGAAACGGGGAAATTTAAGGGGATTCATGAAGTGCCTGTATCGTTTCCAAGGCCCGTTTTCAGAATTTTCACTTTAGCCTGAGTGAGAGCTTGTTGGTACCAGGCTTGAAAATACTGGCGTGAAATTTCACGCTGGGCTTGGGATTTCAGACTGCTTTTATTCTTTTCAAAGTCATTGGGGTCGGGATCAGTGCGCGATGTTAATTGGATAAGGTAGATGGAGTCTCCTACGCGTAAGGGTTTGTCTGTATAAGGTTTGTTTTTGGTAAGTGAGAAGAGAGTGCTGACGGCTTGCGGGTCGTCTTCCCCTTTAAAAAAGGTATTTGTCTGAGATAAAGGAGTCGCCGGAATATCGGTTACTTTTAAACCCATCTGTTTAATCAATGTTTCAGTTGGCTTACCCGCAGACCATAAGGGCCAAAGCTCATCAGCTAATTTATTGGCTTTGCTTAGGCCATATTCTGCTTTTAAGGCCTCACTTGCTTGTTGCTTTAAATCTTCTTCGTTACTTGTGCCTTGTTGTTTGAGGCTATCCATTTTTTTCTGCAAGGCTTGGGGGTCTTCTTTATAATCTTTTGCAAGATCATCGGGGGAAAGGGATACCATTTTCAGGGCCATTTTCGTATTTTCCACGGTGAATTGCTGGCGCAGAGAGAGGTCGGAAACGAAGAGGGTGCCTTCAAATTGTTTGATGAATTTTTCTTTTAGTTTGTCGCTGCGTAGAGCGTCTTCATAATCAATACCATTATGATTTAAAAACCAAGGGCGAAAAACATTTTTATATTGATTGGGATCGAACTTGCCATTGACTTGCAAGTTGGGGTTATTGACGATGGTGTCGCGAACTTCGGCATCGGTAACTTTAAGACCTATTTTTTCTGCAGCTTGACGGATAATACGTTCCTGAATCAATGAGTTAAGCGCCATTTGTTGTAACTGGTTACGAAGAGGATCGGGCAGTTTGCTTTTGTAAATTTGTTCGTAAGTATTGAGCTGATTTTGATAACGTTGGGAGAATTCTTGAAAGAGAATAGGTTCTCCATTAACTTCGGCCACTTCTGTTTCGGGGGCTCCTGGCACTTTATGCAGAGAGTTCCACCCGTAAAATAGGGCAAAACTTACGGCAATAATACCGAGAATGAGTTTAGTGATCCAAGACGAAGCGTTTTTACGTAAAATATCGAGCATGACTGTATTTTTAACGTCTCTTGATACTCAAATGCAACCGTTTTCTCTTATGGTACTCCCTTTAGATATCGCTTTGAATGATTTGATTAATCATGGTGTGAAACATTTTGTGTATTTGTTTTTTGGTCCATTCGGGCTTTAAGGTCATATGGATTCCTAATCCGTCTAAAACGGCATTGATGAGAAAAGCCTTGGCTTTCATATTGCCTTTTTTGACAACCCCTTCTTGTCTTAATTGTTGGGCTATTTTTTCCACAAAATCTTGCTGTTCGTGAACAAGGCCCATAAAAACTTCAGAAACGCGGGGGCTTTTTTGGCTATACATCCATAGGTGAATGAAGAATTTAGCGATGATTTCCACTTCATCTTGAGAAGGAAGTGCTAATTCCGCAAATTTTTTAATCCGATTTTTTGCGGATGTTTTCATTTTAGCCAAGGTGAAAAGGCCTTCTTTACGAATGTTGAGGATGAAGTGGGCGGTTTCTACAATCAGGTTTTCTTTATTTTGGAAGTAATAGGAAACCAGTCCCGGGCTAATCGAACTTTCTTTGGCGACATCCGCCATCGTCATTTCTTCTACGGATTTTTGGGACATGAGCTTAAAAGTAGCCAGCATAATACGCGTTTTACGCTGAACTTCCAGCTCGGGATCTTTTTTGTTAGCCATTTCCCTTTATTATAAAGGGGTTCAAAAAGATGCAAAGGATTTTATTCCGCTGTAGTCTCAGAAGGGACTAGGGTGCATTCATCAAGCACGCTGTTCATGCCTGAAAAAGTTTGGACTCCTTCCCATCCTGATGGTTCGAAAGGTGGTTGGGTAGAGGTCATCTCATAGTAATCTACACAGCTCACTGAAGTTTGGTCTGGCCAATTGACATGACAATATGTTCCTTCAGGGCATGTGTCATAATACTCTATATTTCCATCCGTAGTGCAGAAATTGAGGTAATAGATATCGGCCTCATCCTCAGCATAAATGTTACAATAGTAATAATTTACATCTTTTTCGCATTTATCAAAAGCGCTATTACAGCCGCAGCTACCACAGTCTTCTTCAAACTCCAGTGGTGTGTCACATTCGCTGGAAGTCCATAAATCATCACCGTTGCAAACAAGATTGCCGTTGGGTTCTTCCGGGTCACAGCATTTCCCTTCATTGCAATCATCGCTACCGCACTCTCTTTTCTTTTCAAGCAAGTCCCCACACTCGTTATTATACCAGGCATCACCGTCATAACATTCACTGCTACCTCTGGCTTCCGGGTCACAGCATGCACCCTCATTGCAATCAGTCTCCTCGTTTCCACAATCTTGCACTTGTTCAATCAGATCTCCACATTCGGTATAAGACCATAAATCTCCCTCATAACATTCGGTTGTGGCAGGGGTGTCTGGACATTGCTCGCATGATATTGTGAGATGATAATATTCGGGATCGGGGTCGTCTTCAGATGCAGCGTTTGCTTCAATATAGACAGTGCCATCAACAAACTCATCCGTATTTAATGGGTTACGATCACTATCGTAAAGGTAAAGATCTACTTGCCTGCAATAATTATATTTATACACATCCACGCTGAGTGCTGTTTTACGATCAAGCTCTAGGACATACCAGTCAGTATCTGAGTTAAATCGATTAGTACTACCTGCAATAGTCGCATCAATTTCTTGTCCGCACTCAACGGGGGTTGCTTCACTTAAGCTGTTATTGGATTCCCAGGCCTCATCATTAGAGGGGCCTTCGTCACAAAGAGTAGCTTCACTGCTAGATGAATCTGTCTCGCTCTTGTCACTGCTCTCACAACCTATCATGAGAATAGCCAGGCTGATTGCTGAAGCTTCCATATTCCCTCCTTTTTAATTGTTCAATTGAATAATTAATTAATTATTCAATTAATAAATTTTGTCAATAGATGATTCATTTGTATGTTGTTGTTTTTGGTATTTTGAGTTTGTCTGCTGGGCTTATGAGTTGGATGTTGTATCAAATTTTCTACAAAATTCTTGCCTGTGAGTTGTGCTTCTGATACTTTCAGTTTCATTCATGATTTTTGATTCTTTCTTCAGCCTTTTTTCTAACGATTTAGCCATCGATTTGGGTACAGCCAATACCTTAGTTTATGTTAAAGGTAAGGGTATTGTGCTGTCCGAACCCTCTGTGGTTGCTGTCCGCCGTGAAGGGAGTGGAAAAAAGAAAGTGTTAGCCGTGGGGAAGGAGGCAAAAGAAATGTTGGGACGTACCCCCGGCGGTATTGAAGCCATTCGCCCGATGAAAGAAGGGGTGATTGCTGATTTTGAAGTAGCGGAAGCGATGCTGCGTTACTTTATCCGTAAGGCCCATAATCGTAAAACTCTTGTTCGGCCGAGAATCATTGTTTGTATTCCGTTTGGTGTGACCGAAGTGGAGAAAAGAGCGGTGCGTGAATCCGCAGAATCCGCTGGTGCCAGGGAAGTTTATCTTGTTGAGGAGCCTATGGCCTCCGCCATTGGAGCCGGGCTTCCAATCACCGAGCCTTCCGGTAATATGATTGTTGATATCGGTGGAGGAACCACCGAAGTGGCGGTTATCTCTTTGGCAGGTATTGTTTTTAGCAAATCCGTTCGCGTGGCTGGCGATAAAATGGATGAGGCCATCATTCAGCATATTAAACGAAATTATAACTTGTTGGTTGGAGAACGAACGGCGGAATGGATTAAAATTACCCTAGGGAATGCTTTTCCCGATACCGAAACCCGTAGTATGGAAGTAAAAGGTCGTGATTTGGTGACTGGTATTCCACGCATCCTTCAAGTCAATTCTGACGAAGTGCGTGAAGCTATTGCTGAACCGGTGCATACTATTATTGAAGCAATCAAAACAACATTAGAAAGAACCCCTCCGGAATTGGCTGGTGATATTGTTGATAAAGGCATTGTGATGGCAGGTGGTGGGGCCTTGTTGAAGGGTATTGATAAATTAATTCATGAAGAAACGGGGTTGCCTGTGGCTATTGCGGATGACCCTCTTTCTTGTGTTGTGTTGGGGGCTGGTAAAGCCTTGGATGATTTAAAAGTTCTCAAAGAAATTGCTTTAGCTTAATCTCTCCTTCATCTCTCCTTATCAAAGGAGAAGAAATATTCTTCCTGTATGTTTTTTAAACGCCGTCTTCTTCTTCTCTTGTTTTTACTGGGAAGCTTCCTTTTCCTGCTTCATTCTTCCTGGAAAGACTCTTGGCCGGTAGCTGGTTATATCGATCGCTTCTTGGTCCGGGTCTACCAACCCGTGGCATCGGGCCTGTCTTCTGTAAGTTCTTTCTTTAAAAAAGGGGTGTCTGGATACTTTTTTCTAGTGGGTGTTAGTAAGGAAAATAGCCTTCTTAAAGAGCAGTTGGCCGCTTTAGACCAAAAAATTCTTTTTCTTAATGAAGAATTAAAACGAATTCACCAGTCTCAAGATACAGACCGGCTTACGTCTTCTTTGGGAGATTTTATTGCAGCTGATGTTATTTCTTTTGATCCTCTGGCCTTATCAAAAACTATTTGGATTTCTGCTGGTTATGACAAAGGAGTTAAAGTAAATCAGCCGGTGGTTGCTTCTTTAGGTTTGGTGGGGCGGGTCGTTAAAGTTTTTCCTCAAACAGCTCAAGTTTTGTTGCTGATTGACTCCCGTTTTTCTGTTGATGTGCTGGATGAAAATACTCGGGTTAAAGCCTTGGTGTCTGGTTTGGGAGATACAGTGGAGCTTAAACGCTACCCATTTTTAAGCCAAATGGAATACCTCAACTTAGGGGATGAAATTCATCCAGGAGATTTATTGATGACCTCTGGATTAAGCCCGATTTACCCTAAAGGGATTCCTGTTGGTACGGTTATGGATATTAAAAAGGGAGACAATGACCTTTTTCAAACCGCTTTAGTACTTCCTAAAGTAGATATGGGTAAGCTGGAACAGGTGAGGGTGCTGAAAACACCCCAGTAAAACTAAACACTTCTCTTATGTTGGAAATTTTTTTCATATGGTTATGGGGGGCCTTGTTATTGGTACCTCAAATGTTGATTCGGGTTCCTTTTTTTGGAGGGGAACTGGGTTGTATCACCTTATTAGTGATCTATACTGGGTTTACTCTATCTTTGGGACGAGGCATGGTAGCCGTTGTAGGACTTTCCCTAATGGCAGAAACTTTTAGTTATGTTCCTCCTGGTTTTTTAGTACTCACCCATTTAATTATTTTTTCTGTGCTCCAGCTTGTTGTGGATCAAATACTGACCGAAGCTTATTTGACAAAAATGATTTGGGTGTTTCTCTTTTATTTGGGGAATCAATTTTTAAACCTTTGGCTTTTTGGAGGGTTTTCTGTTTTGGATCGTGCTCCTTCTGCTTTAGGAGTGATGTTGAGTAGTTCCATTTTAACCGCGTTGGCGAGCTTGCCACTATTCATTCTACTTGATGTAACGGTGCGTCCTTGGTTGGGCTTGTTTTCAAAGCAGAAGGCTCAAATTACCGCAGCTGATTTTTATCAGGTCAAAAGCAATCAGAGGAAATATTTGAAATGAACTCCGATGAACCACAAGCCCTACAGGTTAAAATGGCTTTTTTATTTTTATCGGTTTTTATTTTTATTCTGATAGTTCTTTCTCGATTATTTTATCTTCAAATTCTCCGAGGAGATACTTATAAGCAAATTTCTGAACAAATCTCCATTCGTTCTGAAGAAGTGAGAGCTAGGCGAGGATTAATTCTCGACCGCAACGGTAAAGTATTAGCCGATAATCGGCCTTATTTTGAAATTGTTGTTATCCCTCAGGATTTGCACGACAAGGAAAAGAGTTTGGATTTTTTAGCTCGTCTTATCCCACTAACACGAACAGAGATGGATGCCCGGCTTAAGAAAGCCGCCGGCCAGCCTTCGTTTATGCCTGTTGTGCTGCGTGAGGATGCTCCTTATGATTGGGTGGCCCGTATTCGTGAATATCAAGCTCCTGATGATGCCGATGAGGGTTCTTCACCGCTCAAAGGGATAGAGGTGCGTTCTTCTCATCTTCGTGTGTATCGTTATCCCGAATTATTTTCACATGTCTTGGGGTACTTGAAAGAAATCGATAAAACAACTTTGGAAAAAATGCAGCTGGAACACCCAGAAATTTATTCTTCTGGTGACTTTATGGGTGCTGCTGGTGTTGAAGCAACCTACGACAAAGACTTAAAGGGGCAAGATGGTATGAAGGCCCGTGTGGTGGATGCTCGTGGTCGTCAAGTCAAAGGACATGCTGACATCTCTTTAATTCAAGAGCGTGAGAGTGAGGCGGCCATTGATGGTCATCATTTATTGACGACTCTTGATTTTGATGCGCAGCAAGCAGCCGCTCAAGCCTTAGGGGATCGAAAAGGCTCGGTTGTTGCTTTGGACCCTTCTTCTGGGGAAGTCTTGGTACTTTATAGCAGCCCCGGTTATGATGGTAACCGAGTCATGGGCAATATTGACCATGCTTATTGGCAGAAAATTAATTTGGACCCTGCTAAATACCTTTATAACCGGGCTATTCAGGCCACTTATCCACCCGGTTCCACCTATAAAATTGTTGGTTCTTTTGCCGGTTTGCATTCTCATGCAATTACTCCGGATAGTCATTTTAGTTGCGGTGGGGGTATGCAGTTTGGAAACCGTTTTTTTCAATGCTGGAACAAAGGGGGGCATGGTTCGACGGAATTAGTGCGAGCGATTGCTCAATCATGTGATGTGTTTTTCTATAACGTTGGCTTGAAAGTAGGTGTAGATGGCTTGCATCACTATGCTCATCTTCTTGGATTAGGGGAGAAAACAGGAGTGGATCTTCCTTTCGAGCAATCTGGTCTTATTCCCAGTTCGGAATGGAAACTCAAACGTTTTAAGCAACCCTGGATTGAAAGTGAAACGCTCTCCATTTCCATCGGACAAGGCTATGATTTGGTGACTCCATTACAAAATGCCCGGATGATTGCAATGATTGCTAACGGAGGGTATCCTCTTCATCCTCATGCAGGTAAAAATATTTTAGATGCTCAGAAGCAAGTAGTTCGTGAATTAAGTTTTCCAGTTTCTCCCTCTACTACAGGGGCTCCATCTGCCGTGGTGCCCCCCGAGGAGTTGCAATGGATTCAAAAAGGTCTCATTGATGTGGTTCATGGAGCAGGGGGGACCGCCGGACGGTTGAGGGCTAGCCCTTATAAGATTGCTGGAAAAACGGGGACCGCTCAGGTGATTGGTTATGAATCAAAACGGGCACGGAGTCAGGACACGAATGACCATGCTTGGTTTGTTTGTTACGCCCCCTATGATCATCCACAAATTGCTATGGCTGTTGTTGTTGAAAACGGAGGACATGGCGGCGCTGCCGCTGCCCCTGTAGCGTTGGCAGTCATTGAGGCTTATCTAGGAAAGCAAAACCCTGGCCCTTCTTTATAAGAGAATCCATTATGTTTGATAGACGACTCTTAACTCATTTTAATTGGCCTTTGTTAATTGTGGCTTTTTTGTTGGCTGGAATGGGTTTATTGAACTTGCGTAGTGCCACTTCCAGTTTTGATGTCCATAGCATTGGTGCTTTGTTTCGAGCCCAATTAATGTGGAGTGGCATTGGTTTCGGGTTGATGATTGTCATTGTGAGCATCCATTATCGCCATTTATCCCATGCTAGTTACTTTTTTTACGGTATGAGTTTGCTTTTATTGATACTGGTTCTTGTGGTGGGTAGAAAAATTGCAGGCCATCAAAGCTGGTTGCAGTTTGGGGGGATTAGTCTTCAGCCCAGTGAGTTGGCAAAATTAGGATTGATTTTTGGATTGGCTAAATATTTTTCTGATCAACCCTCTTCAAGGGTTGCGGGTTTTCTTGATTTAATTCCTTCATTTATACTTTTTCTTCTTCCTGCTCTTTTGGTGTTAAAACAAGGGGATTTAGGTTCCAGTTTATTTTTTGGTTTAATTTATTTAACCTTAGCTCTTCTTCAAGGCATCCGTTGGAAAGTGATAGCGAGCTTAGCTTCTGGAGGTATTATTTTGTGTGTGGTGGCTTATTCATTTTTATCTCCGTACCAAAAAGATCGTATTACAACCTTTATGAATCCAGAAATGGATCGTAAAGGTGCTGGTTATCACGTCATCCAGTCACGTATTGCTGTAGGATCCGGAGGATGGGTAGGTAAAGGGTATCTGAAAGGACAAACCCATAAGTTAAAATTTGTTCCTGAACGGCATACCGATTTTATTTTTAGCGTTTTGGCAGAAGAATGGGGTTTTTTAGGTTGTTCTTTTATCTTACTACTCTATTTGGCTTTTTTGTTGTTGGAATTGAATATTGCATTTCATTCTCATGAGCGTTTTTGTTTCTTTTTATGTGTTGGTTTGGCTAGTTTAGTGTTTTGGCACATGGTTATTAACTTGGGGGGTGTGTTAGGCTTGATGCCCTTAACAGGAGTTCCTTTACCTTTTTTTAGTTATGGTGGCTCGGCTCTGCTTGCTAACTGGATTGCCTTGGCCCTTGCACTTAATATTAGTATGAGACGTTTTATGTTTTAGTTTTGCTCTTCATTTTCTAATTTAAACTGAGGGACTAAAATAGGTTGATTCATAAAGGTTAAGCAGTTCAGTTTTTCTAACCGACGATTTAATACGATAAAGCCTACCATGACACTTACAAAAGAGGCTAAAGTATATCCAAAACCGTAAGAGGCAAATCCAATTTTTAAAGTGGCAAAAGTAAAGAGGGCATTTCCGAAAAAGAAAATGGCAGAAATCCAAAACGCTTCTTTTTGTAGTTCAAAATAAAATAAAATATTAAGTACCATCACATAACCCATGAGTAAGTAAGATCCTAACAGGCTGATCCGTAGAATGCCTACTTGATAAGGGTTAAGCCCAAGGGCTTCAGATAATGGAACAATAAATAGGATGATTACGGCTGTAAAAAGCCCCTGTAGAATGGCAAATTTTTGAAAATGCTGGCTGAGAGTTTCGATGATTTTTTTCTTTTTTTCTCTGATGAGAAGCAGGGAACCACGCTCGCGTATGGCTTTGTAGTAAGAATGGTAATGCCGTACAAAGTTGGTTTCCATTTGAATGAGAAAAAAAGCCATGGAAGGAATGACACTGATGAATGATAAGAAAAGAGGGGTGTCATAATTATTATAAATTTTTAAACCATGAACCATGTTGCTTTCGGGTCCAAAAAACCAAAATATAAATTTATCGACCCAGATACCGGCATAATAAAAAAAACCAACCCAGGCCAAAGAATTGTAACGTTTGAAATAAAGTAGAAAACCATAATCATGGTTAAAGCGATAACCGAACTCTTTAAAAATACGCAGGCATAAAATTAAAAAAGTGACTCCTTGGCCTAGCGTATAGCCCTTAATAAAACCAAGAGGCCCCTCTATCCGACTTAAAAACCAGGAAAAGGCTAGCCCGGCTAGGCCTCCAAAAATAAAGCCTCCTACAATCCACAAGTAACTTCTGGCGGCAGAAAGAAAAAGCATGGCTACCCAAATTCCGCTTACTAGAAGATAGAGACAAAGTACGACCCATTTAGTGGTGAAATCAAAAGAAGAAAAGACAAGAAAAGGCAAGGCGAGTAAAGTTTGAGATATAAATACAATTTCCAATGTTGCAAAGTAAATGGGAGTGAAAGATTCTATTTCTTTCAAATAATATTTATCTGCAATATTTCTGGTGACGACATAGACAAAAGGCCCTACGCCAACCATGGAAAAAGCATAAACGTAAATGATGAGTGGGAGTATATTTTTAGCTGCTTCTAAATCTAGGTTATGACTAATGAGAGAGTTAGTCAGCATTAAAGTGATCATGACGATGATCATAGGTCCTGAAGTGATAACAGAAGAGTATAAGTAAGCCCGTATCAAGTCAGTGTAGGACTCACCCGCAAGAAGTTTTTGTAATCTGAAGCCAATGCCAGCCATAAGAATAAGTTATAAGTTTTTTTCGTAAATATTTATGTATTTGCTGATCAAATCACGATCGTCATAATATTGTTTCACTCTTTGTTTTCCCGTTTGGCTCATATGCCGATACAGGGTTTCGTTGGTCATAATCTCTACAATGGCTTTAGCTGTATCGTCAGGGTTGGATACTTCTGTGATTTTACCACTCACTCCTAAGGTCCGATCCAAAGAACTGCTTCCTTCCAGCATTTCTCGGCAAGCCCCCACATCGCTGGCTACTACCGGTATGCCTACGGCATTGGCTTCTAAAATGACATAAGGTTGGGCTTCTGAAATACTGGTAAGGACTACTAAGTCCAGAAACGCATAATAGGTTTTTGGGTCTACTCGCCCCGTGAAGATAATATTATTTTCCATGTGCAGGGCTTCCACCATCATTTTACATTCTTCAAAATATTCTTGCTCTTCATCCGTAGGGCCAATGATGTAAAAAGAGGCTGTCGGTAACTTTTGAAGAACAATACGGGCTGCTTGAATATATGTTTTGATATCTTTAATTGTGACAACTCGTCCAATAAGACCTATTTGTGGGTGTGTTTTTTTACTCCGCTCAATTTTTTCAAAGGCGATAACATCAATGCCGTTAGGGATGACTGTGATTTTATCGGCTTGTGCGCCTTGTAAAATTTGCCGTCTTTTGTTGCCTTCAAATAGAGTATAAATATTGTCGGCTGAATCGTAGGCTAAACGACTGAGAGTATCAAAAATGGTAATCCACCATTGCTTAAAAAAAGAAAATCCTTTTTCGGCTTTGAAATCTCTTTTTTTCTGTTCATAAATCCAAGAGGCTTGTGAGATTTCTAGCATGCGCTCGTGAGTATAGAGCCCGTGTTCTGTTAAAAAAAACTTTCCTTGATTGAATTGTTTAGCAATGGCTCCAATAAGACCTGCATAACCGGTTGAGACGGCATGGTAAATTTTAGCTCGTGGAATTTCTGCAGTGAGCATTTGCATCAAGGGTAAATGGGTACCTCGCCAAGTCCAAAAATAATCAATGAAAGAAATATCACCCGCATATCGTTCGTAAAAATAAGTAAGCAAATCCCAGGTTTGCTCCGAATTAAAAAGATTTTGGATGCCGAAACATGAGTTTTCTCCTTGGAAGAGGCGAACAAAGTTAGCAAATAACTTGAAATCCTCTTTTTGAACATTTTCATAAAATTTTTTAATCAGTTCATAGTCTTGTGAGGTTGGTTTTCTTTTGGGTCGTAATTCTAAGTTGTAGTCGTGTAAATAAATTTCTTTCAGATAGAGCACATGGTTGGGTACTTCATATTTTAGAGTGCGTGTAGGGTCTGAATAAGGTGCAATGAATAAAATACCAAAGCGTAAATCTTTGATGGAAGAAATAAGTTGATGAACCCACGTGGATACTCCTCCAGCGACATAAGGATAGGTTCCTTCTAAGAGGAGGCATACGTCGATCATGAGCAGGCCTCCTGCCAAATCATCCGATTAAGAGTATGGATCAATTCTGCTTTGTATGGTGCTAAAGGTTTTTGTGATGTGAATTGAACTAATACAGCGATTAATTTTTCATCCTGACTTAAAGCGAGTAGCCGTAATAAGGAAGGGGAGAGCAGGCAGTCGTTATGAAGCCAGGTTTCAATTTTAGATTTAGAAAAAATAGGGCGCATAGAGCTAGATTGATTTTCTAGTTGAGTATATAAACAATCAAAAATCAAATCCCGTTGTGGAATAGTAGATACGCTTTCAACCACATCTTCTAAGCGAATTTTATCTTGAAGATATTGGATGAGGATGAAACGGACCGCTTCTTGAAGCAAAGGCGAGTTATCCAGCATGAAAGGTGGGGATAAGAGAATGATTAATAGTTCTAAAGAATGAGATCCTTCCAAGTCGATTTCACTCATCAGGTTGATTAAAGTATGAAGAGCCTTACTGTCTTGATAATACAATTTTAACATTGGACCGATTAATTGGGGGTTTTTTGCTAGTAAAGATAAAATACTTTGTCGCAAAAGTTGAAAAGTTGTGGGGTCAGACTCGTTAAGTAATGTTTTCATTAAGGGGTGTAGCAGCATTGAGCTGTTGATCTTGAGCAAGGCTTGAGTTGCTAGATATCGAATATTTAAATTGGCGTCTTCTAAAAGACCCATCAGATATTTTTCTAAATCAGTATTGCTTTTCAAAGGGATATTTTTTTTAACCAGATGCTTGAGTACGTTTTGGCGGGTAATGGCTGATTTTTGATGTTGTAAATATTTAAGAATGGGTTGTTGTGGGTTTTCGCCCCAAATTTTTAACAAGGCCGAAATAGCTGCATAGGATGTTAAGGGATCTGTGTTGAGCAGGGTTTCCAGCCAGGCAATGGCATTGTGACTTTGTGTATTGCCTAGTGCTTCAATTAAAGTGAGTCTTTCTTTAGGTGATTTGATCCGCATGGCTTTTTCGAGTAATTTTTTACAAAAACTTTCCGAATTGCGTCCTAATTCCGACATTAACAGTTGGGCTCTTTCTCTAATTTTGGTATTTTTGGATTGAAGCGCTTTACTTAACTCGGATTCCAGATCTTGAATGTTTATTCCCAAAAGAAGTCCTTCTCCTTTCAATAAAACCATGCGTGATTTTTCAGTCGCCATGAGAGAAAGAATAGGCAAAATAATTTTTCGTGGGGGAAAAGTACTCAGCCCTATTAGAGCTTCTTGTCTGACTAAAGGATCTGGATCTTTTTGTGAGTAATTTAAAAAAATTGAATAATCTTTTTTTGAAGGGGCTCTTTTTAAACACCATAAAACAGCTTGCCGAATTGAGGCATTGTTATCCTTGAGAGAGGGAAGTAGATGTTTGCGTGCCGAACTATGGCCTGCACTCAATAGACTTCCAAAGACCATTAAAGTTTTATAGCGGATATTGTCATTTTTTGATTTAAGATAAGACAGGAGAACAGGAATCATTCTTTCTTCGGGAAGCCAACGTAAAACCGATAAAATAATCAGCTGCCTTTCTTCCCCCACTCTTTTTAGCTGTTCAAATAAAGGTTCAATAATTTCGGTGATACCCGCCTGAGCTAACGCTTTTACCGCATAAGTAAATAAATCATCGTGAGGGGCGTTGAGAAATGGAAGAAGGCTTCGAAACTTTAAAGGAAAAGTATTTTTTTCAAAAACCTTTCGAGCCACGTTGATGACGATGGGATTTTTATCTTTTAAGCATGTAACAATTAATGGCAAAGATTTTTCTGATTCTGCGTGTGATAAGAAGCGCAAGAATTTAATTTTAATCACTGGGTCGGGAGATGTGAGTATATGATGTATTTCCTCCAAAGCTTTGGGATCTTCCGATTCAAAGAGCTCTAAAAAGGCTTCAAATCGACCGTCTTCACTGGGTCCATGAATGAGTTCTTTAATTTTTTTAATGTTCAACATGGGCCCCCCACCATTGTGCTAGAGCGGTCCATTCGTCTGGTAATTTATTTTTTTGAGTCAGTTTTTCTAATAAAACCGGTATTTCTTGATAGCGTTGCATCAAATAAATAATTTCAATTTTACTTTTTAAAACTAAAATAATTTCTGTTTCCGGGTGGTGCTCCAATTTTTCTAGTAAATCTAATGCTTGCTCCCATCGACGATGATTTTTGTATAAATCAATGAGCATCCAAAAGGCTTGTAGGGAAGGGAAGGGGTTGTTGAGCTCTTCCTGCAAGTGAAACAGAGCTTCTGTTTCGTAGGCGGAAGTTGTTACTTTATCCAAAAGATGAGATTGGGCATATTCTAAGTAAGCCTGAGCTAAGTTGAGTCGTGCCTTACTGCTGGGGCTTGTTTTTTTTATTTCTTCTTTGGCAGCATCAAGACGTTCATCAAATTCTTTTTTGATTTTTCCCAAAGCAGACGTAGCATAGAAACGCACTTCCATGACTGGATCGCTACGTAGAGAGAAAAGTAGGTCGATTGTTTCTGGGGTATTAATTTGAGCAAGTTTTTCGATAGCTCCACGTTTAAGCTCTATCTCTTCCGGTCCTCGGATGATGTCTACTAAAGGAATAAAATCCAATTGTTTTTGAAGACGATTTCGCCGTGGAAGCTGAATAGAAAGGGATAAAGAAGGAAATGAGTCCATGAAAAAATTATCATCATCTTCCTGGTTTATAGTATAGGGTTTGTCTTTTTCTTTGATGAAATGAATGTATAAGATTCCGGAAATGATCCATCCTACAAACGGCAAAAAAAGCCCCATGTAGAAAAAGGTTTTTGCGCCCATGCGTGCCGGATGAAACCAGCCTTCTCCTTTGGGGACACAAAAAAAGAGCAATACGGATCCCGTCACATGCAGTAAGACCACAAAGGGAGTGTGCCCTTTAAAAAAATAAGGAAAACCTAATAGAGTTTGGAGAAACGGAAACTCACAGAGACCACTTAAACCCCAAAAAAACATGAATCGTGCATGCATCATATGAGAGCCTCTCGAAGCATTTGATCGATATCGGCCACTTGTGGGGAAAAATGAGACAATTTAATTTTAATAAGAGGCAGGGGCTTACCTTTAGCATCGACTAATTTTAATTCCTGGTAAGCATGCGTTATTTTTTCAGTCATCTCTTCGGTTTGTTTAGGGCTAGCTGTGATGAAGAGAATAGAAAAAGGGTGTTCTGAAGAAGGAAAGCGTGCAACCACATCCATTTCACGTATGTTTTGTTTAAGGAGCTGGGCTATGGCTAAGAGAAGGCGTTTATTTTCTTTGGCAGATAAAGGAGTGGTTTGATCGAAGGAGACAACTCCAAGCCCAAGAGGTAAATAATAGTTTTTTGATCGTAAGAATTCTTGCCGTGCACGAGATAAAAAATAAGAATGAGAATATACCTGAAGTTCTGGATCGATAATTTCTTGTTCTTTTAACTCTTGAATATACGAAGCTTCTCCTACGGAACGTGAAATCCAGTTCATGAGAAAAGAGAAGAGGTTGACTGAAGAGCTAGTGAAACTTAAAAAAGGCATTCGTTGAATGGCAATTACACCGATGACTTTGCCATGCTCCCCTAAGCGTAAAGGAGCGGCTACTAGTGCGTCGCTAAATATATTAGGGAGTTCTTTAGGGCTGTGACCCATAAAATCACGAATGCTGACAATCTTATTCGTAGATCCTGCAAGTCCGGTTAGGCCCTCGGACCATTTTAATATTTTTGGATGCTTTTCGTACTCTTTCCAGCCAATGCTTTCTTTTAAATGCCATTCATTGTTTTGTTTAAGATAAATGGCTGCTTCATCGGCTCCTAATGTTTTAGTGATAAAGTCCAAGCCTGATTTGTAAAGCTCTTCGATATCGTGAGTTTCAAGCCTCCTGGCTCCTTCATATAAAGTCACCAAGGTTGACATACGAGTGACTATTCTTTTTTCAAGGTTATTATTAATTTCGGTTAGGGTTTTTATTTCTTCGTTTAAATGTTTTTCCTTTTGACTGGCGCTTATTTCGGCGTCTTGGAATTGGATTATTTTTTTATGTGTTTGGCGTGTTAAGAAACCTAGGCAAGTTGAAACAATGATGAAGAAAGAGGGTAGAAGGAAGAAAACGGCGTCTTCAAAAAGATAGCGTTCTCCAAATAAGAATATTCCGAATAAAAATAATAGGGCTGATAACACGCCTGAGATGAGTGAGGGGACTAATCCATACCGGAAGGCAAATAATACAATGCCTAACCAATAAGGATGGGGATCAATGCCAAAAAAAGAAGGATATTCCGGCACCAGGTAGAAATTGATTCCACATAAAACCAAGTAAAAAAGAGGAATTTCGTACAAATAAGAGTATCGTTTCAAATCCGAAATTTTCTCCCTACTCATTCTTTTGTCTTTTTATGACAAAAGAAGAGACGGTCTTTAGCCAAGTAATTGACAAATTTGATCTACCAATCCACTGGGCTCGAATGGTTTAGATAAACAATGAACACCATGATGGAGCAATTGTTTTCTTTCTTCATCGTTAAGGAGTTTTGCCGACAAGGTAATGATTGGGGTGTCTTTGTAGCGCGGCATGGTCCTAATCTTCTCGACCAATTCAAAGCCGTTGATATCGGGCATCATCAAATCGCTAACAATGAGATCATAATTATTTTTATTAATAGCTTCAGGAGCTAGAAGAGGCTCATTGATAGTGTCTACGTCGAAATCATGAAAACGCAGCAAGGTGCCCACCACTTCAGTAAAATCTACTTCATCGTCGATTAACAATATTTTTTTTCCCATATCTTTACCAATGTCCTGAAAAGCCGAAGTTGAGATTATGGCTCTGACCGGCGCTTTCAGTGAGAGTTTCTCTGCCGTAACTATAAAAACCTGTCATATCTAACCATGAGGTGAGGTTCCACACAAAGGAGGCATTGGCCCCCCATAAATCGCCTTCAAAAAAATGAAGGTTTCTTGCCGTGTCTTCACCCAGAAAAAAGCCACTTGCCACCTTAAAGGTTGGGGTGATGGGATGATTAAACCCAGCTGTTAAATAATGCGCCCTCACATCGGGTAGCAAGGGGAGTTTTCTTAAAAAACCGTCATTGTCATCTACATGAACCAGGCTGAACTGGTAGCCTATAAATACATCGGGTTGGCGCAGCAATAGAAACGAAAGCGACGGTTCAAAACTTTGTTCCCAAGCTTTTTCTCCTCCGCTTAAGCTATTTTTTCCCAGACGATAAGTGCCGGAAAAATTAAAACGGGAAGTAGCTTGCCAATTCCACTGAAAAGACACTTGGCTTTTTAGTGCGCCCCGGGCTACCGATTGGGGAAGATCCGTTCTTAATTCCCGAAGACTTCCTTGCATTTCCAATAAAAGTTTCTCCCAAGGTTTGTAGCGTATTCCTAATAAAGGTGACACTGTTTCATGTTGCTCACTCACCCCAAACCCCAGACCTCCTTCAAGTTGCCATTGGGGCCCCCATTGTTTTGAAAGAAGGATCCTACCATATTCTGCGTTTCCCTCAAAATCAATTCCGGGGGATTGATAGTGCCCCCAGACAAATTCACCCGTTATCTTGAGTGATTCATTTAAGTAATGTTTAGTGAAAATTCCCTCTTCAATGATGGTATCGTTTCCTAAATCCAGATAATGAAAGTTTTGACCAATGCGATGATCATATTCGGCATGGAGTTTGGCTGCTTCCTCGGTTAAACCTAGTTTTTTCTGAGCTTCCTCATCGGAGGATGAGGATAATTGCTGATAATAGTCCATGGCTTTTTTCCATTGCCCATTGGCGGCGTAAGCTTCCGCCAAAGTTTTTGTGTCTCTTAAATAAGGTTTTGGGTGATTATTAAGTAAATCAATCACTTCTTTCCAATCGTGTTGCTGTTGAGCTAAACGCACTTTAAGAGAAATGACATCCTCTGGTCTTTGTGAAAATTTTTGCTCGATTGTTTTAATAATTTCGGCAGCCAAGGTGTTTTCTTGTTCCATAAGAAGCACGTCCGCAAAGTCAGCGTAAAAATCAAAATCTTTTGGATGGCGCTCCAAGGCTTTTTTATATTTTTGGCGTATGTCTTCATCAAAACGAGCCATTGCTTGAGCTTTAAGGCTTAATCGTTCCCAAGTAGTATTACTTTTCTTTTTAGAGAAAAGGAGACTTGCCTGATGGGCTGATTGTTGTGAGGACTTTTTTGAGTTTTGACTCCAATAAGCTGCAGATAGCCAAAACCAGGGAGTCGGGTCTTTCGGGTTTTGGTCACGGGCTTTTTGGAAATAGTTTTGCGCTTGTGAATTAAGGCCTGCGAACAAATATTCTTGTCCGGCTGCGATGAGAGATTGGAACTTATTTTTTTCAAGGCTTAAGTATTGCTGTAAATGTTGCTCTAACGCGGCAAATTGAAAGCGTATAGCTGCTAAATGAGCGGTTTTTAAATGAGCTGTAGAATTGTTTGGGTGTTTTTTTAGATAAGAAGTGAGCAAAAAATCAGCATCTTCAAGCAAACCTAATTCAACATTCACATCCGCTAGCAAAAAGATGAGTTTATCATTTTCGGGGAATAGTTTTAATGCACGGTTTAACCAGTTTTGGGCTTTGTTTTTTTCTTTTTGATCCAGTAGAAGATAGGCCACGTCTAAGGCAAAAGAAGGTTTGGGTTTTTTCTTTAGAAAATCGTCATACAAAGCAACGGAAGAGGTGTCTTTTTTCTGGTAGAGAAGAAGAGAGACTTGTTGTTCTTCTAAGTCCAGATCATCAGGAAAATAAAACCGACTTTTTTCCAATACCTTGAGAGCCGCATCTATTTTTTGATCCTGTGTTAAGACAAAAGCCCAGTTTTTCCAAATGTCCTTATTTTTAGGGTTGGTCTTTGTGAGTTCTTCAAAAAGAGGGAGCGCTTCTTCCAGACGTCCTATTTTTTGATACAAAAATACTAAGTGTAGCTTGAAATAGATTGTCTCCTCTGAAGATAATGTCGCCAGATTGAGTATTTTGAGCGTATCTTTGATTTCTATTTCCGATTTTCCAGTTATTGCATCAAGTTGAATACGTTGTTTGAGTAAAGTCGTGTCACGCGGATCTTGCGTTAATCCCTCGTCAATAGTTTGGTAAGCTTCTTCAAAGTTTTTAGATGCCATTTGGACAGAAATAAGTTCACGGCGACTATTTTTATCATGTGGGTTTTCAGCCAATTGTTTTTTGAGCCGTGCGATGATTTTATCGGTATGTTTCAGGCCTAAATCGAGCCAATGTAGGGTTTGAAGAGTGGCGTCTGGATTTTTTGAAATATCCGCTATTTTTTGTAAGAGCTGATAAGCCTCTTCCGTTTTTTGTTTCCATTGAGCATATTTAAATGCTTGCGTCAGCAGATCTTGAATTTTTTCTCGTGGGATATTTTTTTCGTCAAAAAAGTTATGGGCTATTTCTTGTCTTAGTTTATAGGCGGCTTCAAAGTCGCCTTTGTTTTCTAAATGCTTTAAATATTTTTGAGCCAAATCCCAATCGTGAAGGCGATGGGAATAGAGATTGGTATAGAGAGGAGTGGCTTTTTCAGGTTCCCCCATACGTTCGTAGATATCGACCAAACGTAATGTGGCAAAGCGGTTGAAAGGTTTTTTAGCCAAATACTGTTGATAATAATTTTCTGATTTTTCTAATGAAGCTGAGCCTTCATAAATAAATCCAAGAAAAAGCGTACGCGGGTATAAAAGCCATCCTAGAACCACAATGGCGATAAAGAAGATAATAATTTGAGTCCGTGAGTAATTCATTTTATTCTGCTTCAACCCTTACTAAGACGGGGGTTAATCCATTTTCACTTTTTTGAAAGTCTATTTTCAATTCCCCTGTTGAAGAAGTTGTTAATCGTTGAGTTTCATCTTGTGTTATGACTCGGTAACTGTGGTTGGGTCTTAGCCCTCCCCAAAGGCAATGACTTTTTAACCATCCTTGTTTTTGAAACGAAAAGCCCTCCACTTTTTTTGTTAGTTGCGAAACCTGAAAAGTAGATTGAATTAAGTAAGGAGAAGAGGGCTGAGCCTCTGATAGTTGAATGACGTGGTTTTCCGATTCATCTAATGAAACATACAGGGCATTTTTATCGTGAATAAAACCTAGAACACCTGTCGATTGAGAGAGGTCTAGATTTCTTTTTTCATGGTCAAAACGAATGGTTTGTAAGACTCCATTTTTACTAACGACAAAATGACCACTGGCAATGCGCTTAATTTCAGTTGTGTAAAATCCTTCAGCAATTCTGGCGTATTGGCTGGCATGAATGGGGAAGATATTTTTGTTTAAAAAGGAATCATAAATTTTTTTCACAGCTTTTAGTGAAGCCCAACGTTCCCCACTGTAAAAATGATAATAAACATCTACGGCTTTAAGGCGTAGAGGGTTTTCGGTTTTGTCCAATGTGGAGAGTAAGTGGGCAAACCCATAATAAGGGCCGCTCCACAGATTGGTGAAATTATTTTCGTTAAAAGCCCCGGCATAAATTTGATGGGCGCCTTCTTTTGTAATGCCGATGGGGTAGAGGGCCGCTAAACCATAGAAATTGTCATCTTGGCGCCCACCACCTCCATTAAGATTAGGTAACCCCGTTTGTTCTGCCATTTTAATTTGTATGGCGGAAGGGGTGCAGTCTCCTGTCCATTGAAAGAGAGAGGTTTTTTTATACGTGATTCCTAAAGACTCAATCATTTGGTTGAGTTGCTGAATAGATCCGTTGATTTCTTTTTCGGCATTCATGTTGTAATCTGGAATTTTTAAAGACAGTTCTCCTGTTTTCCAAACCAAAGGATGGGCATAGCCATGCGAGGCAATTTCTACTTGCGGCAATTCTATCATCTCGCGGTACAGCTTTTGAGTGCGTGGATTGTTGAATTCCTTCAAGTCCATGTAGCCTGTGATGAGGCCGAGTGTGATAGGGAGTGAGGGGTATTGCTTTAAAATTTCATTTAAGATCACTTCTCCAGAAAATGATTTTTGATCAATTTTAGAAATATTAAAAATGCCATCACCATCAATGTGGCTATAAAAAATTCGGTTTCCATTTAAAGTTGTTGTATCGGGGCGCGGCCAGTCTGGTACGTCAAACGCTTTTTCAAAAAATAAAAAAGGATTAACACGCCATTGAATATGATTCGTTTCTGTGTCGTTATAGATGAGCCAGGTTGGTGCTACAAAGCCACCTTGAGGGGTGGTGACAACCATGTCTGATTCACTATTCACCATGTCCGTTCTACGAACTTTAAGGTAGACGGTACTTTGGGGATCAATGGCTTTAAACCAACTGTAAGTGAGGTTTTCGGTAAAATTAATTTTTCGTTCAAATTCTACCCATTCTGTTTTTTGTTCCGCTACTTCTAAAAAGTAGGGGTTGTCGGCGTATTCCCCTTTGTATTCTATTCCCAATTTTTTAAAAGTGTCTTCACATATGGGGCTGAGATGACGTTTTTTGTCTTGAAACAATCCCCAGTTTTCTAAGAGAACTATTTTTTTTCCTGTTTGAATCTGATGGCGCATCCATTGACAGTAAAGATCCGGATGGGGGACGGCATTTTCATTGGTAAACCAAGTGATGAAGCCTATGTAAGGCTGCATGTCATCATCAGAAGGAAGGGGGCTTTCCACGGGGCGGTATTCCACTTGTAGGCCCAAATAGTTTAATGTGAGTTCTGCCGTCCGATGAATGAGTGTAGAGGCTGGATCTGAATAAACGCTGGATTCATAAAGCGCTAATACTTTCCGTGAAAGAGGCTCTTGAGAGGCTGCTAAACCCGAAAGAGCAGGGAGCAACAGAGAAAATACAATAATCAATTGTTGAATAAAATTTTTCAAAAATGGCTAATGGGTAGGCACGTTCCAGTGCATCAGATCCACTGTTGTGACAGCCCAGCTATAATCCTTTTCTTTACACTTACTTATAGCATGTTTTGTGAGAGGGGTATTAGTGGAATTTTCATAGAGTAAAGCCAATACGGGCTTGTGGAAATCGTGTGTAAATTTATCCAACATTTTTTCCTTGGTTAGACTTACTTCAGTTGGAGTGGCGATGACAGTTTTGTTGTTGAAGTCATAACGGGTATAAAGGTCTTCTACCAATATGGCGTCGATATTTTTTCCGATTTCCGGCAGCATTTCGAGACCATTATTGGGAACAATGAGGGCTTTGGGAAAAGAAGCACGTATTTTCTTAATAAAATTCACCATGGCTTCTTGAGAATGTGAATATTTTACGGGATCTTTTTCTTGCAGATACAGTGCTGTATCTACTGTGTCTAAGAAAAAACCATCAAATCCTTGATTTAATATGGAAGGAAGAATTTGTTGGATCAATAAGTCTTGCCAGTCCGTCGAGCGAATATCTACACGGTAAGCTCCAGGCCAGTTGGGGTTTTCTTCTACAATAAAAGAAGAGTTTTGAATTTTGGGCCAATAAGAACGGGAGCTATTAATTTCACCCAAGCTGATGTAACCTAACGTTTTAATTTTCGGATTTTTAAGTGAAGAAGGCTGGAGATTGTCTGGTTCTAAAATAGCCCAATCGACTTTTTTGAGCGGTGTACTAGGCGGTGTGGATCCATAATAAATAACCCAATGCAGACGTGAAGAACACGATGTGAGGAAAAGCAGGCATAAAACAAGAAGCCATTGTCTCATAGGTGTTTTTTAATGAGGGCTGCCATATCATCCCAAGAGAAAGGTTTGTTCAGGTGATCATTGGCTCCGTAGGCCAGAGATTTTTCTTTGTCTTGATCCGTAGCTCTGGCTGAAACCATAATGACAGGCAAGTTTTTGAGTTGAGAATTTTGTCGAATGGCTTTGAGGGTATCCCAGCCATCTAAAACGGGCATGATGATGTCTAAGAGAATCAAATTGCATTTTTTTTCTTTTAATAATTCAAGAGCGGCTTCACCATGTTCTGCCAGTAAAACTTGGTAGCCTAAGTATTCCAAACGATCTTTGATAGATTCGGCCAAAAAATATTCATCTTCTACAACAAGAATGGTTTTAGCATCCGCCATGGTACTCTCCTTAAGGAATTAGCCCTTGTAGTTCGTCCAAATGATTGGTGACGGGTTTGGTACACGAGATAAAAATAGGGTTGTCTGGTTTTTCAGTCGTGGTGATTTCTACACCATATTTGACAAGCTCTTTTCCATCATCGGTTACGGAAGCGTCTTCTAAATCTACGGTGACATTGTAGGTTGTGCTACCGTTGGTAAAACTTAAATTATCGTTTTGAGTAAAAGGAGAACCCCGCATATAATGAGAAAAGGAAAAGACTTCCCCCGGTTTAATGTTTTTTGCATCTGTTGGGTAGCTTAGTTCTATTTTTTGTTTTGTTCCAAAACGGTATTGCAGCCAGCTAAGGCTGTCCGCCGTTTTTTGACCGCAGACGGAAAGGGTTTTACCACTTTTGATGGGACAAGAAAAATAAGTGTGTTCTTCTGGCGTGCATAGGCCCTCTGCCATAGAGATAGAACTAAAAAGAAGGTGGAAAAATATAATGAGTACAGGGATGATTTTATTCATACCTGAATTAGAATCCAAATTTTACATTTTGGCAATTATATTAGTCGTTGACTCTTCAATTTATTCCGTGAGTGTCACGTCGATTTCATAGGCCGTAGTAGAGCCGCTTACTGAATTACCGACAAGAAGAAGCGGAGCTTGGGTGGGGCTGTCTTCCGCAGAGATAAAGCGGATCCCTTCTGGAGATAAGTCACTGGTTCCATCATCGCTGGTGATCAAACGGTCGGAGGGGACAGCGGTGAAATTGCGGTTAAGGACATAATCCACAAAAGTAGGAGAGGAGGGAGTGGTGATATCATAGATCATAATTCCTCCTTCTCTATCCATACCGATGAAAGCATAAGTTTTATCATAAATGGTGCCGACAGTTAGGGGTTCCGGTTCAGGACCATTATTATCACTACGGGAGTCTCCTTCGTTAGAATTATAGTCTGTGTTGAAATAATCTTCTCCAGCAGTTTCTAGAATTTTTTCTTCAAAATCGGCGCCGCTGTCATAAACTAATTCTCCAACACTGGACCAAATAGAAAAGGAGCGTGTTCCAAAACAATACAAAGCATCATAATCGCCATCTCCATCCGTATCTCCTTTGGAAGAGGTGACTTTCAGTCGGCCTAAATTTTCTTCATCATCTAGATCGGGATAAGCAGCAAAGGCCGTAGAGTCTAGAGTTAAGTCTTCCACACGAGCTTCTTCACTAAACCCAGTATAATCCCGACCGTCTCCTTCGTTAGCGGTGACGAGGTAGGTGTTCCCATCTACGGTATAACTGGCAATACCATCCGGTTGGTACATGCCATACACAGGCCAATTGTTAATGTTGGCCCCGCCATCTTTATCACTTGGATCAAGTCCATGGCTTAAAGAAGAGTCATTAAAATCTTTTACACCCAAGGGAAGTATTTTGGTAACGGTGGCACTGTTAATATCGACAACGGCTAAAGCATTGTTTTCTTGTAAGACAACCCAGGCGGTGGCTCCATCGTCCGAAACCGTAACGTATTCTGGTTCTAAATCCTTGGCAACACTAGCCCCTGTTGTTGAAAAATGAACGCCTCTGTTTTTTAAAATTATTTTTTGAGCATTAAAACTTGTAAAGCTGGCTGTTTTTACATCGCTATTTCTCAAATCGGTGATGTCATCAGGAAGCTCAATAATGCCCACAGAACCTACGGGATCTGTCGTGTAATCGTCACTCGGCTCGCCCTCATTGGCGACAATAACTTTAGTACCATCCGGCGTAAAAGTAATCATGTCTGGATTTGCTCCTACGGTAACTTTGGCCAATACGGCAAAAGTGTTAGAGTCGTAAAAAACTACGTAACCATTATCGGTTTTAGGATTAGCTTGGTATGAAATCGCAATGTATGTTTTAAAAATTGAAATACCCAATGGGGTTGTACCGGGATAATACGGCTCGATGGCTGAATGGGCGCTATATTCGACAATGTTTAACGGGTCACTCATGTCCAGCACAGACACAGAAGGGTGAGCGCTGCTGGAATTAATGACAAAAGCCCGTTCATTGATGGAGTCGTAATCTAAAATCGTTTGAGCATCTTCATTAAAAAGGCCAGTTGAAAAACGTCCGATGCGTTCCATCGAAATAGAAGAGACGTGAGGTGTTGTGTCGGTTTCCTCTTCGGGTGTGGTTGAACTTGTGCCGCCACTTGGGTCTGTATCTCTTTCGGAGCCTGTGCTTCCGCCTCTTCCAGAGGTGCTTCCACTAGGGCTTGGATTAGAAGATGTATTTGGGGTGTTAGATGATGACCCTTTCACTGTGCCTCCATTGGGGTTTTGTGTTCTTTCCAAGGGAGCAATGGTGATGGCGTTGTCGTGAGTGTCTGAAGATTTTCCGCTGCAACCGTAAAGGGCTAGTGAAAATAGAGCCAAGAAGATAGGGGAAGTTTTCATCCCATCTTCAATAATCTAAAACCTTGTCAAATTATTGACCACTTCGTGACATTATGATGGCAAGCGTGAAGTGTCTTTACGCTGCAAAGATCAAGATTTTCATTCCCTGCTCAAAGAGGGTTTCCATTTTGTTAGGAGGAAGAATCTTTTCGACAACGCCCTTGCCAAAAGTGGGGTGGGCAATGAGATCCCCTTCTTTAAAGGAGCCACTCATGGAATAAGTTTTGGGTTTAATCCCTCCTTCAAAAAGGGTAGGGCTCCATACTTTTTCGGGAGCTTTTTTTGTTGAAGTTTTGGTTGTTTTTTTCTTGGCTCCCACTGTGACAGGGTCGCGATACAGATGAACCGCTTTGCATGTTTTGCATTCGCATGTGGCAATAGTGGTTGGGTTTTTCAAGGCTACGATGACGTGAATTAAGGGTAGTTTGCATTTACCACAATAAGATAACACTTCCTTGCCGACGGCTAATTTGTTTTCCATGGGTTCCTTTTGGTTAAAGTTGAACCAAACATCTTAATTGTTTAAAACGAATAAGGCAAGAAAAGACGAAAATGGGTATGTGGGGTTACTGTTTAATAAAAATCCCCCTTCCTGTTTTAGGAAGGGGGATTTCTTATTTCATTCTAACGATCGACTTTTGTGCTTCTGATTTCCACCATTCCTGCTGTGGTGTTATCCAGAGGAGTGTAAACGACACAATAATCCTCTTTGGCATCCGAATCTTCGTCTGTAGTGACCATGCGTGTTGCAAAGTCTCCCGGATTTTGGGAATCATTTTCTGCCCAATCATAGTGGACGCCATCGGCATCACCCAGTGGATCCAATCGATTCCAATCATTATCATAGAGGAGAACAAGGGATCCTTCAAAAACGTGATCGGTATCTCCTTCTTCAGTGCCGAAAACGCTATGGAGCCCTTCGGTGCCATAGAAAACAGACCGGGTACCATCCGCGTTAAGAGTTAAGCCTCTAATTTTTCGGCCATAGAGTTGCTCTGTTAATTCAGGAAAGTCATCAACAGGATTGAATTCTTTGACTAGTTCAAGTTGCTGGGCATTGGGGATGCCATTATCATCAAAGACCGTTGTTTCATATTTTCCAATCAGTTGGTATCCATCTTCTGCCGTATCCGCCACATAAAAGTTAGCCTTATCTTTATCAGGAGAGACGACGAGCATCATTGCTCCCGCTTTGTAGTCGGGATCATTTTCTAAATCTTCTTTTTCTATTTCTTTAAAATCAGCGGTTTCACTGTCCAAATTGTTTCTGTCATCCATCTCACCGTCTTTATCTTCTTGAAGATAAGAGTCGCCGGTTTGCATATCAATGGTGTGGATTCTAGCGCCATGGCCTTCCGAACCTTCGACAGCAAAGAGTACATCAGCGCTGTCTGTATGATAGGTCGCGAGACCTTTCATATTATATGTTAAGGCGGCTTCGTCATCGCTTAATAGAACCGTTGACGTGCCAGCATCAAGATCTTCGGCAGAAATATAGCCATATTGGGAACCAAGGGTGTCGTCTTCATCGGTACCGACGATGAGGGAGTTGTAAATAGGGTCCCATACGGAGCTACTGACTTGAGGTTGAAGACCGCTGATGGTGACGGTGGTAGTGTCCATGGTGAAGGCATCGATAAAGCAGGATGGAGTATAGACTTCTCCGGTGTCGCCACTGTCTCCAGTATCGCTGCTATCATCAACAGAGGGGGTTCCTGTATCACTATCAGTTCCTCCCACGCTGTCGCTATCATTGGGTTGTGAATCAATAGAGCCTGTGTCGTTACCAGCAGAACCGGTATCGTCGGTATGTGGATTTTCGTCTTTGCCTCCGCAGGCAACAAGTAACAAGGGTAATAATAATGGGTTCATCATTTCTCCTATTAAAGGGTTAAAGTTAAAATCAAAAAGTCAGTATTTAAGATGGGTCCGCTTTAACCAGGGGTGTGAAGAAAAGTACAACCACATTGTCGCAACAAGTTTATGTCAAACAAATGGCAGTTTTTTTATTTTGTCACACTATTGAGACGAGGAGTTTGTTCTTAGTTTGCATGGACAAAATAATTGAAATTCATTAGAGATTTTTTGTGGCTCAATCTACAGAATCTTCTAGCTCCTCTCGAGGGGCTTTTTTTGTCGGTGCGGGAATTTTTCTTTCACGCATTATGGGTTTATTGCGCGAACGGGTTTTAGCGCACTATCTGGGCAACTCAATGGCTTCAGCCGCTTTTAAAGCGGCATTACGCATTCCTAATTTTCTTCAAAATCTTTTTGGTGAAGGGGTTTTGTCTGCTTCTTTTATTCCCGTCTATGCTTCTCTACTGGGAAAAGATGATCAGAAGGAAGCTAATATTGTTGCTAACGCTGTTTTTGGTTTGCTTAGTTTAGTAACGGCAATTTTGGTGAGTTTGGGAGTTTTTTTTACTCCTCTTCTGATTGATTTAGTAGCTCCCGGTTTTAGTGGTGAAACCAGAGCTCTGACGATTAATTTAGTTCGTATTATTTTTCCGGGAGTGGGGCTACTGGTTCTTTCTGCTTGGTGCTTGGGTATTTTAAATAGTCATCGCCGATTTTTTATCGCTTATATGGCGCCGGTGTTGTGGAATGCGGCAATTATTTTTTCGGTGCTTATTTTTGGATTTGTTAAACATGTTTCTCAAGAACGTCTTGCTCTATGCGCTGCTTATGGCGTGGCGGTAGGTTGCTTACTGCAATTTGCTATTCAATGGCCTGCTGTTTCTTCTTTGTTGGGACAATTTAAACCTAATTTAAAAGCGGGAAATCGCCATATTCGTCAGGTGCTTAAAAGTTTTGGGCCTGTAGTTTTAGGGCGTGGCGTGGTGCAGGTGAGTGCTTATATCGATACGGCGTATGCTTCTCTTATTTCGGAACGTGCGTTGTCAGCGCTTGCGTATGCTCAAGCTCTTTATTTAATTCCGATCAGTCTTTTTGGGATGGCGGTATCGGCTGCGGAGCTTCCGGAAATGTCGCGTTCGCAAGGAAGTTCTGAAGAAGTTGCTTCAAAAATTGCAGCACGTATTAACAATGGTTTAAGACGCATTGCTTTTTTTGTCATTCCTTCAACGGTTTGTCTGTTTTGTTTGGGGGATATTGTGGGCGGGGCTTTGTTTCAAACTGGTAAATTCAATAGCTCTGACACGCGCTATCTGTGGTATCTTTTAATGGGTTCCACGTGTGGCCTTGTAGCCAGCACGATGGGGAGACTTTATGCTTCGGCGTTTTATGCTCTGCGAGACACAAAAACACCTCTTTATTTTGCCGCACTCCGTGTGATTTTAACTGCGGCGCTGGCTTATTGGTCAGCGGTTAAATTGCCGGGCGTGTTGGGTGTAAGTCGTGAAATGGGAGGGGTAGGGATTACCGCCACAACCGGCTTTGCCGCGTGGATTGAGTTTCTTCTTCTGCGTCGTCGTCTTTCAGTGCGTATTGGCAAAACGGGGCTTTCTTTGTCTTTTTTGTCTCGCTTATGGGGATCTGCTGTTTGTGCAGGAGCACTCAGTTTAGGAATCAAAATGATGTTAACATTTTTTTATGGAACTGATTTAGCCGGAGGAGAAATAGGGGCCTTCTTGTTTCCGATGCCGCAACTTCATCCGTGGCTGACGGCGATGTTTGTTTTGATTCCGTTTACTTTTCTATACCTTGCTCTTACTTCTTTTTTTAAATTTCCGGAAGCCTTAGCACTTAAGAAAAAGATATTGAGATGATTCATTTTACGCGAACGCCATATGTTGTTATCCCGGCAAAATTCTGTAGGGACGTAAGCCGGACTTCATTTGTCTTTAACTTGGACCCCGGTTTTCACCGGGGTGACGTTGTTAGGGGTCTTATCCATTCTATTTATTTCTAATTTCTGAAATGCAGGTGTCGTTGAATTGTGTTCCTTTGGTCACAGAAACAAGTTCAAGGGCTAAGAATGTTTTTTTGCCATTCGATTTAAATGAAGGGATTGAAAGGGGTTGATACGCATTTGTGTCTTTTAATTCTACTTCTTGTTGGGCCAAGAGGGTGAGATTTTCAACTTTATTCCCTTCACTTGTTGTAAGGCCATCCATCCACTGGTCTCCTTCAAGAACATAAATTTTTATTTTGCTGGGGCGGTTATTGGCTTGATAAGTTGTTGGAGATTTTTGATACCCAACGGCAATTTCAACGGGTTTATCCAAATCGATACGTGCCATCGCGATTTCTCCAACCCCTTCAGTTTTGCTCCCCTCACACCATGCCGTTTTGTTGTCTCCGTCGATCAAATTGTAAGGAGCGTACATGCAACTCCATTTATCTTGGGCTTCGGCATTATTTTCTTGGTCTTCTACGGCAGATGAGTTTGTGTTGGTAGGCTTGCTACCTGAGGCGGCTAAGTAAGAGCTGGCCCAATTTTGGTAATATCCATAACCAATCCCTTCAATAGCGGCCATTTTTCCTTCTTTGAGCTGTGTTTTAAGAAGGGGATTACCCCCATTGGTGCAGGCTGTTCCTGAATAAGCTTGTGAGTAAGACAAACCCGGTATGACCATCAAGGCAATGGCTGGCAGTAGAAATTTTTTTTTCATACATTGCGGATACCTTAAGGTATCGCTTCAATCGAATCGAGGTAAATCTGGCAGGCATTGGCTTGCCCAGGATACGTTCTGGCAACGAGGCCGATGATTTTAGCATGCTGATTATGCCCAATGATCTTTCCGTTTCTATCGTGAATTTTTAAACTCTCGTAAGTATAATTTTGCGGAGGTAGTTCCATTTTATTTTTTCCTTTGCCTACGTCAAAAGAAATGATGCTGAACGGATCTTGAGGTCCAATAATATTGGTAGGGTAGAGGTTGGCTTGACAGCTGGAAGAGCGGCATTCCATTCGGGGAGGCAGGCGCATGTAGCCTTGTACTTCTACGGTTTTTCCTCCCATTTGACATATTTGGTTGAATGAAATAGGGGTGCCTTGCTTAGGCGCTGGTGCACAAGCAAACAAAGCCATTAATGAGGTTAGAGTTAATATTTTATTTTTCATAGTATGCAGTTTTTATAAAAAAAAAGTTACATTGTCTAGATTGTTTTTATTTTTAAGGAGATAAAAATGCAAAATGTTGTTTTAGAAGTAAAGCCTATTCGTCAATATCCTTTTCCAGGCTGCTTGTATTGGGCTGTGGTCTCTGTTTTTGGTTTTATCGATTTTATGTTGTTTGCCACAACTATTAAAAATGTTGGAGAGTATCCGATTTTATGGTTGTTCTATATCGGTTGTGCTTTTCCTGCGGCGCTTTTGATTTTTTTAAAAAAACGATTTGCGAAAATGAAGATTGTTGTGTTTTCAAATATGACCGCTGAGGTACATCATCCCTTTGTTGTAAAAAAGTTTTCTTTGTTAGACCTGCACAGAGTGCAATACCGTACTGTTTTTATTCGTAGAAGAACTATTTCCGCATTGGCTTTTTACGATAATAAAAACGAAGAGCTTACAAGGTTAGATGGATCCTTTTATTCTTATCAGCAAATGGTTGAAGTCGCACAGGCTCTTAAGAAGTTAAAAGACGCCGTTATTCTAGAGTTGGAGATTCCTAAATAGTTTTGAATCCCCAGAGGGGGTTTTATTCCCCACCACTTGTGACGGAGTTCTTCATTTATTTAAGTAACCCTTCAGCTTGAAGGGCAGCTAGTGTGGCGGGCCTTGTTTTGATGCGGTCCATATATTTAACTAAGGCCGCCCATCCGGACATGTCTATTTTTAAGAAAGTGGACCAATTGAGAACCGTGAATAAGTAGGCATCCGCAACGCTGAAGTTTTTCCCCATCAGAAAATCATGTTTCTGCAAATGAGCTTCCAGGAGATTAAGCTTTTGATCTAAAACTTTTTTGGCTTTTGCTTTTATTTCTTCCGAGTTATCGGCCTTCCAAAGAGGGCTAAAACCTTTGTGTACTTCGGTGGAAATGAAGTTGAGCCATTCTAACTCTTGGTATTTCTCCCAACTTCCAGCAGTAGGCACTAATCGAGCTTCCGGTTTTTGATCGGCTAAAAATTGAAGGATGGCCACTGTTTCGGTGAGAACTTTTCCATCTTTAAGTTGCAGGGCAGGGACGCTGCCTTTGGGATTAACCTTAAGATAGTTCTCCGATCCATATGTCTTATTTTTTAAATCAACTCGTATTAATTCGTAAGGTACTTTGACTTCTTCCAAAATAATGTGGGGAGCCAGCGAACAAGCACCAGGGGCAAAATAAAGTTTAAGCATAGTTTTTCCTTTCGGTTGTGTGATATATTTTTAATTGAATTTTTTAATGAAGGGAAGACTAAAAATTCTACATTGTTTGTTCGACAGTGTCGATGACCTGAAGAGCTAATTCTTGAGCTGATCCAGATAATTCTTTGTTGATGTTAGCAATCAGCTTATCTTTGTCTCCTCGTCGGATGATGGCGCGGGTGCTGGCAAAAAGTTCATGGTTGCTGTCCCAAGGGTGTCCGGCATTGGGTATTCCTGTATAGATCTCGTCTTGAAAAACAGCAAGAGCACAATTGTCTATATCGTAAGAGACATCAAACGAATGGGTCATATGGCTTTTGAGTCCCGTGTACTCATGGCTGTCTGGTGTGTTGTAGGTTGCTAATTCGGGTATTGGACTAAAAGAGGAGCCTTTTTTATCTAAGGTAACAAGTTGCTTATACAGAGTGTTGAATTTGATAAAAACATCGTTGGGAATGGTATCGAAGGCAGAATGTCCTTCCACTTCATGATAATAAATATCTTTGAAATTTTGCTCCCAATTTTCTGTTTCGGTTGTGACGGGCATGTTGACCATGCCGGTATTGGAATCTACGATACTTTGTAGAGGGCTCCCTAAGTTCAGGAAAAGGCTAAATCCTTTGATGCGAATGCCACACTGAAGGGATTCTCGAAGAAGCCTTTCCGTCATCTGGATGGCAGCTTCATCCTGAGTAGTGTCGGGCCTATTATTATAAATAAAAAGAGGGGTGCTGGCATTGTCTATGGCTATCATTGCTCGTTTGACATTCAGTATTCCTGTTGCCGTTGTTGTTCCTCCCAATTCATTTTGAAACTTTAGGGTTACTTGGTGGGATCCTTCTCCGATGGAATCAGCGTCTATGCCTGCTGTTGAAGAAGGTATTACATAATCCTGGTAATTGCAATGAGGATCGAGGCTTGCGCCAACCTCCTCACTGTCTAGGAGTAAACCGGTTTGCCAACTATCACTAAGATGTTCCATTGGAGAATCAAAAGATAAAAGCAGGTAATTGCATAGGTTGCCGTGATGGTCGTCTTCTTCCATTCCGGAAAAAAATAGTATTTTAGACGCTAAGGGGGCAAGCGTATCTAGAGATAGATGGAAAGAACGCGTTGCCATTTCCTCTTCGGCCATAACTGCGCTACTGGGTGTGTATCCGCTATAACTATGGCGCTGTGAACCTGGGGGTACTTTAACAATTTCCTTAATAATTTTTCCTTCTGAGTCTAAAGCGTAGAAAAATGAACCTGCTGCTAAAGGCTGGTAGAGATAAAGTGTACTCCCTTCTCGAGTTGTGACTTTTGTATGGGCTGTTACCGTATGTTCCGGTGTTGTTGGTGCTCTTTGTAAAAGGACGGCGTGGTTTTTTTGGATATAATTGTAAGCCGAACGAGCTTGTCTTATAATTTTGTGTTCATCCACGGCATGAAAGGCCAAGACCCCTTCTTTAAACAGATAAGCCCACGTTTCGAAAGAGGCTTCGGGAATGCCTTCAACCACAAAAACATCCCGAATTTCTTGTGCGGTGAAAATGTCGTCACCATTATTACCGATATGGTTTTTTTTGAGGAATTCGAGAAAAGCAATGGTATTTTTTTCAGTTGTCGGTATTGGCGACTGGACCACTTTAACAATCATATAGTATTTATCGGCCAAGTTGAGGGAAAGTTGCCTCCTATTTTTCGGGTTAGGGGGAGTTTTTCTGTAATTACAATTTAATGTACGATTTTTTTATTTTTAGGGTAGTTACAGGCTACCAAAATTAATCAGCCGTGGGGGTTCTCCATTATCCGGAAAGAAAATATCAATGGGAGCTGGAGGGCCTTTTATGCCAAATTTTTTGGCGATGAAGTATTTGTCGATGCGGCCAGATTGCCCCGTTTTTTGAAAGCCAACAGCCATCCGTTGACCACGATGTACTTCAGTTACTTTAATAGGAAGCTGGTAGACTCCGTAACTTTTTAAAGCGCGCTTGTAAGAAAATTCTTTAATACTTCTATCAAGGGTGGGTCCTGTTTTATCTTGATAAATGAGACTGGCATGTACCAGTTGAAGTAGGGCGGCTTCCCGTTGCTGGGGGTCACTCATTTGTAAGGTAGAAAATAATTGATTGATCAATTCCACTCCAGCCGCTTCGGGTGGAACGAGCAAAATATTAATTTGTTTTCTAACAAACCTGTAAAAAAAAGTTTGTATCTTGCCTTTGGGGATAAATTTGTATAAAAGTTGAAGCAGGTCGTGTAGTTTCATAAGGTAAGATATTAAACAAATCTTTATAAACTGTAAAGGATAGTCATGGCTCTTACTCCTACTCAACAACAAGCCCTTAAACGTCAGAATAGTAATTTAGATAGCTTTGAAAAGAAGGTTTTTGAAACCGAATACAAGGGTATTGATGCTGCAAAAATTAAACAAGCGGTTTTAGCTCCTGTACAATTGACAGCATTTATAGCTAAAGCCGATGAATTTTTAAAACAATTAGCCGCGTATGCTTCTGATATTGAAAAAAATGGTTGCCCTAAAACAGAGGCGACTGTCTCGGATTGGTATAAGCGTCATGCTAGTTTTGTTAAGCGCCTTGAAGATTTGAAGAAACAGTTTTCTGATAAAAAAGCTTCCGCTGAAAAACAGGCGGATGTTTCCAGTTATAAAAATTATAATGCCGATTTGCAAAAGATTGAAGGTTTTGCAAAAGCGTATGTTGTGAACGGTAACTTGGTTAACCTGAATGTCTCCAGCATGAAAATGTTGGAAGATGATTTAAAAACCAATGCAGCCTTTGTCAACGAAGTGCTCAAGACTTATGCGGTTCTTATAAAAATGGGCTCTGCAGAAGGCGCTAAGATTCAAAAGGCCCATGCTGCTGCTGTTAAGGCCATGCAAGGCTATTTAGCCAAGAGAGAAGAGTTGATTAAAGAGGCTCAGTCCAAAGGTCCAACACTTGTAAAAGAAGCTTCTACTCGTGCTCAGCAAGCATTAGCTAAAAAACAAGTGGCGATGTTTAGGCAGTCTGAAAATAATTTGGAGCAAGTACAAAGTTATATCGATCATTTGACAACTATGGATTATGGAACGGCTAAGGAAGCTGCAAAGTCATTGCAATCCTCGCTCGTGGCAGCTCGTAAAGAATTAGACACTGTCAAAAAAGGACTTAAGGAAGAATTATTGGCGGGCACAGAGGCGCCTAAAGATGTTTATGCCGAGAAAGACAAAGCTGAAATTGCTGATGCTGTTCTTAAAGCTTGGAAAAAGAAATATCCCAAAGACGATGTTTTAGGAGTGCGTTTTCCTAATAAAACTTGGGTGCGTGATAGTATCTGGCGTTGGAGTTCGGCTCAAGTGGGCTGGTATAATAATGACACCTCTGTTTTGCGATTGAATGTGATTGTCAAAGCTGATGCTAAAACGGCTACTATCTACCAAGCTTACGTGAATAAAGATAATCATTCCGATAGCGTTAATGTTGGTGTGGATACTAAAGGCTCTCAATACGTGGTCCAAGAGATGTTGCTTAAAAATTGGAAGTAGGTTCTTTTTTTCTGAAAAAAGGAATTAGCGTAGCGCTTAAGACCACAACTAAAATCACCCAAAAGAAATTAAAGAAAAGGGACATCATGGCCACGCTGATGATGGAGGCGGCTAAGCATAGTATGCCTAGGCCAATGCGTAAAAAACTGCCGAAAAAGGGGATGACCTGCAAGATATGGAAAAAAGGTTTGAGTATCAGATAAAAAGCTAGCCATAAGACGAGGGCGCTAAAGATACGGGCTGCATAACGAAGGGCATGATAGTTTTGATTAAGTTGATTAGAAAATGCTTGAAAATCTCCTTCATAAATACCTAAAAAACAAGGATAAAATTTTGATTTGCAAATAGGGGAAAGTGTTGCTCCATCCCAATTACCTAGAACCACTAGAGAGTTTTTTATTTCCAGCCCTTCATAGCTGAAGCGCATATCTCCAATAGTGAGCGAGCTGTCTGTCCCATCCCATTGTTTTTGGGTGTAATAAAGAGTTTTAGAATCGGGGCTCACAGTGAGAAGAGGATCTTCATTTCCTTCCTTTTCTGGGAGCATCTTGGAAGATAATGTTAATGGCTGCCATTGCGATGGGCTAAGGGCATTTTTTTGGTTTTGCCCCATTGAGATGGGGATCCCTGAAATTTTAAGGCCTTCGGCAACAAAGATGGCTAAGGGAGGGGTGGGCCATTTTTCGGGGTTTGTATGTCCTTCACGAACGAAAAAAGAAGAAGAAACAGGAATGTAACGATCCCATCCAGCTTGATAATGATAATCTTCTACATGTTGTGGAGTTGTGCGGGCAGAGTTTTGGCTGGATTGATGCCATACATACATTTCGGCAGAGCGCTTAAGTATGGCGTATTGTTTGTGTTCTGTGTTTGGAAACGGAAGATAATCAGGGTCAAATGCAGGTTTGTCTGTTGTTAAGTGGCCACGTATGGCTAGGGGGCCAGTAAAGCCGGCTTGAGGTTTTTTTCCTTCAGTTAAATGAGGGGCTTGTTTGAGAGTGTCGGCATAGTTTGGAGCTGTTTCAACATAATACAGCATCATGATGACGAGCACCGTTAAAAAAATCCCGAGGCCTATTGCTTGGACAATCGATTTTTTCATTGTGTAAAACTATAACGTCTCTTGGTACCAGGGGCAATAAAAGAAGTTGTGGTGGGTTCTAGTGAGTGTTAAAAATTTACAAACATGTCTCGTAAAATACTCATTTGTCAGCATGTGGCCTACGAGCTTTTAGGAACGTTAAACCCTCTTTTAAAGCGCAATGGGTTTCGCATTCGTTATGTTAATTTTGGTCGTCATCCCCATGCCAGGCCTTTGATGGAAGACTATGATGGTTTGGTTGTGCTGGGTGGCCCGATGAATTGTGATGAGGTGGAGAAATATCCCAACTTAGCTTACGAAGTGGAACTGATCCGCAAAGCCATCGATCAAAATAAACCGGTTTTAGGTATTTGCTTGGGGGCCCAATTGATGGCACGGGCTTTAGGTGCATCGGTGACGGCTAATCCTGAAAAAGAAATTGGTTGGTACCCTTTGGAGCTTAACGATCAAGGGCGCACGGACTCTTTACTTCAATATTTAGCGCCTCAACACTCTTCTTTGTTTCCTGTTTTTCAATGGCATGGAGATACTTTTGATATCCCGAAGGGAGCTACTGCTTTAGCCAGCTCTCCCTTGTGCCGCAATCAAGCCTTTAAATATGGAGATAAAGCGTATGCTCTCCAGTTTCACTTGGAAGTGGATGAAGCCATGATTTATCGTTGGCTGACCATTGAAAATAATCAGGAAGAGTTAGAGTTTTTAAAGGATAAAATTAATCCACAAGTCATACGCGACCAAACGCCTCAGTTTATTTCTGGTTTGATGAGTCATGGCGAACAGGTTTTTAAGGCTTGGATGTCTCTCTTTAGTGAACGGAAGCGCCACATTAAGTTGGGGTGGTAAGAGAGAATTCTTGGTAGTTTTGGCTACAGGTTTTTCCAAAAATCATTTTCATTTTTCTTTGTTGAGGAAAGAAGAGGGCAGAGCCCAAAGTGCTGGAAGTTTTAGGGTGATGTCGACAAAGAGTCCCTAAGTCTCCAGACCCTCCTTTGTGGTCTGAAAAAATTTTGGTTATGTCCTCCATTGAAAGATTTTTGTGCTCATTAAACATTTCTTCAAATCGTTTTTCTCTTTCTATAGTCGCTTCATGAACGAGTCTTCCTTTCAAAACCCCAGCGCCGGCTGTGTCTAAGGGGAGTTCCAAAGATTCCATTTCTGGAATTCTGTATTTATTGAAAGTGATCGAGTGGTTTTTCTTATTTTCTCTCAAAATATTTTTTTGGCTGGAAACTTCCACAACCTCATGATGGCCACTAGCATCCATCACCGTAAGCATCGATCCGTTAGTGACAGGGGTGTTGCAGATTTTTTCCACGGCTTCCCGTGTTGTTGCGCATGTGTCGAGGCAGTCTTGCAATAAGCTGGTAACCAATAAACCTGCTTTATCTTTAATAATCTTTTTTTCAAAAGCATGGTTGATGGTAATGGCTAATCCTTTTTCGTTAATGCCTCCAATGGCACCAAACATAATAGGGTAAGTGATTGAGATGGAGGTATAGCCATTTTGAGGAAAATTTTTGCGTAATAATAGATGTTTTCCAAATGACTCTGGAAAATCATGATTATAAGCCAGAAGAGGTTCTCCATTTTGAGTCATGTTGGGAGACAGAGCTAGGGAGGTACATGCTAATGGAGGAATATGGGGCATTTCGGAAGTGAGTATTTCTAAGCAAGCTAATCCATAAACAAGAGAGGGGGGCTCTTTCATTCCTTGGGCAATACCTTGCCAGCGCTCTTGTAGTTTTTGTTGGGGCCCCGTGAGTAAAGTGTGGTGTCGTCGCGAGAAAATCTTTCCTTGTTCTTGAAAGAAAATTTTGTACAAAAAAGTGGGAATGGCTTTTTGGAAATTGTAGGGAAGAAAAGCAAGTTGTTTTAACGACTGGATAATATCGGGGAAGATGCCTTGAAACTGGGCGCCTTGAGATTGTCCCATTTCAAAATAATTTCCTTTAACTTCAATAATTTTAGCTATGCTCATCAACTAATTCTTTATAAGACATTTCTTATCATTACAAGGTCCTATTTGCTTCTGCTATTCAGAGTTTTTTCTTTTCATAAAGCCATTCACAACTGTGAACATTTTTTTGTCTATACAAGCACTTAATTCATAATTTTGACGATAATAAGGATGAGATTAGGCCCAAATCTTACTCATAATCGGTCTAATTATCGGAAAGTATTGATTTTTTACCGATATGTTGCCCTTATTGTTGTTAACTGCTGGTTGTTCCAATCAAGATACCCAAGAATGTTGGGATCCTTCTTATCTTCAATCTTTTGAATCTCCTACTGAAGTCACAACCTATCGTGTAGCTATTCATAATCTTGTCAATGAGCAAGGGGTTGGAGGGTTGGACCCTGAAGAAATTTATGCATATATTCAAAAGGTTAACGAAGACTTTGCCAAATCAGGCATACAATTTATTGTTACTGACATCGATTCGATCAAAAATAACTCGTGGGCCGATACTGTCTGGATCGGTGGAGACAAACAGAATAATAAAGAAATTGATAAGCAGTATAGTGATTCGGACGTCATTAACATCTTTTTAACCGATAAAATCAGAGATGTTAATCGTAATGACGAAATAACCAAATGGGGAGGGCAGTCTTTAAGTAATTCTTTGGCTATTTTCCTTTCGACAAGCAGCGGTGAAAAGGCTTGGTCCCACGAACTAGGCCATAAGTTCGGATTAGAACATACCTTTGGGGAGCAATCCTCCGATCGACATGATAAATTGGAAGAAGAATCTTTGCCTTTTACGGATGAACTGGTTTCCCGTAGTGACGACGAGTGTTCAACCGATGAGGAATGTTATTATACTGGAGATTATTTGTGCGGTACCGAAGCGGATCCGGGTGCGGCTTATTGTGACATTGATGATGAATGCGTGATTACTTGTGATGAGGATGTTGTTGATGCCGAAGGTAATGTGTTCCATCCGGAACCCAATATCATGGATTATATATCGCCCGATTCTTGCAATCCTGGTTTTGTCGATGAACAGTTGGCTGTTATTTCTTGCTTTGGTCACTCCGATAACCTTTTATTGCCAGCCCTATCGAATGATCCGGAAGATGAAAATTTTTTCAGAGAAAATGTGCGTGTAGGGCCTTCATTTCGGGCTGATGTGACCACGCTAGATGATGCCTTCGACAGGCTTCAAGATGGCGGTACAATTTCCGTGGAACCAGGTACCTACACGCTTGTAAATTATGCGGTTTCTGAAAGATCCTTTTCTATTCTTGGTTTAAGTGAAGATCCTTCTCAAACAGTGATTTCGGGAGGCAATGTAGGTTCTATTCTCGAAGTCTCAGGGGGCGAAGTTCATCTCTCTAATTTAACTATGACTGGCGGCTTTGATAGGTCTGGTCATAGTGGGTCTGCACTTTCGGCTATGTCTAGTCGGGTTACTTTGGATAACGTCATTTTGAAGGATAATAAGAGTATGGCTTCTGGAGCCTTAAGGGTATCCTCTTCTTATCTGACGATGAATGATGTGGTTTTTTCGGGAAATAACTCAAGTTTTGTCGGGGCACTTTACGTCACTGGCAGTGTGGTCGATATTTCCGGTTTGACTTTGATTGATAATTATTCCGGAGACTTTAATACTGCTTTAACTATGGTGGCGTCCCAGGGTAGCATAGAAGAGTTGGAAGCTTATGGTAATAACGATTCTCGGGATCAAGTAGGTGCCGTGTCTCTTTCTGACAGTGAGATTGAAATTCACGGTTGGAGTATGGAGGGACAGGCCGCTGATATAACGGGTGGAGTAACGAGGATTGACGATGTTGATTTTGAAGACAGTGACATCCATTTAGTTGCTAATGGAATAGATACTCAATTACATCTGACGGATGCTGATTTTTTATCAACTGATTTGGATTATATGATCTACGCAAGTGCGATGAACCTGGGTTCTATCCAAATATCTCTTAGGGACGTAAGCTTTGAAGGGTTGTCACGCCCCATTTGGCTTTACGACGACCAGGAGGCTCACATTATTTCCTTAGAAGAAGGAATTTCCTATTCCCTTTATTGCAGTACAGAAGACTTAGATTGCCGTGATACTAGTTTATCTCCGCTAGAAAATAGAATGCTGGAGTTACCCTATTAAACTTCGTTTACATTTTTTTTCCTTTGTGACATTTCTTAGGAATGAAAAGAATATTTCCCTCCCTTTTTTTTCTTTTCCTTCTTGTTTTCTGTGTCGATTTTTTAGCTTTGGCTACAACGACTGAAACTTCGCAACCGGACAACTCCCTACAGATTATCAAGCCAGGCATGACAGTTTCGGAGCTTATTTCTCAACGTGGCCAGCCTTTTTACCAGACAGAAAATTTTTCGCATAGCTCCGGGGACCAAGTTTGGCTTTATACCAAGAAAAAGACTCAAAAGACAGTGAATGAAAATCAAGAGCGTGATACGGCTACCCAGTGGCTCATGCTTCATCGAAAAACTGTAACCCGCTCTTGTGAAGTGGGGGATGTCTTTGTGACTATTTCAAAAGAAAAAGTGGTGGCTGTGAAACCGGCTAATGCGGATATCGCTTATGGTAGTTGTGTGGTTGAAACTAAAGATGAAGTGCTTCCTATTTCCGCAGGCCAGTGAATATTTTCTCCCGGTTGCAATATTTTTAAGAAAGCGGTGTTACTTCGTGATTGAAGTTCCGTTTGCAGTATCTCAATGGCTTCCGATAGCGAATCTTGTGCCAGCCTGAAGCTGCCCCAATGAATGGGGACTAAAGTTTTTGCTTTTAAATCATCAAAAGCTTGAAGGGCATCTATTGGACTCATATGCCGGCTTTGCATAAACCAGCGGGGACGAAACGCTCCTATGGGAAGACAGGCCACATCAATCTTAAATTTTTCTCCAATTTCTTTAAAGTGAGGTCCGTAGGCAGTGTCGCCGGGATGGTAGACGGTCAAGTTTTTCCCTTGAATGATATAACCGGTACATTGAGTGTAGCGCAGACCCGAAAGACGAAATCCGTAATGGCGAGTAGGAACGGCCGTAACGGTGACGCTGCCATAGTTTTTTGTTTCCCATGGGGCTAATTCCGTAACCGGGTTATTAATGAATCGTGAAATTAAAGATCCAAGGGTAGGGGGGCAGAGTACTTCTTTTTTTTGATCAAAGTATTTGTAGGAAAATAAATCTAAATGATCGTAATGGGCATGGGTGACTAGTAAGGCAGAAACGTTTGGTAATTTTTCTACATCAATTCCTAAAGGAGCCTTCCTTTTTAGAAGCCAGACACGATTAGAAAAATTAGTATCGATAATAAAATGAAGCCCGTCTATTGTGACCCAAACGGTGGAGTGCCCTACAAAATGAACTTTATTTTCGCTCATACTAAAGGCTTGTAACATAGAGGGAAGTGACTTATAAACGCAAGCGAAACATGACTATTCACTATCGTCCCACTTATGCTGAAGTCAGTCTTGATGCCTTACGTTTTAATATTAAGGCCGTTAAGGCGCGTCTACCTCAAGGAACCCAACCCTTAGCTGTGGTTAAAGCCAATGCTTACGGACATGGAGCGTTGCGGTGTAGTCGAGCGCTGGAAGAATGTGGAATACGCCATTTTGGTGTGGCCACTCTTGAAGAAGGTATTGAATTGCGTAATGTGGGAATCCGCGGTGAAGTTTTGGTATTTGATGGTTTGCTCTCTGGGGCTCCTAAAATTTTTGTGGAGCATCGGTTACGTCCTGTTATTTCCAATTTAGAAGATTTACAGAAAATAGGGGAATATCTTCGTGAAGTGGGACGGGAACAGGCCGTCCATTTAAAATTTGATACAGGAATGGGGCGCTTGGGGTTTTTGCCGTCACACATTGATGACGTGGTTGCGGTCCTTAAAAAGTATGCCGAAATCAATTTGGCTGGTCTTATGACTCATCTTGCTCGTGCGGATGAAGAAGATGCCGCCCCAACCGATAGACAATGTGTTCTTTTTGAAAGAATTTTAAAAATTTTGGAAGAAAAAGGAGTTAAAGCTCCTATTCATTTTGCCAATTCGGCAGCGATTATTGACAGAGCGCTAGAAGGGCAAAGTTTTGTGCGTCCGGGAATTATGCTTTATGGAGCTTATCCTCACCCGAGACATAGGTCTAAAATAGAACTGCGTCCTGTGATGGCTCTTAAAAGTAGCTTGGCAGAGGTGAGAAAAGTATCCCCACAAACGGCTTTAGGTTATGGAGGTACTTTTGTTACTCAGCGTGATAGTTTGATTGGTGTTTTGCCTTTAGGTTATGCCGATGGATATCCTCGTTTGCTGTCCAACAAAGGGTATGTGTTAGTCGGTGGTAAAAAAGCTCCGGTTGTTGGCCGTATTTCCATGGATCTTACTTTGGTTGATTTAACGGAGATTCCTGAAGCTAAAACTGGTGACGAAGTGGTACTCATCGGCGCGCAAGGGGAAGAAAAAATTTCGGCCGAAGACGTGGCCAATTGGGCCGATACCATTTCTTATGAAATTTTGTGCGGTATTTCATCTCGGGTTCCCCGAATTTATACCGGTCTTTAAAGAGATCTCTTATGAGTTCCACAACGCTTCACTCCTCTTCAACTCCTCCAAGTAAAGGAGGAATCATGACAGTGTTTTTATCTTTACGTCTTTTTCTTGTGACTCTCCTTGAAGATTTAGGGGCCTTTGTCCAATTTTGTGGACAATTTTTTCGTTGGCTTTTTGAAAAACCCTTTCGTTGGAATCACATGATTCAACAGATTAATAGAATAGGAGTTGATTCAACCCCTATTATCTTGCTGGTCAGTTTATTTACGGGAGCGGTTTTTGCTTTGCAAACAGGTTATGCTTTTCGCCTATTTAATGCGGAAACATTAGTAGGGGCAACTGTTGGCTTAAGTTTAACTCGTGAAATTGCTCCTGTGTTTGCAGCTCTTATGGTCACCGCACGAGCGGGATCCAGTATGGCCGCTGAAATTGGAACCATGCGTGTGACCGAGCAGATTGATGCTTTGGAAAGTATGGCGGTGAGCCCGATTCATTATCTATTGGTGCCGCGCCTGTTGGCCTCCACTTTTGTTCTTCCTTTATTGACGACTCTTTTTAATTTTGTAGGTTTTTTGGGAGCCTATTTAGTGGGGGTCGTTTTACTAGAAATTCCTGCAGGGCCTTTCATGGCGCGCATGAGGCATTACGTTGATGGAGATGATTTGTATGCAGGTCTTTTTAAGGCGGCCATTTTTGGCTTTTTACTTTCAGCGATTAGTTGTTATCAGGGTTACAAAACCAGTGGAGGGGCTGCTGGTGTCGGCAAAGCTACAACGCGTGCTGTGGTGATGGCTTCAGTTACTATTTTGGTAGTAGATTATTTTTTGACTCAGTGGATTTTGGAAATTATTGGAACGAAATGATTTTACTTAAAAACCTTCAAAAAAAATTTGGAACACAACCCGTATTGCGTGGTGTTGATCTCGAAATTCCCAAAGGAAAAATCACGGTTATTATTGGACGAAGTGGTGAAGGGAAAAGTGTTTTGTTAAAACACTTAATGGGACTTGTCCGTCCCGATGAGGGAGAGGTGATTGTTAATGGTACGTCCGTTGGTAGTCTGGATGACCGACAAATTAAAGATTTTCGAAAACATTTTGGAATGCTATTTCAAAACGCGGCTCTTTTTGATTCGATGACGGTTTTTGAAAATGTAGCCTTTCCTCTTGTTGAGCATACAGATTATACCGATGCTCAAATAAAAAAACGCGTGCATGAAGTGTTAGGTTTGGTGGGGTTGAAAGATATCGATTCAAAATTTCCATCTCAACTTTCCGGTGGAATGCGTAAAAGAGTAGGGTTGGCTCGTGCTATTGCGCTGCTTCCTCAAATTTTATTGTATGACGAACCCACCACCGGACTTGATCCTATTATGACCGATGCCATCGACCAATTGATCTTAAATACGCAAAGACAATTGGGGATTACATCCGTCGTCATTAGCCATGATATTGAGGCCACCTTTAAGATTGCAGATAAAGTGGCCATGCTTTATGAAGGAAAAATATTGTTGGAAGGAGACCCCTCTGTTTTTAAAAGGTCTTCTCATCCTTTTGTGAAACAATTTTTAGAAGGTCGCTCCTCTGGATATGAACTTTAAGAACGCACAAATGAAGACGGGGGTTTTTGTCGTTATTGTTCTTTTTATTTTGGCTTATGCCACACTTAAAATTAGCAAAACATCTCTTTTTCCAGGAAGCACCTATCCCATTTATTTAATGGTCGAATCGGCCAGCGGGATCACTGATAAAACTCCTGTTCAGATTGCCGGTATACAAATTGGTAGCGTAACCGGCATCAGTTTAGTGGATAACAATAAAGCGAAACTTGAATTGAGTATTCAGAAGGCCGTTAAACTCTCCTCCGATGTTCAAGCGCGTATCAAGGCGACTGGTTTTTTGGGTGATACTTATATCGAATTATATCAGCCGGGTCCGATCGCAGAGCCATTGGCCAAAGGAAATACAATTGTTGCCTCCTCGATGGGTGGGGATATCAGTTCGCTCACCAATCAATTGAGTGAAATTGCCGTCGATGTAAAACAAATTACGGCTACTATGCGCTTAATGATGGCGGGGGAAGATTCTGCTTTTGCTCGTAGCTTAAGGAATATAGAACAAATTACCGAGTCACTTAAAAATGTTTCGGTTAATAATGAGGCTAATCTTAATGCTCTTATTGCCAACTTAAGAGAAGTAGCCGTGAATATGAATACTCTTGTGGCCCGAAATACGCCTCAAGTGAACGCTACTTTAGATAATATTTCTGTTATTACAGACAAAATTAAAAATGGGCAAGGTACCATCGGTCGCTTAGTGAACGACGATAGCACTGTTGAAAAATTAAATAGCTCCATCGATAGTTTAAATGATCTTTTGGGCGGGGCCAAACGCATGCAGTTAGATGTGGGCTACCATGGTGAGTACTTGGGAGTTAGTGGTGATATTAAGCACTATGTGTCGCTCGCGGTTAAACCACGTCCTGATAAATATTTTTTGTTTGAATTAGTTAATGATCCTTCTCCTCCTTCTAGTACGATGATTAAAAATACTAAGGTCACTGCCGGGGGAGTTACGAGCAATGTGCGCGAAGAGATTGAAACAACCAGTAAAGATAAATTCCGCTTTTCTGCTGAGTTAGCTAAAAAATATTATGGTTTTACTTTCCGTGGTGGATTGATCGAATCCTCCGGCGGTTTTGGTATTGATTATGATTATGGTCCGGTGGGCCTTAAGTTTTCAGCATTTAATTTTAAAACTGAAGAAAACCAAGCCCCTCATCTAAAAGCTTATGCCCAGCTTAATATGACCAAAAGTTTTTACTTGATGGCAGGTCTTGATGACTTTATCAGTAAGCAACATGATCCGGATTGGTTTATGGGAGCCGGACTTCAAATGACCGATGATGACATTAAGTCAATCTTGGGAGTGATGAATCTTAAACCTTAAAATTTATGCCTAAAATACAAAGAGCTATTGTAAGCGTTACCGACAAAACTGGAGTGGTGGATTTTTGTAAAGGACTTCAGTCTCTGGGGGTGCACATTCTTTCTACCGGAGGTACAGCCAAGATTTTAAGAGAGAACAATATCTCAGTCCAAGAAGTTTCTGATTATACGGGCTCTCCAGAAGTAATGGATGGCCGCCTGAAGACATTACATCCCAAAATTGAAGGAGGCATTTTAGGGATTCGCACCAATGCTTCTCATGTCAAAGACATGAACGATTTGGGAATTCTTCCTATCGATCTGGTGGTTGTGAATCTTTATGAATTTGAAAAGGCATCCGCTAAAAAGGATTTACCACTTCATGAGTTGATTGAACAGGTTGATATTGGAGGACCGACCATGTTGCGGGCGGCTTCTAAAAATTATCAGGACGTGACTGTTATTATCGATCCGGCTGATTATTCCCGTGTTCTTAAAGAAATGCAGGATCATCAAGGAACTGTGAGTGTAGAAACTAATTTTGAACTGGCTGTAAAAGTATTTGAATCAACAGCTCGATACGATTCTCTTATCGCTAATGCTTTGTATCAACGGCTTCCAGTAAAAGAAGGCCGTCCGGTATTTCCGCCTACATTGAATTTGAGTTTTAAAAAATTACAAGAATTACGTTATGGAGAAAACCCTCATCAAAAAGCGGCTTATTATGCCGAGCCTCCATTTCTTCCTGGAGCGTTGACATCGGCCCTTCAGTTGCACGGTAAAGAATTGTCTTACAATAATATTCTCGACAGCGATGCCGCGCTCCAGTGTGTGGCTGAGTTTTCGGATCCGGCGTGTGTCATCATCAAGCATACTAACCCTTGTGGCGCGGCTTTAGGGCGTAATCTTAAAGAAGCTTTTACACGTGCTAAAGAAGGGGACCCTGTTTCCAGTTTTGGTGGCATTATTGCTGTGAATCGTCCGCTCGACAAAGAAACGGCCTTAGCCATTGGTGAGACTTTTTTTGAATGTATTATTGCTCCCGGTTTTGAAGAAGAGGCTTTGACTATTCTTAAATCCAAGAAAAACCTCCGTCTGCTATCGCTTAAATCCATGCCGGAAGTAAAAATACAATCTCCTCAATATCGTCGTGTGAGTGGGGGGCTTTTGGTGCAAGATGCTGACTGTGGTCAGGTGGATATTCGTGCCTGTTCTGTTCCCACAAAACGAAAACCCACTGAGGCAGAATATGCTGAGCTTGATTTTGCCTGGAAGTTAGTGAAGCACGTCAAATCCAACGCCATTGTCTACACAAAAAACCGTCAATTGTTGGGAGCTGGGGCAGGGCAGATGAGCCGGGTTGATTCCGTTAAAATTGCCGGACAAAAAGCTCAACATCCTTTAAGTGGTGCTGTTTTGGCTTCCGATGCTTTTTTCCCTTTTCGTGATGGTGTGGACGAAGCTGCAAAGAATAAAATTACCGCCATTGTTCAGCCTGGAGGCTCCGTCAAGGATGCTGAGGTGGTAGCTGCCGCTGATGAACACGGTCTTGCTATGGTGCTAACCAACATGCGCCATTTTAGACATTAATCTTCAAGGTTCTAATCACTTTTTTTGGTACTATCAGTTTTGGGTTTTGTATTCGAACCTGAAGAAGGTGAAACCCCTGAGTCATTGGCTGGTTTAGAGGCATAGTCTGTCTTATACCAACCACTTCCTTTTAATTGAAAACCACCCGTGGACAATAATTTTTCAAGTTTACCGCCACATTTTTCGCATTTTTTCTTAGGGGCATCCGTTATTTTTTGGAGATAATCAAAAGTTTTTTTGCATTGAGTGCATTGATATTCGTAGACAGGCATTGGGCCTCCTTATTCAAACCACACACTGTTTTTAATGGTGATAATTACAAACGAAATCCCAAATAAAATAGAAGCGACATAGAAGGGAAATGCGGGACCCGCATGTTCAAATAAATAGCCAGCTGAGATAGGACCTATAACACGGCCTAAACTTCCTGCAGATTGATAGACCCCCATCGTGGCTCCTTGTGTTTTTTTAGAAGACATTTTGGACATTAATCCTTGTAAAGTAGGGTTTGTGATTCCATAACCTAAGCCTTGCAAAGAACAGAAAATAATAAATATCCAAATAGCCCCACTCAATCCGGAGCCAATCATGGCCATAGTCATCGCTATAGTTCCAAGCATGATCAGTTTAACCTCGCCATATTTTGCTACTAATTTTCCAATGCCCCCACCTTGAACAAACGCCATCATTAAAGCAATGAAGGCTAAGATAAATCCGGCATGTTTGGCATCCAAATTAAAACGGTCGAGTAAAAATAATCCAAAGGTGGTTTCTAATTGAGCCATGCCAAGGGTTACAATGAAAAAAACAATGACGAGTAAGCCTGTCCGTGGTTCTTTGAGGGTTGCTAAGATAGCATTGCCTGATGGGCGATGACGGTGTTCTTCACGTTCTTCTTCAGATAAGTTTGGCTCTTTAATAACGGCTAAAGCAAAAAAGAAATTGAGTGCGGATAAGGTTCCTGCGACAAAACCAGATGTCCCGTATCCCCATTTTGACAAAAGCCCTCCAAAGGCGGGTCCGAATAAAAAACCAAGGCCAAACGCAGCCCCGATCATGCCCATGCCTTTGGAACGTTCTTCCGGTTTTGTGATGTCTGCAATGTAGGCGGCCGCTGTGGAAATATTGGCTCCAAAAAAGCCCGTTAAGAGGCGTGCTGCAAAAAGGCCTGCAAGAGATTTGGCCATTCCTAAAAAGATCATGGAAGTTGCTAATCCCAAGATACATGTCAGTAATACTGGACGACGTCCGATTCGGTCTGAGAGTTTTCCCCAAAAAGGAGAAAATAAAAACTGCATTCCGGAATAGCACATCATGAGCCAACCTAAAGTGGAAGGAGATGCTCCTAACTGCTTGGCGTAGTAGGGTAGAATCGGTACCACCATACCGAAGCCGATGAGATCGATGAAAACCACCAGAAATATGGCTAAGAGAGGTTTATTTTTCATGGTTTTTTAAAATTCAAATCAATCATCATTACAACAAACAAAACCAATAAATATACAATCGAATACGCAAATAGCTGCCAATAAACTTTAATGGTTTTTTGTTGATAGGCTCGCCAGGCTTGCCAGATAAAAATTAAATTGAGCGCTAAAGAGGTAAAGAAGAAAAAAAGTCCGGAACTTTTAAGAAAGTACAAGCTGGCTGAAAGAGGAAGCAAGCTTAAGGAATACCACAAAATTTGTGAGCGTGTAGCGGCGTCTCCTTTAACCAGTGGAAACATAGGGTAAGAAACGGTTTTGTAATCTTCTTTGCAACATAGAGCGAGCGCCCAAAAATGAGGTGGAGTCCAAAAGAAAATGATAAGAAACATCACAAACGATGCCCAAGAAAGGGTTCCTGTTGCTGCTGCCCAACCAATGAGAGGCCCTGTCGCTCCAGCGGCTCCTCCAATGACAATGTTATAAGGAGTGCGGGGTTTAAGCCATAACGTATAGTAAAAACTGTAGAAAGCGATTGTAGCTAAACCAAGAAAGGCGGCTAAAGGAGTGCCGTAATGCCATAAAAGATAAGTGCCTAAGGCTCCCATGCCGATGCTAAAAATTAATGCAGCCATGGGTGTCATTTTCCCTAATGGCAAAGGACGTTTTTTAGCAGTGCGGGCCATTTGTTTATCCACGTCCCGTTCAAAATATTGGTTGAGGGCGTTCGCGGCCCCTCCTGTCATGAAGATAGCGGCTACTAAAATCCACAAACGAGTCGATTGATAAGAAAGACTTCCTTCCATGATCAAGGCGGTTAAACCCGTGATGGCAAAAAGCAAACTGATACGTGGCTTTGTCAGATTTAAGTAGGCAAACATGGGAAGGGGTTTCTTATCACGGAAGGTTTTAAAACCTCAACTCTTTTCGGAAGGGGGAGCTGGATGAACACTTTTTATAATTTAAAATAAACTTAAAAGCGATTAAGGACGGTTTTCCATTTTTTCTCTTGTTCCCATGACCCAATCAAACCAAGGACGGGTTACACCCCAGTTGGCGTGCTGATTTTTACCCATATGATGGTCGTAATGCCAAGGGAGCTTCCTTTTGGCCCATTCTGGATCTAAATGGGATTTTTTGTGAGTGAAATAATAACGAAGCGAGGCATAAATGACCGTGAGATAAATAATCGGAGCATAAAAAACGATGGGAAAGAGTATGACTACATGGACAGTTAAAGCCAAAGCTTCTTTGGATTTTGAATTCCAACTCCAGAGAGAACGTTTATAGTGTGGGTCTAAAAAACCATTTTTTCTGGCTTCCACATGATGTTCCTGCCAATGGAAACTCCAAAAACTATTCTTTTTTCTTCCTAAACCATGCAAAATATATTTGTGAAAAAGCCATTCAAAAATATTGGCATAAAGTAATGTGACAGGAATTGCTATGAGTTGCCATTTTAGGGGAAGCATACATTCTCCTTTATTAAAGTTTAACTCCTTTTGGGTTTGATGAGTAGATTAAAGTGAGGGTAGTTAAAAGAAGTAAAGCGGCCACACCATTGTGGGCTACGGCAATTCCTAAGGGACGAGCCAGCAAAACATTGCCGATGCCTAAGGCAATTTGAATAAGAAGCAGAAGAGTGATGAGAAACCCTATTCTTTTAAAACGTTTTTCGTTTAAGCATAAATTTTGAATGCCTAGCACAACAAAGACTACAAAAACTAATAAGGCGCCCAACCGATGCATCATTTGAATGGTGACTCGTGCCTCTAAGCCCATGACACCCCCTTCGTAATTAGGGCCTATTTGCTGCCAGAATGTGAAGGCCTCTTTCAAACTCATGGTAGGCCACCAATGCCCGAGACAAGTGGGAAAGTCAGGGCAGACGAAGGCGGCATAATTAGAGGAAGTCCAGCCTCCCAAAATAATTTGGAGAATGAGAAGGAAGAGTGCGAGTGTGGTTAAGCGTGAGGGGGTTCTTGTAAGAGTCATCCCACGGTTATGCCATTGTATGAATAACACCCACAATAAACTCAAAGTAGCAAAGCCACCGAGCAAGTGTCCTAAAACGACGAGTGGATTGAGTTTTAAAGTGACTGTCCACATTCCAAGAAGAGCTTGAAATAAAACCATGACCATCAACAGCGTTGGAAGAAGAAGCGGAGTGGAAGGATGTCGGCGGCGCTGAACTAATGAAAAAACAAAAATGGCCAGAATCATCAAAGCCAATGTTCCTGCCGCATAACGATGAATCATTTCTTTCCAAGCTTTAGGGGCTTCTAGAGTTTGTCCTGCCTCTTGAGCTGCGGATACGGAAAGATGTCCATAACAACCAGGCCAATCTGGGCAACCAAGCCCGGCATCAGATAAACGAACAAAAGCTCCAAAAATGATGACAATAAAGGCTAGAAAAGTAGTTGAAAGAATAAGAAGCCGCATAATTAAAGGCTACCTAATACAACATGAAGTAAACAACAATGCCTGTAAAAGAAACATAGACCCAAATTGGAAAAACCCAACGGACTATTTTTTTGTGTTTTTCTCGCTGATCTTGAAAAGCATAACGCAGGGCCATCACTAAAAAAGGCAACATACCGACTGCTAAAATGACATGAGGAATTAAAATTAAAAAATAAACCGTGCGCGTCCAATCGTGACGAGGATAAGGGATCGAACCTACTTGGTAATGATGGATCAGATAGCAAGTCAGAAAAAGGGTGGAAGAAACTAAAGCTGCTAGGATCAGTTTTTTATGTAGGTCAAATTTTTTCTGTTTGACTGCTATGAAAGCAGAAAGAAGCAAAAAAAGGCTAATGGCATTAAGAGATGCAATCAGTTTTGGTAATAATAAAGAAGGCATGTTACAAGTTTTTCATCTTATGACGTAGATAGAAAAAAAGGGAGCCAAAAAATCCAAATGGCATCACACTAAGAAATAGAGAGGACCAACGGAAAGCCCCCACGCTTCCTCCCGTTCCAGAAACGCACATATCACAGGCCATCGATAGGGTAGGGATAAAAATCAGGGCGATTAAAATGAATATATTTAATGTTTTCATTAGAAATATACCCAATAATAAATACAAGGCCATACTCCAACTACAAAAATCCAGAAACACAAACAGGCTGCAAAAACTTCACGCCGGAGCAAACTCTTTGATAAACGATGGTAGGCGTAGCTTAAAGTGAAGGACGCAGCCAAAACATGCAGACCATGAAAACCAATAATGAGATAGAAGAAACTACCGTACACACTGGAGGTCATGGTTAAGCCAAACCGAATAAGTTTGACCCATTCCCACCCTTGAAAGCAGACAAAAAATAAACCTAAAACTAAGGATGCAAAAAAGAAGTGTTTGACCCGTTTCGAAGAGCCTTCTTTTAGAAAGAATCGATAGCCTCCATAAAGTAAAAAGCCGCTTAGGAGAAGGGCTGCGGAATTAAAGGCTGTAGCTAAAACAGGAAGTCTGGGCTGGTCCAGTGGAGGCCAGTTAATAGCACTAGAGCGGACGATGCTATAGGCACTGATAAAGGCGGAGAACACCATCAGTTCTGTAAAGATAAAAAACAGCATGCCCAAAACGGGATTGGAGATAGCTGTTTTTTTTGACGGCGATGTCATGGGATGCTACGCCAATTCGTTCCTGAAGTATTCATGATATCGGGAGCAATGGCGAAAAAGAAAAAAATCATCAATGCCAGCATGGTGAGCAGCATGTACCAAATATATTTTTTTTCTACATTTAAGTGCATGAAGTAGGAGGCCACCATAAAAGCTTTAACAATGGCAATACCAAAAGCGGTAATGAGGGTAATGGCCTTGATGCCGAGCATAGGTCCCAAAACGCTGATGACTAAAAGGACAACTAGTGTAGCCCAGATTTTAAAATAGTTCGTGTGAGAATGTGCCTGTTCGTTTGACATAAGTTATTATGTCATTGCGAGGAACTTCAAGCGACGAAGCAACCCATGACTGGATCGCCACGGCCCTATAGGCCTCGCGATGACATCACTTCGCAATATAAAGCAAAGGAAAAAGAAAAATCCATACAAGATCGACAAAGTGCCAGTAAATGCCAATGCATTCTACTCGATGTAGATTTTTACCTTTTTTGGCATCATTGCCGACAATAGCCATAATGACCATACCTGCTAGTACGTGGCAGCCGTGTAATCCTGTGGCGGTGTAATAAAAGGACCAGAAAACTCCTGTAAATAAAGTAAAGCCCTCAGAAATATCTGTGGTGTATTCATAAGCTTTCACCATCATGAAAATGAGTCCACCTAAGATGGTATACCATAAAAAGCGGTTAGCTTTGACCCCATTTCCTTCTTCAGCCGCTTTGTGAGCCAGCACAACAAAATAGCTAGAGGTTAAAAGGACAAGGGTATTAAAAGCGCCAGCCATGGTAATGGTGTGAGAGGCATCATGAGACCAGCTTTCATTACGGATTCTGAGTAATAAATAGGCGACTAACAAACCGCCGAAAATAACAATTTCAGAACCAATAACCCACCATGTGGCGAGCTTAGCCGTGCGAATACCTGTGGCTGAACGAGTGGTAGCGATGGGAACTCCCTGTGACATAATTCTTGCCACGCCTTAGCCCTTGGGCAGCGGCGGGTCCTCTAATAATTAAGGTTCATTCTGCGGCCAGTAGTCCGACTTTCTTCCTGGCACAGAGTATTCATAAGGCCCACGATAAACTTCGGGCATTTCTTTAAAGTTGCCATGAGGAGGAGGGGAAGGAGCCACCCATTCCAAAGTGTTGGCCTTCCAAGGATTGGAGCCAGCTTTTTCACCTTTAAACAAGCTTCTAAAGAAATTGTAAAAGAACACACCTTGAAACAAGATCATTGCAATTAAAGCCACTGTGGCAATTTGCATTAAATGAAATTGCCCTGTTGTGGCTAATTCTGGAAAGTTACGATAATCATAAATACGGCGGTGATGAGCGTGCATTCCTAAAATGAATAGAGGGATGAAGATAGCGTTGAAAGGGATGATAGTGCCCCAAAAGTGAATTTTGCCCAATTTTTCACACATCATCCGACCAAACATTTTAGGATACCAGTAATAGATTCCAGTAAATAAACCAATAACGGCAATCGGTACAAAGGTGTAATGGAAGTGGGCGACAACAAAGTAAGTGTCGTGAAAATAAATATCCAAGCCTGAGGCCCCTAAGAAAATTCCGGTGACACCTCCTAAAATAAACTCCATTAAAAAAGCTAATGCGAACAACATAGGAGTTTTGAATTCAATCGATCCTCCATAAAGTGTCGCCATCATTAAAAAGCAAATTTCGGCAATGGGTACGGAAATGAGCAGGGTGGTTATCGTAAAGATATTGGCCATGCGTGGATCGATTCCGGCTACAAATTGATGGTGGGCCCAAACTAAGAAGCTTAAAACTCCAGTTACAAAAACACTGTAAAGCAACGACTTATAACCAAACAATTTTTTGCGTGAAAAAGTAGTGATCACTTCCACAACCATTCCAATAGGAGGCAACAACACAACATACACTTCAGGATGACCGAAAAACCAAAATAAATGTTGCCATAACAACGGATCTCCACCTTTGGCCGCATCGTAGAATGAGGTTCCTAACAGTTGATCGAAGAGCAGCATGACCGCACCTGCCACTAACGGCCCTACCGAGGCCATGAATAAAATACTAGCGATGACAATCATCCAAATGACCATCGGGATGTCATACATCTTCATCCCTTTAGCCCGCGAATTCATGAGTGTAGTGATGAAATTAATTCCCCCTAACAAGAAGGCTACAAACTCTAGGGCCACCGCTAACAACCATATAGGTGCCCCCATGGGAGTAAGACTATATTCTGCTTTAGAAGATAAAGGAGGGTAGGCTGTCCAGGCCCCTCCAAACCCTCCATTTTGAACAAAGAAGGAAGCAAACAGAACGATGACACTAACAAGAAAAATTTGATAAGAAAGTCGGTTGAGGCGCGGGAAAACCATATCATCGCATCCGATCATAAGAGGAATGAGATAGTTGCCGAAGGCCGCAATTAAAACTGGCATTGCAAACCAAAAGATCATGATAGATCCATGGTTTGTAATGAGGGAGTTATAAGCTGCAGGAGAAACAGGGCCAAAGCCAGGAACATTGATTCCAGGAAAAGCCAACTGCATGCGGAACACATAAGCCATAAAGCCGCCGGCTAATCCCATAAACATCCCGGTAAATAAATATTGCATCCCGATGATTTTATGATCGGTTGAGAAAAAATATTTTTTAAAAAAACTTTCGTGATGTGTACCGTGGTCTGACATATTAGTTATTTTCCCCCAATTTAATCGGAGTTGCCGGAGTATGAGAGGCGACCCATTTTTGGTGTTCTTCCGGAGTTTCTATAATGATCCGGGCTCCCATCAATCCATGTCCAATGCCGCAGATTTCTGCACAAGAAATGTCATAATTCCCTGTTTTAGTCGGCTTAAACCAGCCGACAATTTCTCTGCCTGGGATGGCATCTTGTTTTAAGCGGAAAACGGGAACAAAAAAACTGTGTAAAACATCTTTGGTGGTGAGCAGGTAGTGGTAAGTTTTATCGACTTGCACATGGAGTTCGTCAATGGTGACAATATCATCGGAGGTGTCGAGTTTGCCATCTTTGCCTGGATCAACAAAAGTCCAGGCCCATTGCTGACCGATTACTTTGATGGTGGATTCAGCCGGAGGAAGATATTGTTTAATATGGTACCAAGCCATAATCGAAAAAATCACCATCACAACATCACAAATGAGCAATAAATTATGAGGCCAGCTAATCCACTTTTTGTGAGCCTTATTTTCACCGGTGAGATAAAGTGAAGGGACGCCTTCTTTGCGTTTAAATTTGATGAGAAAGTAGATGATGACGAATTGGCCTGCAAAAAACCAGAAGGTCATAATGACAAAAATAAGCGTAAACAGATTGTCCATCTGTTGGCTGTAACTGGAGGCGCTGGGGACGAAGGCTTGTATCATAAAAATAGACTTCCTTTATAAGACGAACAAGATCACCGCCGCAACGTAAGCGGCAAGGCTCCCTAAAGTTAAGAGAAAGATATTTTTGGTTAAAGACTCAATATGGTTTTCTTCAGAATGTTGCATATTCCTCCACTTCTCCTATTTAAGAGTTTGAATATAGGAAACAATATCTTGAACCGCCTGTTGGTTAGGGACACTCATAGACATGCCCCGCATTTGACCACCCATGGTATCTCTTGTATCCACGCCGCGATAACCTTGTTTAAAATTATTTATTTGTTGAGCTATATACCAGTCGGGCAAGTAGCGAAGTGAGGGAGCCTTCATAGCCGCGACACCTTTAGCATCTGGTCCATGGCAAGCAAGACATGTTGAGAAGGCAGCTTGCCCTTTTTGTGGATTGCCTGCAGGCATTGTGTTGATGGGGGCTGTGGGTTTGAGAGAATGAATGTAGTTGACGACATTAATGACATCTTGTTCATCACGCAACACGCGAGACATCGGGCGCATTCTCAGACCATCGACATCGTTAGGGTGGGCTCCACGAATGCCTTTTTGAAAATGATGTAACTGGGTAATGAGATAGTCTGTACTTTGTCCCGCTAAAGGAGGGGCCTTGGCCAAAAAACTACCTTCCCCAGCGTTCCCATGACAAGTTTTGCAAGATTCAAATAATGCTTTTCCTTTTTCAAGATTGGGTGTGGTTGTTGTTGTAACTTGTTGAGGTTTAGCTTCTTGTTCCTTTTGCGCTTTCATATCGGCAACAATTTTTTTGTAATCTAATTTATTTACGTCTCCATCTTGCGCCATTCTTTCGATGATAAAGTCCAGTGGTAGCTCTGTTTTATTGTCACCTTTAAATCCTGCTAATGGTTTAAAATCGGGACCTAAACCGATTTTAGCTAAGCTTTCGGGAGTATCGTTGGCTTTACTCGGAGAAAGAGAAAGAAGAAAGTGAACAACGGCCAAGCGGTCAGCCACGGAGAGTGAGGCAAAACCAGGCATACTATTTAAGCCATGGGTAATGGTATAAAACACAGCCGATGGGCTTCCACCTTGTTTGAAGGGCTCTGCTGTAAAATTACGTGGTTTTGGGTTAAAAGCCGCTGAAGCAGGTCCATCGCCTTTTCCTTCGGAGCCATGACAACTCATACAATTGGTCATGAAAACCGTTTTACCTTTGGCAATTTCGTCCGGTGTTGACTTGATGTGTTGTGAAATTTCGTTCAAGTCATCCGCATGGGCAAGAGGGTTCAAAGCCAAGATGAAAGAGCACACTAAAAGAGTTGCTAAATTGTATCTAAACTTTGGCATTCATTTATTCCTCATCATCAATAATAACACAATCATCACCTCGGCAGTTTTGAGCCGGGATCCACTTTACTCCGGCTTTTAAGAATTTAACCTACCGGAGTGACAGTTTTCTGCAAAAAATCAATACAAGCAAAAGAACACTTGATATACTTAATAAATAAACTTTATTTACCTTATATTTCCGCTCCAAAACATCATACTCGAACAACATGCTTTTAATTTTTTCAAAAAAATTTGTTGGTACTCCTGCTTCTCCTAAAGCCATTTTTAAATCTTGGGGAGAATAAGTGCTTCCGTACAAAATCCGTTTAATTTTTCCTTGAGGACTAAGAACAAAAATCCCCGGAGCATGTAAATATTGTTTCGTCGCTTCATCAAAAATATAACCAAACCCAATATCCTTGGCCAACTGGTTTAGGCTATCTGTAGATCCGGTTAAAAAATTCCATCCGGCTTCGTTCTTGCTACGCGATATGGAAAGAATCGCGGCTTTTTTTTCTTTCGCCAAGCTTGCTGTTTCATGAGGGTCGATGCTGACCACAAGAACGTTAAACTGTCGACCCGCTTCCCAGTTAAGACCATTAAGCCCCTCAACTAAGTTGTTGAGCATGGTGGTACAAAAGCTAGGGCATTCATAATAAACCAAAGATAAAATGACCGGGCGCCCTTGGTTGAAGAAATGGCTTAGCTCAACATCATTTCCCGATTCATTGTGAAAAACTTCTTTTAGCCCTATTTGTTGGCCGACCTGACCTGTAATACCAATATCCTTAGGATTTAAGGATAGTTGAGCCATAGCGTCCAATTTGTAAAAGATCGATACAGCTAAAAAAACAAAAAAGAAAAATCGTAAAGGTTTCATATCACCCACATAACCTTGTGGTTACTGGCTCTTGGCTAATAACCATTAGGCGTATTATGGTGATGTAAAGCGGCCGGTAGCCAAGGATCGTTGATGGCCACAGGAGATACTTTTTCCAGAAAACGTCCCACGCTTAAGAAGTAAAGGGCGCCAAATCCGATAAACATAACAACTTCATTCCAACCAAATATCGGAGCTTTGAAAAAAGCAGGTATCACCATCCAGTAGACATCAACATATTGAGCCACTAAAAACCAGAACCCCATGAACAATAGAAAGTTTTTGCTTCTTTTAGCCGGGCGAGAAATGAGCAAGAAGAGGGGAATGACAAACTTAACTAACATGAGAATGATGCCCACGTTTTTATAAGCGCCTTGAGTGCGCGCAATCATGTAAGGAGTTTCTTCCGGTAAATTGGCATACCAGATGAGCATATATTGAGAGAAACCCACGTAGCCCCAAAATACCAAGAAAGCGAACATGAATTTTCCTAAATCGTGCAAGTGATCTTCATTAACAAAATCGGCTAACACACCGTTGTTTCTTAAAGCAACAACCCAAATGGCCAGCATTCCTAATCCACTAAAAAATAACCCTGCCCAGCAGTAAACACCGAACATAGTGCTGAACCAATGAGGAGCTAAGGACATAATTAAGTCAACGCTGGCTAAGGTATACAATACGGCAAAAAGCATCAGGAAAGGGGCAGATAGTTTTGTGTTTTGAACTGAAAGAGCAGCATTAGCTTGCTCGTCTTGGCTCAGCGAATTATTGACGATCTTACGGCCTAAAAATAAGCAGAGCAAATAAAGTCCAACATGACGAACGATGAAGAAAGGGATGTTCAGATAACCTGATTTCATTTTAAGTAACTCGTCATGTTGTACGACATCGGCGTGGGTCCATTCGTAAAGATGATGAAGACCAAATAAAAGACCAATAAACAAAACAAAAGAAACAGGGATGTAAGCCGAGAGAGATTCAGAAACTCGGCGAATGGTAGCCGACCAATAGGCTCCGGTAATGTGTTGAAGGGCCGCAAAAAATAGGCCCGCCATGGCGATGTTCATCCAAAAGAAATAATTCATGAGGTAGTTGGCCCAAGCACGCTCAGCATTTTGGGTGAGGGTTACAAAAAAGCCAACAACACCCAAAAGCACCAGAGCCATCAACGGCTTTTTGAGATTACCTAAACCTGCATAGTATTTCGGTTTTGTTTCCATCTATTTTGTTTTTTCCTCCCAAATTTTTAAGTCTTCTTCCGTGGGATTGGTAGAGCGTTGAATAGCTCTTACGTAGTGAATGATGGCCCAGCGATCTTCAGGGCGTATTTGCGAAGCATAAGAGGGCATTAAGCTAGGGCCACCTTGTGTGATGTAATGAAAAATATTGCCATCCGGCCAATTACGTATTTTTTCTGAGTTTAAATTAGGCGGGATAGGAAATTTAGGAACGATGAAACCATTTCCTTTACCTACAGGTCCATGGCAGACGGCACAGAAAGTATTGTATTCAGTTTGACCTCTTTTTAAGACTTCACGAGTTATAGGAAGAGAGTTTTTTAACTGCGCCCCTGCTAATTCCAATTGCTCTTTAGAATAAGGGTAGGGTGTAAATCCCTGAGGAACAGTTCCGACAGGTGGTAGTCGCATTGGTTCTTCGTGCGCTTTAACAGCGGGCGAATCAACCATATTTGGCATAAATTCCAATGATGTTTTGGTTGGATCGCTACAAGCCGAAAAAAATCCTAAAGTAAGGATTACATACAGGGAATTTTTAAATAAGCTTTTCATCGGTTTAGTTTTCAATCTGTTTAATTTCCAAAACATGGGTTTCTTTTAAAATTTCGGTTACTTTAGCTTCGTTAAAATTTTCATCACTTTTATCTATATACAAACCAAACAGGTTATTTGTAAGACGTGTGTCTAAAACAGGTTTACGGTAATTGGGTAAATTACAAGCAATATAAAGAATTAATGTAGTTGAAACACCACCCATGAGAATCATGGTCTCAAAACTCACTGGAATAAAAGCAGGCCAAGAAATGAAAGGTTTGCCACCGACGTTTAAAGGCCAGGAATAAGCGGATGTCCACGCTTGAAGCAAGAAGCCTAAACCAAAACCACTGAGAGCCAAGACTAATGTAGCATAAGGAATCCACGAGCGCTTTAAACCTAAGGCTTGTTCAATTCCATGGACAGGGAATGGGCTAAAAGCTTCCAGCTTTTTAATGGAAAGACGCCCGCGAATTTTTTTGATAGCTCCTAAAAAATCAGCTTGTCCTTCAAATAAAGCCAATAATCCAGTTTGTTTTTTATTCGATGACATAGATCAATTAATGATGCGTTTCCCCTGCGGGCTTAATGACCGATTTTACTTCAAACATACAGATGGTCGGTAAAGCGCGGCAGAAAAGAAGAAAGAGCATCAAGAACATTCCAAAACTTCCTACGGTAATCCCCCAATCGTAACGAGTGGGGATATAATGGTTCCAGCTGGCTGGTAAAAAGTCACGGTGCAGCGATGTAACGATAATTGTAAAGCGTTCAAACCACATTCCGATATTAATCAGCAAAGAGCAGACAAACATGATCGGAATGGAGCGACGGAATTTTTTAATCCAAAAAATTTGAGGAACAATGACGTTGCAGCTCATCATAATCCAGTAGGCCCAAGCAAATGGTCCGGATACACGATTTAAGAATGTGAACCGTTCAAAAGTGTTGCCGGAATACCAGGCAATGAAAAGCTCCATCAAGTAGGCATAACCTACGAGCATCCCGGTGAGCAGGATGATCTTGTTCATGTTTTCCAAGTGGTAAATGGTAATGTAATCCTTCAAACTGAAAATTTCCCGAGCAATAACCAACAGCGTTACAACCATGGCAAAACCTGAAAAAATGGCTCCAGCCACAAAGTAAGGAGGGAAAATGGTTGTATGCCAGCCAGGTAAAACGGAAGTAGCAAAGTCAAAGCTGACCACGCTATGCACTGAAAGCACGAGAGGTGTACTGAGGGCGGCAAGTAACATGTAAACCATTTCATAATGGTTCCAATGTCGTGCTTCACCACGCCATCCGAGAGAAAGGATTGTGTAAATCAATTTGCGGATTTTATTCTTAGCTCTGTCACGTACGGAAGCAAAATCAGGTACTAAACCTGTGTACCAAAATAAAAGTGAAATGGTGAAGTAGGTGGATACGGCAAACACGTCCCAAACTAAGGGGGAACGGAAATTAACCCACAATTGACGTTGGTTGGGGTAGGGAAATAACCAAAAATCATACCAAGGACGACCGGTATGGATGGCTGGAAAAATTCCAGCTGTCATCACGGCAAAAATAGTCATTGCTTCCGCTGAACGGTTAATGGCGGTTCTCCACTTTTGACGGAACAAGAACAGGATGGCTGAAATGAGAGTTCCTGCATGTCCAATACCAATCCAGAATACGAAATTAGTGATGTCGAAAGCTCCCCAGCCTACAGGGTTATTTAAACCAGTCACTCCAATACCTTTTGTAACTAGTTGAAAAAGGCAATAACCGCCAAGCAAGGCCATCATAGCGGCGATTGTGAAAGCGGCATACCATTTAACGGTTGGAAAAGTTTCCAATGGCCTGCATACATCCTCATTTACATCGGAATAATTCCGTGCAGGATTGACTAATGGCTCTTTAATGAGAGTATTTCCTTGAATTTCCATATTATCTAGTCATCCCCGCATAGGCGGGGATCCAGTAATTTTGAAGGCTGGATTCCTCCGCAAGCTAGGCGGACGGGAATAGAGCCTTGTTAATTTTACGTATTCCTCAGCTTCCTTAAATAAGTCACCTGAGGTTTGACATTAAGTTCTTCCAAAACATGATAGCCCCGAGGAGATTTCTTCAATTTAGATACTAGGCTATCCGGATCATTGATATTACCGAATACAATCGCATCAGTGGGGCAGCTCTGTTGGCAAGCTGTTTTGATTTCTCCATCCAATACAGAGCGACCATAATCTTTAGCACGATCTTTTCCTTCACGAATACGTTGCATGCAGAAATTACATTTCTCCATCACCCCGCGGCTACGAGTAGAGATATCTGGATTTAAGCGCAAGTTTTCAGGAGGTGTTAAATCTTTCCAAAAATCTAAAAAGTTAAAACGACGTACTTTGTAGGGGCAGTTGTTGGCACAATAGCGTGTTCCAACACAGCGGTTATAAGCCTGAACATTTAGCCCTTCCTCATTGTGCATGGTGGCTAAAACAGGGCATACCGTTTCGCAAGGAGCGTTTTCACATTGCTGACAAAGCATGGGTTGGTAGACGACATTGGGATTGGTGCTGTCAACGCCTTCAAAATAACGATCAATGCGCAACCAATGCATGAAACGCCCCATAAAAACTTGGTCTTTACCAACAACCGGGATATTATTTTCCGTTTGGCAGCCTATGACGCAACCACTGCAACCCGTGCAGGCGTTGAGATCGATGGCCATACCCCAGCGGTAACCTTTATACTCATGAAGCGGCCAAAGGGTAGGGTTGGGTTCTGTATGTTCGGCCCCAGCATGAGGATCTTTTTTAAACTCTTCAAAAGTAGCTTCCTGAACAATGGATCGGCCTTCCATGCTTTGATGGCCTTGAGTTGTCGAAAAGATAGCGCGGGATCCTGTTTTTGAAAAAGAAGTCACTGGCAAACTCCATTCCACAAAATTATTTTCTATTTTTTGGAACGGATAAACGTTTACACCAATATTATTACCTACAGGTCCTGCAGATGTTCTGCCATAACCAATGGCAGCCATAATGGAATGCCCATTCATTTTTGGTTGAATATGAACGGGTAGCTCAGATGTCGTTGTTTCAGTTTGTACGAGGACAAAATCTCCTTCGCTAAGAGAATATTTTTCAGCGACACTTTGAGAAATGGCAAGATAGTTATCCCATGTAATTTTAGAAAGAGGGTCAGGCAACTCTTGCAAATACGCGTTATTTGCCTGTGAGCCATCACCGAGCTTAACTGAAGGATAAAGTGAAAAAGATAAATCTGCTGTTTTTAAAGTTGATGGTAGTGTTTTTAAGGCGCTTGCTTTGAAAGTGCGTCCGCCTGTGTTCCCATTAGCGGGTGTTGTGTAAACACCATTTTGAAGAAGATCTAACCAGAATGCGTCAAAGGTGACTCCCGAAGATGTGGGATAAATAAATTGCTTCCAATAATTTTGAATAGTGTCATGCCAGCTTGTGGTTGAACCCATCCACAGCAATAAAGACTCTTGAAAGGCACGAGTTTGATACAATGGACGTATTGTGGGTTGAAACAAGCTGTAAACTCCTGACTGAGGAGAGGCATCGTTCCAAGATTCCATAGCATGAGAATCTGGACAAAGAATATGAGCAAGCAATCCTGTTTCATCTACGCGGTCAGCAAAACTGATGACCATCGACACATGACTTAAGGCTTCTGTAAATTTTAATGAAGCGGGAAGAGAATAAACCGGGTTTGTTTTATAAATGAGTAATGTGGAAATTTTACCGGCTTTCATATCTTCCACTAAAGTGGCTAAATCACTAAAAGAACTATCAGCCTGATGGGAAGGACGGCTGTAGTCAATGGTAGCCCCGTCGTTTTCAAGAGCCGAATTGAGTAAGTTAGTGACTACTTGAAGGGCAAGGGCGTTTTTCCCTTTGATAGGACCTCCCAATACGAGTCCTTTGCCACGAGATTGTATGAGGAGGGCCGAAATCTTTTTTAAAGACTCAACAGAAATACCTGTTTCATCCGCAACTTTTTCAATAGTATAGCTAGATATTAACGAAGCAGCCTCGGCACTTCCTGCCGATCCAATTTTATTGCGGACGATAATGTCATTGGCTAAAGCCAGTGCTATTTTTAATTCGTCCCCAGGGGCTACAGGAAAATATTCATCAGCATTGCTTCCTGTGAGGGTTAGTGCGGGTTCAATGCAGATCAGGCGTGACATTCTGCCGTTATCGGCACGACGTCCAGCAGAGAAGTTTTTTGAAAACTCAACAGGAGAAAGGTAAGTGCCGAGGAAGTCGGCACCAAACGACACAACCACATCGGCCTTATCGAGACGATAGTGAGGAGTTATTTTTTGTCCGTAAGCTAACTCTTGTCCTAAAGCAATTTCTTCAGGAACAGCTCCATCATAGGCCACATGGCGCCCACCTGGATAATTCGCCAAAAAATCCTTAATCAGCTTTGTTGTACTAGGGCTTGTAACTACACCCGAGAGAATGGCTACTTGGCCGCCAGTCTTTGCTTTATCTAGCGATGCCTTTACTTGATTATCGGCTTCTGTCCAAGAAACATCAGTGGTTTGGCCTTGACTAACTTTAACAGGACCTTTCAAACGATGGGGATCGTACAACCCAATAACAGAGGCTTGTCCTTGAGCACAAAGGCCTCCTTGACTTAAAGGATGGATCTTATTTCCTTCCACTTTAAGAGGGCGCCCTTCACGGGTTTTTACTACTAAACCGCAGCTTGCGGAACATTCTGAACATGTGGAGGCATACCAATTAGCGACTCCGGGAATAATTTCTTCAGGCCGGTTGACGTAAGGAATAATTTTTTCGACCGGTTTGCGACACCCTTGCAGCGAGGCCATGAGCAAGCCTGCCCCCATGACTTTAAGAAAGGATCGCCGTTCCATGCTGGTAATCGATTGCTCCGGAGGGGGCGTTAAGAATTCCTTCCCTTGGTTTTCAAGGAATTCCGGTGTTTCGTGGAGTTCTTCTAAACTTCCCCAATATTTCTTATTTTGTCCCATAACGTTCAATCAATTAGTTGTGACAAGTATAACAATCTGTCGGCGCCTTATTGGCCCGATGACATTTAATGCAAAATCCCATATCGAGACTCTTTTTCTGCTCGACACGACTTTCAGAAGCCACATCTCCATGGCAGGTTTCGCAAGCCACTCCACGGGCGATATGTCGTTTATGATTAAAGAAGACAAAGTCGGCCACATCATGCACCTTGGTCCATTCAAGCGCTTCGTTATTCTTATAGTGCTCTTGAAGCTGTTTGATGAGAGGGCTTTCGGTCTTAACGGCGGTGTGGCAATTCATACAAACGCTTAAGCCGGGTACTGTGGCATGGCGTGATTGATCCACATTGGAGTGACAATACATACAAGGAATTTTATTATCCCCAGCATGGATTTTATGGCTAAAGCCTAAAGGTTGTTCAGGAGCATAACCAATGTTGTTGCCAATTTGGTTAATAAAAAGAGCGGCACCGCCAAGACCAATAAGGAGAAGAAGGCCGATGAGTTTCAAAATTTTATATTCGAAGGAGGATAGCACCGTGTCCCTTAAGTTAATTTGTTACGTTTATTCGAAATGAATGGTCATTCAGAAATTTTTGTGCTCTTTTACATTAGGCGTCAGAGTTATGTCCAGAAAAAATTGTTTGAAAATGTAGATTTTTAATTACATAGTCACTTTTAAGAAAGGAAATTTATGAAAAAACTATTCTTACCTCTGTTGTTGTTGGCCTCTTTTTCCGTAAAGGCCCAAGTAGCCTCACCCGCTGCAGGTGATGCTGTGGCTGGTAAGGCAAAGTACGATACTTTGTGTGTCACCTGTCATGGCCCTACTGGGCTTGGAGATGGTGCAGCAGCCGCAGCTTTAACCCCCAAACCACGTAACTTTCGTGACACAGCCTACATGGCCAAGAAAACGGATGCCGATTTAGCTAAAGTCATTAAGGAAGGTGGGGCGGCGGCAGGTCTTTCGGCGTCTATGCCCCCTTGGGGATCGATGTTGACTGACGCGGATATAGCTAACGTTGTTGCTTATATTCGTCAGCTAGGTAAATAAAATTGACGCACTTACAAGAGGGGGGGGGAGATGCGCCATTTTTTTAGAAGCTATTGCTTTGTCTTAAGTTTACTTCTGCTGTCTTGTCATGGCTTTTCGGAGATTGATAAGTCGGAAAGTCTTATTTTGCGCAGTTCCGACGGTGTCGTCTCTGTTGATTTGCCTTCTGGCTGGCGCGCGGCACCTACGGGCTCCCTCAATGAAAAGGCGGAACTAGAAGCCCAAAATCTTTCTGACGGGCTTTATTTGATTTGTTTGGATGAAAATAAAGCTGATTTTACCGACATGTCTTTTGATAAGTTTTCCCAAGTGTCACTTGATAGTTTTCTCAAAACCGTTTCTGATGCTTCATTGTCTGAAGGAGGAACACGAGACCTTTTTATTAATGGTATTCCAGCTAAACAGACTCTTGTTTTTGGAACGGTTAAAGGTTTGAAGGTGGGTTATGTCTATACGGTTTTAGAAACCTCTGGGTATTATCATCAACTGTTGGGATGGGCTTTAAGATCATCTTTTGATAAAAAGAAAGAAGGTTTATTTAAAGTGGTTAATAGTTTTAAAATGATTCATCCTTGATGAAATACCGTGTCGACAATATCCCGTGGTATGGCAAGCCTTTATTTCTGCTGTATGGTTATGGGGTAGGTCTATTCTTATTCTTTTCTTATACTTTTCTCTACGTGACGTGTCGTATTCGTTATGAAGGCCGTGAAGAAGCGGAAGCTATGCCTCAGGCTATTTTAGCTGTGTGGCATCAGTATGCTACTTTGTATTTCATTTGTTTTTTGAAACATACCAAGCCACATCTCTGGCTGAATCATTCCGCCGCTTACATGAAGCCCATTCATGTCTTGTTGCGCTTAGTAGGTGTGGAAGGTGTGATCTTAGGTTCTACCGGTAACCAAGGTAGGGAAGCCGCCGACCGTTTGGTGACGAAATTAAAAGAAGGATATTCCACAGCTATGTTGCCGGATGGTCCTTATGGTCCGCCTCATATTTTGAAAAAAGGTATTTTGCATATAGCGGCCCAGTCAGGAGTGCCTGTTGTTCCCATTCGCTTTGAGATGTCTCGTTACTTCATTTGGCCGTCGTGGGATGGAAAAAGAATTCCAGTGCCGTTTTCAAAAGTGCGTGTGGTGTTTGGAAAACCCATTTTTGTGACCTACGATAACTTTGAGGAAAAAGCGGATGAAATCAGCCGGGCCTTGGGAGATTAATAGACATGTCCGGATGTTTTTATTTTTCCAACTAAATCATATTCTCTGGCTTCAGTAATTTGAACTTTAAATTTTTTTCCTATTTCTGGTTTTAGAGACAGGTCGTCGGAAGTGATGAGGGTCTCTCCATCTATTTCGGGAGCTTGGCCGTAGTAACGACCCACTCCAATGACGCCGGGGGATTTTTCTTCTTCGGCGACAGGGCCTTCGTATAAAACATCAAATTCTTTGCCTATTAATTTTTTATTTTTTTGTAATGAGATATTTTGTTGTGTCAGCATCAAAGTTTCGCGTCGTTCTTCTTTTATTTTTTGAGAGATTTGTTTTCCAAGAGTAGCTGATTTTGTTCCTTCTTCGTGTGAATAGGTAAAAACGCCTAAACGGTCAAATTCCATTTCCCGTACAAATTGCACCAGTTCGCCAAATTCCGCGTCCGTCTCTCCGGGGTAGCCGACAATGAAAGTGGTTCGTAGTACAATATCCGGGATTTCTTTTTTTAGTTTTTCCAAGAGTCGATGAATATAACGGCTGGAAGAACCGCGTTCCATCGACTTTAAAATCCGATCATTGATGTGTTGAAGTGGGATGTCGACATAAGGAATGATGTGGGGGTGGTTTTTAATCAGTCCAATCAGCTTATCCGGAAATTGAAGGGGATACATGTAGAGCAGACGGATCCAAAAATCCCCTTCAATTTTTTCCATCTGAGATAATAGATTAAAAAGGCTATCACGCTTTGGAAGGTCTCGGCCATATTCATTTAAATCCTGGCCGATCAAATTAAATTCTTTAACTCCAACGGATACTCCTTCTCTCATTTCGTTTAAAACATCTTCCACGGTTCGGCTTTTAAGGCCTCCGCGCATTAACGGAATGGTGCAGAACGAACAGTGATGAGAGCAACCTTCAGAGATTTTTAAATAGCGATAATGGGAAGGGGTGGAATGCACGCGTGGTAAATCCATGCTTGGTAGTTCCATCGTCGGCTTGCGTATGAAGTTTCTCTCGGCGGTTCCTGATAATTTTTCGCGTACCACTTTAGTGAGCCCTTGAAAATCCCCAGTTCCGATAAAAGCATCCACTTCCGGCATGAGTTGTGGCAGTTCTTCGGCGTAACGTTGTGATAAACAGCCTGCTACAATGAGTAGTTTTAGGTTCCCTTTCTTCTTTTCTTCACCCAATTCTAAAATTGTGTTGATGGATTCCTGCTTGGAAGCTTCGATAAAGCCACATGTATTGACGACTCCCACATCACTGGGACCGTTAACGACTTTAAAGTTCTCTCGTTTCATCAGCCCTTGCATGATTTCAGAGTCAACTAAGTTTTTAGCGCATCCTAAAGAAATAAAACGGACGCTGACGGCTTTGTTTTCCATAAGGCTTTATGCCTATCAGGAAGCCGGCTGGGGGGCAATGGTGAAAAAACTTTAATAAGTTTAGGAAATAGTATAAAATTCAACCACTTTTTGCTGTGTTAAAAAAAACACTCATCGTTGCGGTTTGTTATTTAACGGTGGCCAAACTCTCCTTGTTTTTGGCCATTCCTCCCGGTTATGCCACTCCTGTTTGGCCGGCAGCTGGTTTTGCGTTAGGTTTTCTTTTGTGGTGGGGAGAAGGGGTTTGGGTAGGCGTTCTGCTGGGTTCTTTTTTCAGTAATCTTTGGACATCTCTTGACCTTACAACTTCAACTACTTTTCTGTGGTCAGTTTTGCCACCGCTGGGCATTGCCTTAGGTGCGGCTTTGCAAACGGTAGTGGGATACTTTTTAATTCGTTCCTCCGTCAAAAAAATGGAGTCTTTGTCCGAAGATCAAGGAGTTATAGCCATTATTCTTTTAGGGGGATTTGTGGCTTGTGTTGTCAGTCCTACGTGTGGGGTGAGTGTCTTGTGGTTGCTACACAAAATTTCTACCGAAGATTACTTTTATAGCTGGTGGACTTGGTGGGTTGGGGATGCCATTGGGGTTGTGTTGGTGGCCCCTATAATGCTCATGTTCAAAGGTAAAGCCAGTAAACGGCATATCCTTTTTATTTTTCTTCCTTTTCTATTGATGGTGACGTTGTTTGTCAGCTTGTTTTTATGGACACGTCATTGGGATCAGAAGCAATTGGATCTACAATTTCAAATTAGAGTCGACCGTATTCAGCAGGCAATCAAAGAAAAATTAACCGATAATTTAGAAAGCCTGTATTCCATTGAAAGTTTTTATTCTGCTTCTCAAGAAGTTGAACGGGATGAGTTTCATGATTTTGTCTCTCATATTTTAGCGCGTCATCCGGGGGTTCATGCTTTAAGTTTTAATCGCTATGTTCGAGAGGTAGAGAGATTGCCTTTTGAAAAAAAGATTCGTGAGAAGGAGGGGATCTCTAGCTTTTCTATTAAACAAGAGGATAGACAAGGTAGTTTTGTAACGGTTCCAAATAAGTCGGAATATGTTGTTGTCGATTACATAGAGCCTTTTCTAGCGAATAAGTTAGCCTTTGGGTTTGATCTCCTTTCTGACCCTGAGAAAGCCGATAGTTTGTGGCGTGCTTGTGATGATAATAAAATGATTGCCACTCCTCCGGTGCATTTAATTCAAGAAGAAAAGGGTAATCAGGTTGGTCTTTTGGTTTTTTTACCCATTTATAAAAACAAATCTCTTATTGATACGGTTGAAGATCGTAGAGAGCATCTCCTTGGTTTTGCTACAGGGATTTTTAATCTTAAAACCATGTTGAAAAGTTTTTTGTCCGGCCTAGATAAGGAAGGAATTAAAATTACCGTTGATGATATCACCGATCCCTCATCTCATTTTTTAATTTATAATGACGATCTTCTAATGGATCAAAGCCCTAAAAGTATTTTTCAGAAGTTGGCTACCATAGAAGTGGCAGGTCGGTCTTGGTTGCTGGCCTATGATCTTTTGTCTACTTATCAGGCATCGCATCGGTCTTGGGTTTCATGGATTGTTCTGACGGGCGGTCTTTTGTTTACAGGGCTTTTAGGGGGGTTCTTGTTGATTTTTGTTGGTCGTACTACTCGCGTAGAAGAGTTGGTGGAAGAACGGACTCATGAGTTGGAAGAGATGAATAAAAAACTTCAAACACAGTTTGTTGAAACGCATCAAGCTGAAGAGAAATTGAGAATTAAAGTGGAAGAAATGGAGAGGCTGAATAAAGTTATGTTTGGGCGTGAAGAGCGTATTTTGGAGTTGAAAGAAGAATTGAAGAAAACCAGAGGGGGAACATGAATCAAAGGGTCGTCAATCGCTTTTTAAATTTTTCTCTAGCTTTATCTATTTTGGTTACAGCTTTAGGCGTATTGGTTTTATTAGGTTGGGTTTTTAATAATGAGTATTTAAAAAGTGTTTTGCCACATTGGAATAGCATGAAAGCGAATACCGCCATTTGCTTTAGTTTAAGTGGCGTGTCTTTATTTCTTCTTCGTTTGCCTGTTTCTAAAACAAGGTTTTTTTTCGCTCGTCTCTGTGCCTGCTTGGTCTTGTTGTTGGCTCTGTTGACTTTCTCCCAATATGTTTTTGGTTGGGACCTACACATTGATCAGCTTTTTTTTGTAGATTCCCATAAAGGTATGGTGATTCCCGGGCGTATGGCACCTCAAACTGCCCTTGTTTTTATTTGTCTCAGTTTGGCACTTTTGACTTTAGACCTAGAAACTAAAAACGGCTTTTATCTCGCTCAGTATCTTTGTCTTGTAGGGGGAGCGATCGCTCTCTTGTCATGTATTGGTTATTTATACGGTATTAAAAATCTTTATGCGCTCAGTGCTTATACGAGTATGGCTTTTCATACTTCTTGTGGTGTTTTAGCCTTATCGATGGGTATTGCTTTGTCTAGACCTGCTCGTGGAATAGTGAAAGTGCTGTCCCGTGATAATCTAGGTGGCGTTTTGGCTCGTCGTTTTTTTCCTTTATCAATCCTTTTACCTTTACTGGTTGGTTGGTTGAGAATGTTAGGAGAGGATACAGGTCTTTATGATGCTCGGTTTGGGCTAGCTCTTTTTGTTACCGTGATGATTGTTGTTTTTATTTTATTTATTATTGTTGCTGCTAGGTGGCTGATGGAGGCCAATGCAAAAATTCAAGATGGTGTGGAGATGGTTAAAAAAATTCAGGAGGAAAGAACTCAAGTAGTGCAGCAAAACAATGAATATCTTAAACAAGCCAATCAAAACTACGAAAAGCAAAATACCATTATGCTTAGTTTGTTAGAAGACTTAAATGATTCTCGTAATGTGTTAAGGGATAAAAGTCAGGCTTTAATGGAGTCAAATACAGAGTTGGAACAATTTGCTTATATTGCTTCTCATGATTTGCAAGAGCCTTTACGTATGGTTGCTTCATTTACAGAGTTGCTCGCTAAAAAATATCAAGACCGATTGGATCAACAAGCTATGGAATATATCCATTACGCCGTTGATGGTGCTAAGAGGATGCAACAACTTATTCATGCTCTTTTAGAATACTCACGTGTGGGTAGAAAGAGTCAGGAGTTCAAGTCTGTTGATTTTCAAGATATATATAATAAAACGCTTTTAAATTTGCAGGTGGCGATACAAGAGTCTGGAGCCGTTATTACGCACTCTGCATTGCCCATGGTCAAAGGAGATATGGTTCAACTCATTAGTCTTTTGCAGAATCTTGTGGGTAATGCTATAAAGTTTAGAGGTAATGCTATTCCTGCTATTCATGTTTCTGCAGAGTTAAAAGAAGGTCGTTGGTATTTTTCCGTTAAGGATAACGGTATTGGAATAGACCCTCAATATGCAGAAAGAATTTTTGTCATTTTTCAAAGGCTTCATACTCGAGAAGAATATCCCGGCACAGGTATTGGCCTTGCCATTTGTAAAAAAATTGTTGAGAAGCATGGAGGAAAAATAAGCGTGGAGAGCGCTCCTGGCCAAGGAACCACTTTTGTATTTAGTCTTGCTACGGCGTAATTGTTATTTTTTTGATAAAGAAAAACATATAATCGGTTTTCAAAGAAAGGTTTACATTTAAACTATGAATCATACTAAGCCCATTGAAATTTTGTTGGTTGAAGACAATCCTGGCGATGTTCGTTTAACTCAAGAAGCCTTTTTGGAAAGCCGTTTAGGGAATAGACTCCAAGTTGTAGGGGATGGAGTAGAGGCCTTGGAGTTTTTAAGAAAAGAAGGAAAGTATGCCAATGCATTGGAGCCTGACCTTGTTTTGCTTGATTTGAATCTTCCGAGGAAAGATGGCCGTGAAACACTTTTGGAAATTAAATCGGATCCCAAATTAAGAAGAATTCCCGTGATCATCCTCACGACTTCCAAAGCTGAAGAAGATATTGTAAAGACGTATGATGCTCATGCTAATTGTTTTATTTCCAAACCTGTTGATTTTGGTGAATTTTTGAAAGTGGTGCAGCAGATTGAGGAGTTTTGGTTTGCAATTGTTAAGTTGCCTCCACATTCCTGAGTTTTATGAGTCAAATTCCTGAAAAAAAACTAAAAATTCTTTTAATTGAAGATAATCCTGGAGACGCTCTTTTAGTTCAAGAAGCTCTTCAAAGTTTTGGCAGTTCACAATTTGAAATTACTCACTGTGATCGCGTGTCTAAAGCCTTAGAAAAGCTAGAAGAAGGTGAGATTGATATAGCCCTTACAGATTTATCATTACCTGATAGTGACGGAGTGGGGACTTTTGAAAAAATAAATAAGAAAATTCCTGCAATGCCCGTGATTGTTTTAACAGGATCTTATTTGGAAGAAAACATTGGATTGAAGATGGTCGCAATGGGGGCTCAGGATTATTTGGTGAAAGGTCATTTTGAGGGAAAGACCTTAATACGTGCCATACGTTATGCGATTGAACGTAAACGTTTGGAAGAAATGAAAGATAATTTTGCTAATACTGTGGCCCATGAATTGCGTACGCCACTCACTATTTTGGGAGGCTCGATTCATAATCTGATAGAGGGGGTAGCTGGCCCGCTTAATGACAAACAAAAGCATATTGCAGAAACTATGGCCACTCAGGTTGACCGATTAGGGAAAACAGTCAGCGATTTATTGGAATTAGCCCGTTTAGGTTCTGGTAAGGCGATTGTTCACCTTGGGCCTCTTGATTTGATTCCGGTGTTGACAGAAGCGTTGCAAGGTTTCCAGCCTATGGCCCAAGAAAAAAAGCTGAGTTTGGTTGGTAATTTCCCCAAAAACTTGCCACTTATTCAAGCGGATGGGGATGTCCTGCGACGTCTCTTTTTTAATCTTATCGATAATGCTTTGCGCTTTGCGAAAAGCAAAGTGTCTCTGGAAGCCCAAGTGCATTCGATGGGTGTCTTGCTTGAAGTTGTAGATGATGGCGCTGGTATTCCTGCTGATAAAATTCCCCATCTCTTCGATAAGTTTGTGCAATTGGGACGTGCGAAAGGGGAGGGTTATAAAGGTACAGGTTTAGGTTTAACCATTTGTAAAGAAATTGTGGATTTGCATCAAGGGAGTCTTACCGTTCAATCTTCCGAAGGTGCGGGTTCTCGTTTTCAGGTCTTTCTGCCTTTAGCTGAGTAAAAAATATGAGTGAAATCCCCATTCAAAAACCTGGAGTGGATAATCCTAAAATAGTTGATTTAATCCGTGTGGATCAACAAACAGGCGAGGTAGTTTTATTAATGGTTGAGCCTAGGCCATGGACTACACAGGCTCATTTGTTGCGCGCTCATCTCACACAATTGCAGAATAAAGTAGATAGCTATTTATCTTATGTGCTGGATGGTTTTTTCGTGCAGCAGTATCCCCAATACAAAGGAAAACCCGTATGTATTGAGCTTGAATGCTTGGAAAATCCTGAAGGTCCTTTTGATGAATTTATGAAGGCAGCAGCAGAATTTTCGGCTACTGAAAATATTAACTTCCGTTTTAAAGTAGTTCCTCCTCAACAGATTCAAGAGTATTTTAACGCGTATAAAAAAGCGATTTCTTAACTTACTTTACGTAATTGAGCCGATAAAATTGTCATTCCCGCGAAAGCGGGGATCCAGAGTTCTTCAAAAGATGGATTTCCACTTTCGCGGGAATGACAACAGTGTAAAGTAAGTTATTAACTTCCGAAATCAATATCCAAATCATCTCCAGGGCATGTCGACAAGGATTGGGCTTTTGCAGGAATTGTGCTGAGCTT